>DAITMC010000017.1:4006-26939 GCA_036835365.1 Saprospiraceae bacterium
GCGAAATGCACATTTCGCACTATCTCTATGGCTTGCGCCGCAGCAACTGCCCTGTACTGACGTTTACGAAATGTGCAGAGCCATTACTATTTGAAAAATATTGGACTTCGTTTAAAGCCATGACCAAAAACGCGAACTGTATTCCCTAAAAAGATTAGGGTAGATTCTCTTGCGAGGTGTTTTGCTTGTGTTTTCTTCCTTTCTGATACCCCCCTCATTCTTTAGCCGTAACAACACATTTTTCATAGAAATTTTTAGAAATTTCTCTCTATTGCTATAAAGATTTAGCAACCCCATTTTCGTCTTATTACCTGCTTTGCTTGCCTTACCTTTGTGTTGTAAGCTAGTAAATACAAGGATTTCTAGCCAATTCAACGGTATGTCTTTAATCGCTTTGAAAGTAGCTGCAGATGCTTGAAAGTGGTGCTACACATACGGATTTGTAGTCATTTTCTAACTTTCAAATGTAAAACATTATGGATTTCTTCTCAATGATGATACAGATGTCTATGGGCATCGGGGTAGTAGATATTATCCTACCTTAGTTCTTGCTGCTTTAAGTAATTGAGCAAACAACAACGGATGGACATAGCGCGCTGAAAAATGTCCATCCGTTTGTATTACCTATTTTACAACCTTTGCCACAAGCTGAATACTATTTTGCCTATCCTAAATTTAGCGATTGTTTGGCAAAAGCATTTTTTGTGTTTACCTTCACTAGAAATTCAGCTTAAAACATGAAACAATTATTTCTGGGATTATTACTGACGACCATTATGAGTTGTCTTTCGGCGCAGCAGGAAGCCCCTACCATGGATTTTGAGGAATATGACCCACCTTCTTCTTTAGTCGTGCCTGAGCATAAACCAACGCACGCTAAATTCCGCTTCATTGATATCCACAGCCATCACTGGCGCATGGAATCACAGGATTTGGATAAACTTATCCGAGAAATGGACACCATGAATATGGCAATCATCAACAACTTGAGCGGTCGTGGCGGAAAAGCCTTGAAGGCTATGGTGGATCATGTGAACCAGTCGGGATATGCTAACCGAATTACCTTTTTTACTAATATTGAATGGCGTGGTATTGACGCTTCGGATTGGCTAGAAAATACGTTGAAGCAAATAGAATACGATGTTAGTATCGGTGCAAAAGGATTGAAAATTTACAAAAGTCAAGGTATGACAGACAAGGACAGCAAGGGGCAACGCATTGCAGTGAATGATTCTCGCCTTGATGCTATCTGGCAAAAGTGTGGTGAATTGGGTATTCCTGTTTTAATTCATACTGCCGACCCCAAGCAATTCTGGGAGCCACACGATGCCAACAATGAACGCTGGTTGGAACTTAAACTGCGCCCTAATCGCAAGCGCAGCGATACGAACCCTGCTCCTTGAGAGCAACTCATCAATGAACAATTGGATTTGTTCCGCAAACACTCTAAAACCACTTTCATTGCAGCACATATGGCTTGGTTTGGCAGCGACTTAGCAAAACTAGCTACCTTATTAGATGAAATGCCAAATATGTATGTTGAAATTGGAGCCGTTATTGCAGAGCTAGGTCGCCAACCGCGTATGGTAAATTCGTTCTTGGAAAAATATCAAGACCGTGTACTATTTGGTAAAGATGCCTACGTTCCCGAAGAGTTTTTAACCTATTTTCGGGTGCTAGAAACCGCAGACGAGTATTTTCCGTACTACAAACGCTATCACGCTTTCTGGCGAATGTATGGATTGAATTTACCCGATGAAATTCTGAAAAAAATCTATTTCAAAAATGCGCTAAGGATAGTGCCAGGACTGGATGCTAGCTTATTTGAGCAGTAGGAATTAAAAGGCAAAATGGCCACATTTTAAAAACAAAATATGGCAAATAATGCTATCTTTATCTTACTTCACAACTTAGTAAGTGTTCTGCTCCATTTTTGGTAACTAAATATCCATTCAGCAAATCACCAATTTGAATAGGTCCTACCCCTGCTGGGGTGCCTGTATAGATGATGTCTCCTTGATTGAGCGTGAAAAATTGAGAAACGTAAACAATCAAATCGGTAAAAGAGAATATCAGGTCTTTAGTGAAGCCATGTTGCACTCGTTCACCATTTTTTTCTAAATAAAATTCAATGTTGTCTCTATTTTGGATATCCTGAGTAGGCACAAAACGACTCAACACTGCCGAGCCGTCGAAGCCTTTGGCAATTTCCCAAGGATGACCCTCTTTTTTACATTTTTCTTGTAAGTCGCGTGCAGTAAAATCAATCCCTAGTGCAATTTGCTCTATATATTTATCTACAAATTCTGGCTGAATGTGACGACCATTTTTACTAACTTTCAATACAATTTCTAGTTCGTAATGAATGTTTTTGGAAAACGCTGGATGATAAAAAGGTTTATGATCCAACAGCAAAGCAGAAGAGGGTTTCATAAATACCATTGGCTCTGTTGGAATAGGGTTGTTTAGTTCTTTAGCGTGTTCTCGGTAATTTCGTCCTATACAAATAATTTTCATAATAGTAATAGTTGTGTAATAATTTTAGCTAAATGTTCAAGGCATCTTCCTTAACATTTAGCTGACTTAGTGTTCTTTAGTTAAGTGTGCTAATATGCCAAAAGTTGTATTAATTTTTCTTCTAAACGCTGCACTGGCAAGAAGTTGTCTTCTAACGGTTTTGCCATTGGAATAGGGGTATCTAAACTTGCGACACGCAGCACAGGAGCATCCAAATATTCAAAAAAATGCTCAGAAAGATGTGCTGAAATTTCGCCACCTATACCAGAAAACAAATTATCCTCATGCAGGATTAGCGCTTTATGGGTTTTCTTGACACTAGCTTCTATCGTAGCATAATCAAGCGGTTGTAAAGTTCGGAGGTCAATAATTTCCACATCTGCTTGCAATTTTTCCACAGCATCTTTTGCCCAATGTACCCCAGCACCGTAAGTAATAATTGTGGCTTTGCTCCCTGCTCGCTCTACCTTAGCAACACCAATCGGGACAGTATAATAATCGTCTGGAATTTGATCCATCAACTTGCGATACAAGGCTTTATGCTCAAAGAAAATTACGGGATTAGGGTCTTCAAAACTAGCCAACAATAATCCTTTCGCATCGTAAACATTAGAAGGGTAAACAACTTTCAAACCGGCCACATGTGCAAACCATGCCTCATTGCTCTGCGAGTGGAAAGGACCTGCTCCCACCCCCGCACCCGTAGGCATCCGTACCACAACATCGGCATTTTGTCCCCAACGATAATGTAATTTAGCGAGATTATTGACAATTTGGTTGAACCCACAACTTACAAAATCGGCAAATTGCATTTCTACCATTGCTTTCCAGCCTTTTAGACTTAATCCTAGCCCTGCACCAATAATAGCACTTTCGCAAAGTGGGGTATTACGGACGCGCGCTTTGCCAAATTCTTTTACAAAGCCTTCTGTTATTTTGAATACACCACCATAATCGGCGATGTCTTGCCCCATAAGAATTAATTTTTCGTGTTGTTGCATAGCTTGTCGCAAACCATCAGAGATGGCATCAATAAAGCGTTTTTCACTTTTATTATTGGTTTTTGGCAGCGTGGTAATCGCTTGGAAGGGCTTAAAAACATCTGCTAATTCGGTTTTAGTATCCGCCACAGGATGACTGGAAGCAAAAGCGATTTCTAGTCCTTGCTCAATTTCTTGTTTTATTTCTCTTCGCAACTGAGCTAGTGCTGTTTCCGTAAGCACTCCTTCTTCTAGCAGATATTGCTCAAAATGCTTAACAGGGTCTTTAGCAGACCATTCGTCCATTAAGGATTGCGGCACATATTTTGTGCCAGAGGCTTCCTCATGTCCCCTCATGCGAAAAGTCAGGCATTCGAGCAGTAAAGGTTGAGGATTTATTCTAATTTTTGCTGCCCAATTTTTCACTGTTTGATAGACTTCTAAGATATTGTTGCCATCAATTGTAATGCCTTCCATGCCATAGCCTTTAGCCCTTTCAGATAGGAATTGGCAGCGGTACTGCTCTTGTGTAGGCGTGGAAAGTCCGTAGCCATTATTTTCAATCACAAAAATGACAGGAAGTTGCCAAACAGCAGCCACATTGAGTGCTTCGTGGAAATCGCCTTCACTGGTGCCTCCATCGCCAGTAAAAGCCACCGATAGCTTTTGCTCGCCTGCCAGCAAATGTGCCAATGCTACGCCATTAGCTAACGCAAGTTGAGGACCTAAATGAGAAATCATACCAACAATATGATGTTCCATTGTTCCGAAATGAAAGGAGCGGTCTCTACCTTTGGTAAAGCCCAGCATTTTTCCTTGCCATTGCGCAAATAATCGTTCTAGTGGAACTTGTCGAACTGTGAAAACACCCAAATTCCGATGCAACGGAAAAAGAAATTCATCGGCTTGTAGTGCCATCGTAACACCGACAGAAATCGCCTCCTGCCCAATTCCAGAGAACCATTTACTAATTTTTCCCTGCCGTAACAAAATTAACATTTTTTCTTCTATCATTCTTGGACGCACCAAATGCTGGTGCAATGCCAATAATTCTGCGTCTGAGAGATTCCCTCTTTGGTAAACGATATTTGATTGAGCAATAGTAGGCATGAAACAAATGTGTAAATTAATTTATAAATTTGCTGTAAAATAGAATTTAGTTTTCAAATTGCAAGCATGCTCACAAAAAAGTGAGTAAAATAGATAGGTGAAAAATTTAAGGTGGCAGTAGAAAAAGAGTGCTTCACAGGATAGACGAAGAAAAAGATAAAATGTTTACAAAAGGGGGCGAATTCAAGCTATGGCTAACGTTCTTTGACTAGCTTTTATAGGTACAAGGAGGAGAAAAAAAGATAACCGAAGGAAGTAGCTTTTCTATACAAGTTGTTGCTGCGAAGTTATAAGAATTTTTAGTTAACCATTTATAAGGAACTACGTACAACCGATTGGAAGAAAAACTTAGTAGTATGTCCTGTATTTTAGTTGACACATAGTAATTTAAAGTTATATCTCATATTGCACTTTCAGGATAAACTAGAAAGTGCCTTACCTTCGTTGCTAGTAAAAAAGGATAGTCATATTATTGGCGTTTCCAATAAAAAAAAGGAATAATAAAGTGGCTTTTTTTAGAAAAAAAGTCTTAAAATATAGTTTAATCATTGGGTTAGCATTATTGCGCCTGATAGCAAAATATTCACTCGGTATGATTAAGACGCTACAACTTCTTTTTAGAATAGTTGCTGTTATAGTTTCGGTACATCAAATTTCTTTTACCCAATGTAATCCTGATCAAACAGCTCCAGTGTTTACACAACCCCCCGCAGATACAACAGTTTGTGCTGGAGCTATTCCCGCACCGACTCCGCTAAATGCGATTGACGAGTGCGACGGATTTTTGATTGCCTTTTCAACAGACGATACGACCGCCATAAATGGATTTTGCAATGGAGGCACAATCGAACGAACTTGGCGCATCAGCGATTCTAAAGGAAATACTACAACTTATACCCAAACCATTTTTGTGTCACCAGACCTTGCCCCACCTACGACAAGTGCTAATCTTTCAGAAACAATTGAATTTGTTGGTTCAAATAACTTTGGTAAATGGGTCATTGAAAAGCAAAACAATATTATCATCAACGCCACCGATGATTGCTCCGTTAGTAATATATTCAATAATGCACCCAATATTTTTAATGAGTGCGGCTCAACGCTGGTAACATTTACGTTAGAAGATGAATGTGGCAAAACGGCTGATTTCCAAGTCAGATATACTTTGCGGGACACTATCAAACCTGCTTTTGACAACTTGCCTAGAGATACCACGATCAGTTGTTCTGTAGGTCGTCCACCAGTTCCAGTAGTAACTGCCAGTAAAAATGGTTCGACAGTCAATGTGCAGTTTCAACAAGTAGATCGCCCGCTGGGAGGAGCCGCTTGCAGTAATTACCAAATTATTAGAACATGGACAGCAAATGATGGTTGTGGCAACACCTTTGTTGGTGTGCAAACGATAACTGTTGTTGACGATCAAGCACCCACATTTACTACACCACCTAACAAAATGCTAGACTGTAATGAAGACTATACCGATGTCGAAATCACAGGCTCGCCTACTAATGTCAGCGATAATTGCAACCCCAATGGTATTACAATCAACTTTCAAGACCAAGTTTTGGACATCCAGCAGGGGCAACAAGTGGAACGCACTTGGATTGTACGCGATGGTTGTGGCAATGAACGCCGCCAAATGCAAGTCATTACGATATTGGACACTGTCGCGCCCACTTTTACTGTACCGTCTGATATCGTCGTAGATTGTGGTCAATTAGCAGATTTGAATTTCACGGGGCGTCCAACTATGGTGATGGACAACTGTACGGCAGTGCCTACTGTAAATTACGAAGATGTATTTACCGCAGGAAGTTGCGCTAGTGGAGGCGCTATTCAACGCATTTGGCAAGTACGGGACGAAGCAGGCAACAAAACTGAAAAAATTCAACGCATTAGTTTAGATGACAAAATTTCACCTACCATCACTACGCCAGCAAAAGATAGAACGGTTTCTTGTGGAATGGCAATTCCTTCAGACGTACTGTTTGCAGAATGGCTCAACCAGCGAGCAGGAGCAGTGGCCGTAGATAATTGCAGCAGCATAACTAATTTAACATGGCTAGCCTACAATACTGGAACAACTAATCCACCTTCCTTATCCAATGCAGATTGCCCATCAGGAGGGTCTAAAGTGATTCGACAGCAAACAGTGGATTTCATTGTACAAGACGAATGTGGCAATAGAGATACTACTAGCGCTACTTTTACAGTATTAGATGACATTGCACCAGTTTTTGTGTACTGCCCACCTGATACTACAATCAAAAATCTACAAGGACTTTGTACTACAGATTATGTACTGGCATCGCCTGTTGTGGAGGAGCGATGTGCTACATTTTCAGGGAACTATAATAGAACACTTACGCTACCTATTTTTTCTGATGTCCCCAACAACCGCGATGTACCTGTTAATCCGATACGTTTAAGTTTTCCTATTATTTTATCCCCTAGTTTTGCTAGCGATAGTATCCAACTAACCATTCGACTGATTAATGTAGATGGTGAGCAAGGTCCAGAATATTTTAATGTGCTACTTGAGGATGGTACAATTATTGGACGAACCAATAACACACTCGCTCAATGTGGCAATTCAGAAACCATATTTACGAATATTCTTGCCACACAAATCAATCAATCAGCAGGTTCAAATTCTTTGATTACTTTTTTCCTTGTACCAAATATGGTAGAAGGACAACCCGGACGATTTTCAGTGAATGATATCTGCGGAGGGTCAAGTGTAGAAGCAACTTTAGCCTTCAAAACCCTTACTCCACAGAACATTCGATACGAATACCAAATTAATACTGGGGAAAGATTATTATTTATACCACCTTCTCCCATCATTGAAACACTAGATGTTGGCATCAATACTGTTACTTATTATGTCATTGATTGTGCAGGAAATACCAGCACTTGTAGTTATCAAGCTACTGTTCTTGATGTAGATGCACCTGTCGTTGCGTGTCCAAATGATGTTGTATTACCTTTAGGCGATAGCTGCGTGGCTACTTATCAATTGCCTTTGCCGAGTAGCATTACAGATAATTGTGGCGTTGGCGGAACAAGTAGTTTGACCTTGCCTACGGATACGGCTTCGGCATTACTCACCTTTTCTTTTGACCCCGATTTGGATGATTACTTAGCGGATAGCAAAACATTTGTATTTCAGAATGTTTCGCCAAATGCACTAAGTGCTGCCAAATTAACCATTTCAATGAGGGCAGATTTAGATAATGTTTATGGATTTTTCATTATCGTAGGAGATGATGGCATTCCTTTGACCAATACTATTCTAGGGCAGTCCAATGTTACATTTGGCGATTGTAGTCAATTTAGTCAAACTATTATTGAAATACCCGCGCAGGTGTATAATGAATGGGCAGCGGATGGCATCATTGAAATTACTGCTTATTCCAATGATGCCATTCCCATTCCTCCTGGAGGACGTGGTGATGGCATTAATCCGTGCGATCCAACAGTGGTGCTGAATGATGGCGATACCGATGGCGTTAGTCTAATGTTTGCTACGCTGACTTTTAGTAACGCTGAATACACTTATTTCACTAAAGGGGCTACTGAAATATCGCCAATAAAAATTGGATTAAATACTGGTCTGCCCGAATTGCAATTTGCTGCTGGCGTAACAGAAGTATTTTATGTTGTTGAAGATGTTAACTCAAACCAAGACACTTGTAGTTTTACAATTACCGTTGAGGACAAAGAACCTCCAGTAGCACGATGCGGTAGTGCGACAGTGACAGTGAATCCTTCGGGCACGCTAGTAGAGTCCATTTCCATAGCAGATATTGACTTAGGTAGCACCGATAATTGCGCCATTGATACGATGTTTTTAACGCCTTCCGTTTTTGATTGTCAATTTATCGGAAGGGATTTAGTGGATATTATCCTTACCGTCATAGATAAATCAGGCAATAGTGCAACTTGCCAAGCCCCCGTTCGAATCATCACAGCTTCACCAGAACCTTCTTTTTTCATTCCACCTTGTGGCACAGACACTTTGTTCTTGTTCGCTAATCCACCTGCCGCTATTGGCAATAATATTTATACTTATCGCTGGTCAGGACCTAACGGGTTCGCCTCCAACTTAGCCAATCCAATATTGACCAATGTTAGCGAGCGAAATGCAGGGTCGTATCAAGTGACAGTAACTGGATTAACTGGATGCACTGCAACGGGTATTGTCGAAGTAGCCATTAATAATACACTTTCCACCCCTGAACTGACGATTCCAGAAGCTATATGCTTTGGTGAAGAACTAAGATTGAGTAGCACGACTATACCACAAGGGCAGCGGGCAATCTATCGCTGGTACACTGGAGCTACGGACAACAACATGCTTATAGGAACAACGAATACGCCATCACTCATATTAAGCGCATTGCCCGTAGGAACATACAACTATTTCCTAACTATTGAAATTAATGGCTGCATTTCTGCTGCTTCGGTAGTAAAAACACTGCAAGTGATTGAAACGCCTACGGCAATTATTGCTAATGCCAATCCAGAGCCAATTTGTGAAGGGGAATCTATTAAATTAGAAACTTTTGTTGCAGGTGCAGATTTGACTTATCAATGGAGCGGTCCAAACGGGTTTATGTCTGCTGCTCAAAATCCTGCTATTATTCAGAATACTACAATAAATAATGCTGGTATTTATCAACTCACCGTTTCCAGAGGGAATTGTGTTTCCGAATCAGCTACAACAGTAATTGCCATTCGTGCTAAACCAGAGCAGCCTATATTGTCTTATAATGGTGCTGTTTGTGAAGGAGGCGAAATTACGTTGCGAACAAATATCAGCGATGCAAACGCATATCATTGGCAAACGCCTAATCAATCAGAACAAATTACTGTTGAAAATGCGCTTACACTAAGAAATGTCAATCCTCAATTAGCTGGTACTTGGCGAGTTTATGTAACCAATGCAGGATGTCGCTCCGACTTATCGAACCCTTTAGATGTAATTGTCAATCCCAATCCAAACCTAGTCATTTCTGCCGCCAACGTGTGCGAAAACAGCCCATTACAATTGACTGCATCACCAATTTTAGATGGTGCTTTGTATGAGTGGACAGGCCCAAATGGCTACGCTGCGGTAGGGGTAGCACCTATCATTGAAAATGTAAGTGCTGCTAATGCAGGAACTTATTTTTGTCGAATTACAACACAAGAAGGTTGCACTAATACCAGTAGCACCATCGTTGGGATTGCTCCCAGCATACGCATCACAGGCATTAGTAATAGCGGAGGAGGGGAATGTTTAACAGGCACTAAAGATGTTCGATTGGCGGTGGCAGTTTTCCCGTTAGATGATGGTACCTATCGCTATTTGTGGGAGGGACCCAATAGTTTTGTTTCCACTGATAGCCTACCAATTATTCCTAATGCAACAGCAAGCAACAGTGGTAATTATACGGTGGTAGTCACCAATGCCTCAGGATGCAGCTCCGAGAGAAGAACAACAATAGTTTCCCTGAAAAGTGCACCTGAAACGCCTACAACACCTCGACTAAGCGATATTACTCGACCACCTTTTTGTGAAGGAAGCAACATTACTTTAGAAACAACTTCTTACATGGGAACAGAAGTAGAATATAAATGGCTCACCCCAAGAGGCACTAGAACAACCACGGTACCCACCTTAAATATTCAGTCATCCACTATTAATGACGACGGCGAATATGCTGTAATTGTTAGTGTAGATGGCTGTGAATCAAGACAATCAGGGGTTTCGCCAATAAGAGTTGGGGCAAAACCTCAAATCTCAGCTTTCAGTAATAGCCCTATTTGCGAAGGAACATCGCTTCGATTGGAGGCTGATCTTATTCCCAATGCCACCTATCGCTGGGAAGGTCCCTCTGGATTAACAGCTTCTGGTGCTAGTCCTGTTTTTCAAATGGTAACACCTGATATCCACAACGGAACTTATCGGGTGCAAGCCATACTCAATGGTTGTCCTTCTGAGCAAGTAGCGGTTGAAGTGGTCGTGGATAACCTTCCAAATTTACCTATTGCGTTGAGCAACGGACCTATCTGTGTAGGCGAAGACGATGCCGTGCTGAGGTTAGCAGTAGCTGCCATTAATACTACATCTGGGGCAAATTATATTTGGTATAATAGTAATTTAGAACCTATTAGTGAACCTATCAGCAATTTAGTATTGAATATCACCGATTTCAGCCCTTATCCAGAAGGTCGAAATAGCTTCTTTGTAGAAGCCAGATTGAAAGGTTGTTCTTCAGGTATTTCTTTGCCGACGAATGTTATCCTGAATAAGATTCCTCAAAATAGAGCTTTTGCTGGTGAAGATATTGCAGTGTGCCAAGCACAATCCATTCGACTGGAAGCAACTCCACCTTCTGTAGGTACAGGTAAATGGACGCTAAAAAGTGGAGACCCCACAGGCATAATAATTTCTAATCCTGATGATCCTAGAACGACTGTTTCAGGGCTAAGCGGTTCTGGAAGCTATGCTTTTCAATGGACATTGAGCAATGGCGCTTGCATGAATTATTCCTCTGATGAGGTTATGATATTCCTCAACTTGGATGAGGCAGCCGATGCTGGTGAGATGATTGACACTTGTTCCGTAGGTTCATTATTGCTAAACGCAAAACGTACTGCGATTGGCAGTGGTTTTTGGACGCAATCTACTATACAATCTGCATTAGGCGTAAGGATAGAAGAGCCTAATAACCCCAATTCTCGTGTTTCAGGCTTGCAACCTGGCAACCAGTATATTTTTACTTGGAACATTTCAGGTAGCACTTGTGGCGTTACCACAGATGATTTAGTGGTCATTGTTTCTAATGGCTTTGCTTTTGCGGGCAATGATTTCAACGATTGTGGCAATGGTTGTACTGCACTAAACGCTGCTGCACCACCTACTGATTTCGGTCGTTGGTCTAGCTCAAATCCTAATATCAAGTTCAACTCGATAAGCAATCCTAAAAGCGAAGTTTGTGGATTGAGTGTGGGTAAAAATATACTGATTTGGACGGTGGACAATGCCGTATGTGGCGACAGATCGAGAGATACCGTTACAGTAAATTATCAACCTTTGGCACTGGCGCAACCCGATACCATTGTTGTTCCTTTTGGTCAACAAGCCGATTTTGATGTTACTGCCAATGATAATTTTGTGAATGAAGTTTTTTCTATTCGAATTATTGATCCAGCAATGGAGGGAACAGTAGAATCGTTGGGTAGTGGTATCGTCCGCTACCAAGCACCAGCTTTGTTTTCTGGTACAGATGCCTTTACTTATGAGATTTGCACCGTTGGTTGTGATTGTTCCGAAGCGCTCGTGCTTGTGAGAGTAGGAGCTGATGCGGCTTGTAAAGTGCCTTCTGTTATTACGCCAAACAATGATAATATCAATGATACCTTTGTTATTCCTTGTTTAATAGATGTCGTTAAATTCCCAAATAATGAAGTCATTATTTACAATGGGTGGGGTGATGAGGTGTTCAGAGCGAAAAGCTACAAAAACGACTGGCAAGGTACTTATAATGGGGAAGATTTGCCAGAGGGTTCTTATTTCTATGTTATCAATTTTGGCGACGGAAGCAAACCGATTACAGGATTTTTGGTCATCCAACGATAAGAACTCAGCCAATTATTTAGCCTGATTTTTAAGATTTTAATGCTTTAAGTTATGCAATATAAACCGATTTACATTTTCCTTTGCTTCCTTTGTTGGAGTAGTGCTTTGTTGGCGCAGCAAGATGAACAATACACCCAGTTCATGTTTAACAAACTACGCTACAATCCTGCTTATGCAGGCACTCAAGGGACCCCCTCTATCACTGCAATTGCTCGCAACCAGTGGATTGGATTAGATGGCGCGCCTCAATCGCAGGCACTGACTTTCGATTTACCCTTGTTGAATAATAGAATTGGAGTTGGAGGAAATATTTACAGAAATACAGTTGCCGTTACAGAAAAAATTACTTTCGATGGCAGCTATTCCTATCGTGTACCATTAGGTGCTGGCATAATGGGTATGGGCATACAAGCCTCTTTGCGCTTCATGAGCATTGATTTCAACCGATTAGAAGGAACACAACCTATCAGCATTGATGGTGCAATTCCTGCTAATTATCAATCCAAATTTGTTCCTAACTTTGGGTTGGGGTTCTACTACCATACTCAGCAGTTTTACTTAGGGTTTTCTTTACCGCGTTTTTTAAAAACCAATATTGACCTAGCGGATGATGATGGCATTATTTCAAGAGAAGTGCAGCACTATTATTTGATGTCGGGGGTCATGTTTGGTGAGGGCGATTTTAAATTCTTACCTCAATTTTTGATAAAATATACTCAAGGTACACCATTGGATGCCGATATTAACTTGAGCTTTATTTTATTAGATAAAATTACTATTGGAGGTACTTATCGCATTGGTGGTGCGCGTTCCAACCCTATTGGTTCATCGGTTAGTGGCTTATTTTCTATGCAAGTGAATGACAATATTTTGCTCGGTCTGTCCTATGATGTTGCGTTAACAGAACTTAGAAATTATCAAGATGGAAGCATTGAAGTGGCGCTGCGTTATCACTTTGGCGAGGGTAAAAATAAAACTACGCCTAATAGAGAATATATCAATCCAAGACACTTCTAATAAGGAGGGTTAAACTAACCGTCTAAATTTTGATGGTAAGGGAATAAAGTATTGCACTGCTTCGTAAAACACATATATTATGTTACTCATTCGTTTGCTCCATATTTCACTCATCTTACTGCTGTGCTATCCAATTGTGGCACAAACTAATACCAATTTAGAAGAATGGCGACGGTCAGTGGCGGTAATGAATTTAGCGCAAATCAATTCTGAGAAGGATGACTACTCCCCTGCGTTTTATAGCAATGGTATTGTTTATCCTTCCAGTAGAAAGAAAAACGGACCGATTGATAAAGTAACAGGTGATACTTACCACGACTTATATTTTGCCCCTATTTTATCAGAGGGCGTTCGTGCCAAAGCAAGCAGTTTTTCCCTTGTCCTCAATTCTCCATTTCACGAGGGACCAGTAACTTTCGACAGGGACTATCAAACGATTTACTTTTCAAGAAGTAGTGATAAGCAACGCAACAAGATACATATGAAGATTTACCAGGCTACAAAAGGAGCAAACGAATGGGGAGATATTAAGGAATTACCTTTCAATAACGATGGCTTTAGTTGTATGCACCCCACGCTATCGCCTGCTGGGGATAGGTTGTTTTTTGCTTCGGATATGCCTGGAGGTTTTGGAGGAACAGATATTTACATGGTCGAAAAAATCAATAATGAATGGTCTAGACCTATTAATTTAGGGCCTGAAGTAAATACCAAAGGCAGAGAGGCGTTTCCCTTTATTCACGATAGTGGTGTATTAATTTTCGCCTCTACTGGGCATCCTGGATATGGCAATTACGATATTTTTATGATTAATCTCGCTGACCCGAATGAAGAAATTGTTAACTTAGGTATTCCTTTTAATTCTCCTAATGACGATTTTGGTTTTATTCTTGACCCATTAAGTGAGAGCGGTTATTTCACCTCCAATCGTGCGGGCGGTGTAGGCGGCGATGATATTTACTCCTTCCGTGCTTTGAATGGGCTTAAGAATATGTCTAAGACATTCAGCCTTCGCTCCACGATTCAGATTATCAATGAATTGAGTAATGCCCCTATTCCATTGGCTGACGTGCGTATTTTTGAAAAAGAAGGAAGTCAATATAGCGAAGATATTTACAATTATGTCTATGTGCAAGATACGCAGCAATCCAATAAAAAAGTGCTACAAAAAGTGCTCAAAGAGGAAAAAGAAATACAACAAACTCCTTTGAGAACAGACCGACGTGGCGAGTTGATTCAAAACTTTAAGTCAGAAAAAGAATATTTAATCCTCATTTCAAAGCCGGGCTTTCTTACCAAAGAATTTGTTTACTCCACAGAAAGTAAAATTGATCCGGAACGCTTAGTCATTCCAATAGAACCCATTACCTGCTTTGATTTGAGTGGTATGGTTTATGCCCCCAATCAACAACGGATTCCTTATGCAGAGGTGCGTTTGCGCAATGAATGCACAGGTAGAGAAGAAGCCCTCACGACGAACCATGTTGGCGAATTTGTCTTTTGCTTAGAGCAAGGTTGTGATTTTTCGGTGAAAGCTAGTGCTAGTGGTTTTTTACCTTATCGTAGTGAAGTTTCTACCAAAAGCATTCGTGGCACACGCTCCATGAGTATGGAAGTTATGCTTCAACCTCAGAAAACGAATATTATAGATATGCCCATCGAAACTGGTTCGACGGTAATATTGGAAAATATCTACTACGATTTAGCGGCGTACGATATAAAGCCAGAGGCAGCAAAAGAACTCGACCAACTGTTCGTGCTAATGAATAAATATCCTTCGATAAAAATTGAGTTGATTGCACATACCGATTCCAGAGGCGATGCCTTTTCCAATATGGAACTATCGCAAAAAAGGGCACAAGCAGCACAGCAATATTTGATTAACAAAGGTATTGCGCACCATCGAATTAAGACTTACGGTTTTGGGGAATCCAGAATACGCAATCACTGTGTAGATGGGGTGAGTTGTACAGAAGAGGAACATGAATTCAATAGAAGAACAGAAGTCAGAATTACAGAAGTAAATCCGCAAGATAAACTCAGAATTGATAATAATCGGTAATTTCGCAACTCATTTTCATATCAACAAAAAAGTATATGCAACTTGTATCAGAAGACATCATCGAATCAGTCATAGACGCACTAGAGGAAAGCGAAGAAACCCCAGAGATGCAAATTGAACAACTAGAAAAAGAACAGCCGATGTTGTTGGCTTATTTAGCAAATGAACAATTCGATACGCTGACAGAAGAAGAACGCTCTTACTTGTTTTACCTCACTTGGATAATCTATCAATCGGCGAAAACATCAGAGCAAGTAAAAGTACTGCCAACGATAACGGAAGAAGCATTAGGAGCGGCAGAAGAAGACAATTGGGAAACTTATTTAGACAATACTTCAAAGGATTTTCGCCGACGTTTAGATTCTTTTTTTGAAGCAACAGAGCAGGAGGATTTATTGGCTTTTTTGGAAGATGCTTTAGTAGAAGACGATGATGCCGCCATTACAGAGGTGGGTAGGGATTTACTCTTTATTGGATTAAAGACCGTTATGGATTGTATTGTGGCTAATTAGCGCCCTATGATTTCCTATTCATTTCATCAAGATTGTTGTAGTTTTGTCTTTTACATAGGTTGATAGCAATAAAGAAGATGTTTTAATACAATGAAAACGAAGACATTAAGAAAAGATAAAATAAATGTCATTACCATGGGATGTTCTAAGAATCTAGTGGATTCTGAAAACATGATTACCCAGTTGCGTGCTAATGATTACCAAGTGGCGCACGAGGAGGATAAAGATGCTAATATCATTATTATCAATACTTGTGGATTTATTGACTTGGCAAAAGAAGAATCCGTGAATGCTATTTTAGCAAATGCTGCTCGAAAAACAAAAGGCGAAATTGACAAACTCTATGTAACTGGCTGCCTTTCAGAGAGATATAAAAAAGATTTGGAGCGAGAAATCCCAGAAGTAGATGCTTATTTTGGCACTTTAGAATTGCCAGGATTGCTTGCCAAATTAAATGCAGATTACAAGCATGAACTCATTGGAGAGCGAATCATCACTACGCCACAGCACTATGCTTATTTGAAGATATCAGAAGGTTGCAATAGAACCTGTTCTTTTTGCGCTATTCCGTTAATGCGTGGGCAACATGTGTCAAAGCCGATTGAGCAACTGGTATTGGAAGCTAAAAACCTAGCAAAGCATGGTGTTAAAGAATTAATGCTTATTGCTCAAGAGCTAACTTATTATGGATTAGATATTTACAAAAAAAGAACTTTACCAACATTGCTTCATGCACTAGCTGACGTGGATGGTATTGATTGGATTCGCTTGCATTATGCCTACCCTAGCAAGTTTCCAAGAGAGATTTTTGATGTCATAGCAGAGCGACCTGAAATTTGCAACTATTTAGATATGCCTTTACAACACGCTAGCGATACGGTGCTAGAGCGTATGAGAAGGCAAATCACTCAACGTGAAACCAAAGATTTAATTGAACAGGCAAGGAAAGTAATTCCGAACTTAACACTAAGAACAACTATGCTAGTCGGCTTCCCTGGTGAGACCGATCAAGAATTTCGAGAACTACTTGATTTTGTGGAGGAGATGCAATTTGAACGAGTCGGCGTTTTTCAGTATTCACATGAGGAGGATACCCGAGCCTATGAGTTGAAAGACAATGTACCGGCCGAAGTGAAAATGGAGCGTGCTAACGAATTGATGGCGCTGCAACAGGGTATTTCTTACGAGAAAAATCAGTCAAAAATGGGTCAAAACTTAAAAGTCCTTTTCGACCGAAAAGAGGGGGGCTATTTTTATGGACGCACCGAAGGCGATTCACCCGAAGTAGATAATGAAGTCCTAGTGGATGCGAAAACTAGCTATGTTCGTTTGGGCGACTTTGCGCAAGTGCTCATAACAGATGCTAGTGAATACGACCTTTACGGAAAAGTGATCAGTAATGAACAATCTTAATGCTATTGCATTGTATAAGTATGACAAAAATGGATATTTATTTTAACAAGTTTGCCAGTCCTTATTTTCAAGCGGCTTTACTGCTGGCATTAAGTGCCATAGTTACGCTAGTGGCTAAACTAATAGAGTGGAGCCAGCTTTTGAAAGTCAATACAAATTTTCCTTGGTTAAGCGCGGCTTCTTTTATGTTGATGTTTGCCATTTTTAATAGTATTTCCTCCATCACTGCCAAGGATGGCGGCAAATATTGGAGTCAATCCATTATGAGTTTCATGGGTTTGGCGGCTGGAGCGGGCTTCATTGCTTATCTTTTTTCTTCACGCTCCATCTGGGAGGCAGGCTCTTATAGTTGGATTTATATTGTGCTTGCTTTTGGTTATATGGTGTTTTTGGGCATTATTGGCATGATGAAAAACATCGTTGAATTTGCCCAACGCGAGGAATGGACACAGCCACGCATTCGCCATAAAAATGATCAAAAACGTCCTGATAAGTAGTCTTTACAAAAAAACGTTTCGAGACAACAGACCATGCAAAAATCGAGATTTTCAACAAGGGAATAGATAAGAAATAAAAATAATACTCTTTTTTTGCTTATACAAGCATGATTTTTGACAGCGTTTTCATATGAGACACTCAACAATATACTACTTATTTGCCTTTTTAATAGCATTAGGTTGCAAAGATGGAGTACAAAACGATGAAACAACTATGTTTCAGTTACTTGCACCAAAGCAAACTAACGTCTGGTTTGTTAATCAATTAACCTCCACAGAAGAATTCAACACTTACACTTTTCGGAATTTTTATAATGGTGCTGGTGTAGCTCTTGGCGACATCAATAACGATGGGCTAATTGATATCTATTTTGCAGGCAACTCAGTTGACAACAAACTTTATCTCAACAAAGGCGATTTTCAGTTCGAGGACATTACAGCTAAAGCAGGTGTGGCTTGCGCCGGTGTTTGGTCAACAGGTGTTAGCATGGCAGATGTAAATGGTGATGGCTGGCTCGATATTTACGTTTGTAAATCGGGACCACCAGGCGGAATCAATCGTTACAATCAACTGTTTATCAACAATCAAGATGGCACCTTCTCCGAGCAAGCCAAAAGATGGGGTATTGCTGATGAAGGACTTTCTGTGCACGCTGTCTTTTTTGACTACGATAAAGATGGTGATTTAGATTGTTACTTGCTCAATAACTCGTTACGCTCCATTGGAACAGGTAGCGACTTGGACAAAATAAATCGCTCGATGCGCGACCCACAAGGGGGAAACAAACTTTATCGGAACGATGGTAATCACTTTACCGATATTAGCGAGCAAGCAGGCATCTATGGAAGTGCCATCGGATTTGGTCTAGGCGTTACCATTGGTGATATCAACAGCGATGGCTGGCAAGATATTTATGTGTCCAACGACTTTTTTGAAAAAGATTACCTCTACATCAATCAGCAAGATGGCACATTTCAAGAAGATTTAGAAAATTGGATGCGTGAAATTAGTATGGGCTCGATGGGGGCAGATATGGCAGACCTCAACAATGACGCTTTGCCAGAAGTATTTGTAACAGAAATGTTGCCTGCCACTAATGACCGTTATAAAACTAAAGCCCAATTTGAAAATTGGAATACCTATCAACGAAAGGTAGCAAGTGGTTACTACCATCAATTTGGTAGAAATGTATTGCAACTCAATAATGGCGACGGAACGTTTAGCGAAATTGGACGATTAACCAACACACATGCTACTGACTGGAGTTGGGGAGCATTGATTTTTGATATGGATAGCGATGGCAAAAAAGATATTTTTGTTGCCAATGGCATTTACAAAGATTTACTGGATCAAGACTATGTTAATTTTTATTCTAATCCTGAGCGCATGCGCGAAATGATCCAAAAAGAACAACAAGCAGTACTCAAACTAATTGATGCTATGCCTTCGCAAGCATTGTCAAACTATGCTTTTCATAATGAAGGCGATTTGGTATTTAGTAACCGAGCAGCGGCTTGGGGGCTAGCACAACCTAGTTTTTCTAATGGCGCTGCCTACGCTGATTTAGATAACGATGGCGATCTTGATTTGGTCATTAACAATGTAAATATGCCCCCATTTATTTACAAAAATCAAGCTAAAGAGCAGACCGGACACAGTAGCCTATCCATTGAGTTGAAAGGAGAAGATGAAAACACTTTTGGTTTGGGGGCGCAAGTTTTTATACATTCAGACCATCAAGTTTTTTACCAAGAACAAGCACCAATGCGTGGATTTCAGTCTTGCGTTGATCACCGTTTGCACTTTGGACTGGGTGATTTAGCGCGTATTGATTCCTTAGTCGTACTTTGGAATACAGGCAAAAAAACGGTGTTGAAGGGTATAGCTACAAATCAGCTACTGACTATTCGAGAAAGTGAAGCAACTCCATACATAATCAACAAAATCACTCAAGTACATTCTCCCATTTTTACAGCATTGGAAAGTGTTAATGAACTTTTTAAACACGAAGAAAATAATTTTTCTGACTTTAATCGCGACCGTTTACTCTTTCAAATGCTTTCAGCAGAAGGTCCCAAAATTGCCGTTGGTGATGTAAATGGCGATGGATTAGATGATTTTTACATTGGAGGAGCTAAAGACCAAAGTGGAGCATTGTTCGTACAACTGAAAAATGGTAATTTTCAGGCTACTAATGCAGCACTTTTCGAGCAAGATAAGACTTCAGAGGATACAGATGCCCTATTTTTTGATGCCGATGGTGATGGCGATTTAGACCTTTATGTAGCGAGTGGAGGTAATGAATTTCCTGAAAGTGCCTCCGCACTGATAGATAGGCTTTACTTTAATGACGGTAAAGGCAATTTTCGCAAATCTAATCAAATACTACCTACTAATCGTTTTGAAAGTACTGCTTGTGTAAAAGCAGGTGATTTTGATAGCGATGGTGATTTGGACTTATTTGTTGGCATTCGCTTGCGTCCGTTCCTTTATGGTGTACCCAACAATGGCTATTTGCTAGAAAATGATGGCAAAGGCAACTTCACTAATCGCACTCAACAATTAGCTCCTGAACTAACAAATTTAGGCTTAATCACAGATGCTGCTTGGCTAGACGCTAATGGTGACGGCACGTTGGATTTGATTGTAGCTGGCGAATGGATGCCGCTCACCCTGTTATCCAATGAAAATGGTACTCTTCGACGACAAGCAAATGCGTTCGGTGAAACACCCATCAACGGATTTTGGAATTGTCTTAAAGTAGCAGATTTGAATAACGATGGTCAGCCAGACTTAGTCGCTGGCAATCATGGCTTGAATAGTCGGTTCAGGGCTGATTCAGCACATCCTATTCGGTTGTATATCAACGATTTTGACCAAAATGGAACCGTTGAGCAGTTGCTTACCCAATATGAGGGAGCAATTGCTTACCCACTGGTGCTGCGTTCTGATTTAATCACCCAGTTGCCTGAACTCAAGAAAAAATACCTCAAATTTGAGCAATATCAATCTCAAACCGTTGAGGATATGTTTACAGCGCAACAACTAGAGAAATCCATTCAACTCAGCATACATGAATTACAAACTATGGTATTTTTTAATCAAGGGGGGAATTTCGTACCAAAACCTTTACCCATACAAGCACAATTTGCGCCTAAATATGGAATAGAAATTACTGATTTTGATGGCGATGGGCATTTGGATATTTTACTCGGTGGCAACTTCTATCGCTCCAAACCTGAAATAGGCATTTATGATGCCAGTTATGGTGTTTTCTTAAAAGGCAATAGTAAGGGCGAATTTTTAGTTTTGCCGACCTCAATGTCGGGATTGAAAATAAAAGGAGAAATTCGAGATTTTGCGGTTTTAAATAATAGCAAGTTACTGGTCGCAAGAAATAATGATAAATTATTAGGGTTTTCTTATGCACGCAACAAAAGGGAGAAGGTAAACTAATCCTAATTTTATTGTTTTATACATCCAACATAGTGGATAGGATTAATTAAAAAAAACGAAGTAAAAAGAGGAATAATGAAGCAGTTAGTAAAAGGATGGTTACTTGGAATCACTATTTTCGCACTGGGGCAAAGTTGTCAAATACCCTCTGAATATGATAAGATGGTGGCAATAGAATTAGCGAAAGGGATTCGTCAAGATAGTCTTTTCTTAGGTATTCATTTGGGTATGACTTCTAAGGATTTTTTCACTCATTGCTGGGAACTCAATAAGCAGCAAATCATTA
The DNA here is from genome assembly GCA_036835365.1 of Saprospiraceae bacterium. Classification (GTDB taxonomy): domain Bacteria; phylum Bacteroidota; class Bacteroidia; order Chitinophagales; family Saprospiraceae; genus JAAUTG01. The sequence continues at coordinate 25,488 of DAITMC010000017.1, forward strand.
AGCAAGGCATAGGCAATACGAGCGTAGAGTACGATGTATCGCATTTGCTACGCCACGAAGGTAAAGCCAACTTTTACCCTACTTTTTACGAAGATAAAATCGTTGAAATGCCTGTGCATTACAAATACGATGCTTTTGCCTGGACAGATGATTACAGTGTGGACACCTTATTGGTGGATGTTTTGAAGATAACGGAAACGACTTATGGTCCACTCACTCAGTTCGACCATCCTGAAAAAGGCACTGTCTATGTGCGTGTGGATGGCAATCGTAGAATCCGAGTGTTCAAAAATATACTTCAGGATAAAGTGAGTGTGTTCTTTACCGATTTAACGGTTGAGCCAGAAAAATATAATCTTCAGTTGACTAGTCAGCAGAAGGATGGCGGGTACACAGGGAAATAATTAGGTCACAAGTTGATGCAATAAAAATAGAAAAAAGGTCAACGCAATTATCATATCAATTGCGTTGACCTTTTTTACTGCATCGTATTATGTGTTATCCAAAATTATTGTTTCACAAATGACATTACAATATCCATTCCTTCTACTTGCAAGAAATAGGTACCTTCTGCTAGATGATTGACTAACAAGTAAGCATTATTGTTTCCTGCTTCCAAATTGATACGTTGTCTTTGTACCAATTGCCCGTTGGCGTTAAAGATATTAAGGTGAGTGTTCATTGCTATCGCACTACTCACATTTATCGTTACATCAGCCGTTGTTGGACTTGGGTAAATGCTATTAATGCGCATAGTACCGTTGGCAATACCTATATTTGCTCTATTCATAATCGGACGAATCGTAATTACTGCTTCATCATCTTCATTAGGCACATTCGTGGTATTGTTATTTGGTGAAGAATCTACATCTTCCTGATCTACACGTTCCACTTGTACAAACTTGGTAATCTCCCTATCTCCGACTAGCGCAAAAAGCGTCAAGAATAAGGTATCTGTTGCACCAGCTTCCAAGGTATCAATATCCCATTTGCCAATCACTACACGGTAGCGTCCATTAGTTACCACTGCGCTAGTATGTACCAACCCTTCTGGACGACCAGCCGCAATACGAATGTTGGTTGCCGCCTGATTGCCTGTGTTACGTACTACAATTTCATAGGTGGTGTTTGTGAAAATACTATATGTTTCAGAAGAGGCAGTCATGCTCAATTCTAAATCAATACCATCAACGTCTTGCCCAACTACACCACGGGTCAATACGACAGATGCAGGCGCACCCGTTGTCTGCAATGCACCGTCCGAAGCAATAGCTCTATGGAAAAGCGTAATGGTTTGTCCCACTTCTACGCCTGCCGATGCCAATAAGCCATCTACAACACCAAAATTAGCGTTGAGTGATGTTCCTTCTACAATCGTTTGGAAAAGAACAGTATTGAATGCATCATCAGCAGCTAATTGCCAGATATAAACTAACTCATCGCGGTCAGTTG
>DAITMC010000018.1:0-25831 GCA_036835365.1 Saprospiraceae bacterium
CCTTATTTTTTTATCAAAAATAAGTTATTTTTACTTTCGAAAGAACTCTAATGAACAAGTATTCAAAATGTTTTCCTATAATGCCAATACTATTTCGACCAAAGTTTACTTTTAGTTCCTAGACAATACATTAACCTAGACAAAAAAGAATTTATGCTTAACTACTTCTCTGTGGATGTGGAAGGTACAGAGCAAGAACTGCCCACTTGAACAAAACACGGTGATATGTTCATTTATAAAGGCTGTTTTGGTTTATTTTACTCATATTTTGGTTTATCTACTTCGACATTCTGAGGACATAATTAATCTAGGTGTAATCATTTATAATTTTTTTGATAAACATTTAAAATATTATTATATTTTCTTTGTTGTTTTAATTAAGTTATTCATATTTGTGTCAATTCCATTAAAGCAATTTGTTTATCCCCAGAAAATACTCGTTTGATGATGAATTACTTGCGTTACTTAACTATTATTCAACCTTTTACCATGAAAATATATTTACTACTCATTTTTACCCTATTTTTCCAATCCTTAGTTTTTGCAATCACCATCACCGTTACCACCACGACAGACGAAGATGATGGAGTGCTGGGCGATGGTACTGGCATTTCACTTCGCGAAGCTATCCGTTATTCCGCTGCTGGTGATATCATTGAATTGGCTGCCAATGCTACTTATGTATTAACTAGAGCTTCGGCTTCCGGTGAACACGAGGGGCTGGATGTGAATCCAAGTATTCAAGATTTGGATATAGAAAAGAACTTAACCATCAATGGCAATGGTGCCACAATTGACGGAAATAGAGCTGTATTGTCTTTAGATGTAAAGAGATTTAATGAGGTAGATCGGGTGATGCAAATTGTTTCTGGCGTTACCGTTGTTATCAACAACCTCACCATTATAAACGGTAGATCGAACATTAAAGAGCCCTCACCTTCGACACCTTCAAAGGCTTTTGGTGGTGGCATTTACAATGAAGGCGCCTTAACGCTCAATAACTGCATCGTTTCTAATTGCATCACCAATAATTCAAATACTGGAAATGGACATGGTGGTGGTATCTACAATAAAGGGAGCTTGACTATGACCAATTGTACCGTTTCTGGCAATCAATCGGGTACTGCTAATTTTGGGAATCATGGTGGCGGCATTTATAACGATGATGGAATACTTATTTTAAATAAGTGCACAGTCTCTGGCAACACGACTCACATTAATATGAATTCTGGAGGAGAAGGAGGCGGAATTTACAGTACCAAAGGTAAGGTAGAACTCACCAACTGTACTATTTCTGGCAATACAGCAGATATATTTGGCGGTGGACTCAGAATAGTTGAGGCATTGAACAAAAGTTCCTTTATTAATTTCTGTACCATTGTAAACAACCACTCTAATCGTTCTGGTGGTGGTTTGGCAACAGATGGAGTTAGTCAAACCACTGATTTGGTTCGAGTGAGCAATAGCCTTATTGCGAATAATACCGCCACTAATACAGAGTTTAGCGACCTGCAAAACGCATTTATTAACGATGGCTATAACTTGGTTGGACGCGTTCCAACGGATGGAATTTATGGCTTTCTAGGGTTAACAGATATATTTGCTACGCATCCTAGCACCGTTGACCCCAATATTGGACTATTACAAAACAATGGAGGTAGCACTTTAACTCATGCGCTGCTTAATCCTAGTCTTGCTTACAATGCGGCTAACCCAAGTAGCACCATTACTGAAGATCAGTGAGGCACTGTCCGACCACAATTCGGACAACGCGACATGGGGGCTTTTGAAAGTACTGTTGTGCTGCCTGTAGAGTTACTTACGTTTAAAGGAGTATCCGATGGAAAAAGTGTCATCTTGAAATGGCAAACGGCTTCTGAGATTAATAATGCGGGTTTTGAGATAGAACGCTCTAAAGATGCTAAGCATTTTGAAACGATTGGTTTCGTTGAAGGAAAAGGCAATACTACGGAATTGACTAATTATCAATTTACAGATGATTGGAGAGTTGCCCCTCTACAATACTATCGTTTGAGACAAACCGATTTTGATGGTGCGTTTGAATATTCTAATATCATTGCTGTTAGCATTAAGGATGATACCGATAAAACAATTCGCCTTTTTCCTAATCCAGTACAAACTTCATTCACGATAGAAAACGGGGTAGGTTTAGGTGTGCTTTACAATGGATTTGGACAGGTAGTACAACAAATTCAAATAGCAGACCATCAACAGGTCGTTGAGATGAGCCACTTAACAAAAGGCATTTATTGGTTGCAAACATTCAAAGCGGATGGAACAAGCCAAAGCATACAAATTGTAAAGAAGTAAGGTTAGAGTGTTTGTTAATTATTGGCGTGTTTAGGGTAGGGAAAGATATATCTTTGCAAGCTATACCATCCCTACGGAATTATTTTATGTTTTTGTTTTATGGCTATAATCGTGTCATTCCTACGGAATTGGTTGTGGTTTGTCTATTTGTTCTATAATCTTATCATCTTTAACGGGATTGATGGCAAAAAACTTGCCTGCTAAAACGTAGTCAGACCTGCTACCAGAGGGAGGCAATGATGATAGCTTCCGATACCGAAACCCAAAATCTCCGTAGGAGAGAAAGTATTATAGCGCAGGACACATTAAGAATGAATCCCGTAGGGATGACACAACATGTAGGCATCAAAGCGTAAGGCATTGATTAACAGTGCCAAATACCCAAAACTAAACACCGAATTTTTATCTTCTAAGATTCCCAATCAGATTATCATAATTCGGAGAAAGTACAATTTCCACCCTTCTATTTTTGGCTTTGTTTTCTGCTGTTGTGTTAGGAAAAATAGGTTGGTGCATGCCTCTGCCCGAGGCAGTAATACGGTTAGGTGAAACATTATTTTGCACCAGTTCTTTTACCACCGCAGTGGCACGACGTACACTCAAATCCCAGTTGGCTAATTCTGAGCCGTCAGCATCCGTATGTCCTTCCACAATGATGGATAAATCAGCATTGGCAGGAGCATTAAGGGTATTGGCAATTTCTCGAATGGCACTTCTTCCAGCAAATTCTAACACATCGCTACCCGATTTGAAGAGTAAACGCTCGCTCAGGGCAACATACACTTTCCCTGCACGGTCAGAAACGGCTAAGTCTGCGCGGTAGTCATTCAACTGATTATCAAAAGAAAATTTGAGTTGATTCATTCTTTTGCCCTCTTGGTCAAGTTGAGTAGAAAGGGTATTGATTTTTTCTTCACGCAAGTAGAGTTCGTTTTGCATATCATTCATATCATCTTGCGTGCGATTCAAACGATCCTCGCGTTGTTTGAGCATGGCTTCTATTTGTCGAAGCTCTCTTTCTTTTTGGTCGAGTAGCGTCTGTTTTTGTGCTAAACTTTCTGTCAACTGCTGTCGCTCAAAAGAGGACGAGCTCACCATAGCACTATTTTGATTGATAATTTTATTGTAACGGTCTAGTAATTCTTGATAGCTACGGCGTAAATTGCGGTTAGCTGCTTCCAACGATTCAATATCGCGGTAAGTATCTAATAATTGTAGATTGTCTGCTTTTAATTCGTCTTCCAATCTAAGAATATGCTGTGTCAAAGAATCGGCGGTATCCGCTTCACGCTCCCAATATTCTTTGGCTAAGCGCATTTCTTCAAATTTTCGACTTGGGGTACAACTCGAAAAAAGTAAAATTATTACACTAATAAGCATAAAAAATAACCTCATAATTTATCATTTTTACCATCACTTATTTTGTTTTATGAAAATAGGTGATAAACCTTATTAACAAACTTGGATTTAGCAAACTCTAGTGTTGCGAAGCCCAGAAAAAATTAATTTTATGAATAGCAAAATAGATAAAAATAAGCAAAGCCAAACATTTTTATTTAAAAAAAATAAAATAGGTTATTTTTTTTTCTGCTTCATCCTATTGTTTACAGCCTGTTCAGAAGAAGCATCTATGCCTAAAATAACCCCATTACCTACAAAACTGACTGACCAAATACAAGCTGTAATTGAGATGCCAACAGGCACTAATCAAGTGCTTGCGTTCAATGTACACACAAAAAAAATTGAGCCAGTATCTGCTGAAATTAAAAAATCAAATATCCCTTTTTTGCCAATGCTTGGGAATTATGGTTTTATCGCCTCAAGTTTAAAGAAGCCTAAAGCCGATAGCTCAAGGAATGCTTTAGAGGTACTAGTCATTAGTGCATCGTTGCCGATAGGTACTTTATTGAATATACAACCCATTGGTGTACTTGAAATTATGGAGCAAGATGTGCTCAAGTCGAGGATTGTTGCCATACCTTCGGATACCACTCTACAAGTAATGCCTATTGTTGATTTTAAGGATTTACTCATCCGTTACGATGTCGCTAAACGCATGATAGAAGATTGGTTTTTGACTTATCAAGGGACGAGCAAAACACAACTCGTTGGTTGGCAGGATGAAAAGAAAGCCATTGAACTCATTGAACAATGGTCAATCAAATAAACTGGCTTCCACCAGTTGACAAATAATATGTCCCATCATAATATGGGCTTCCTGTATGCGTGGCGTATCGCTGGAAGGCACGTTGAGGAGCAGGTCGCAAATGTCGCTCAACTGCCCACCAGAGGCACCAGTCATTGCAATTGTTTTCATGCCTAATTGTTTGGCTTGTTCTATTGCTAAGATGACATTGGAAGAATTACCTGATGTAGAAATGCCAAATAAAATATCGTCAGGCTTTCCCATTGCTTGTACCATTCTAGCATAAACTCGTTCAAACGAATAATCATTTGCTACGGCAGTTAAAAAAGAAGTATTCACATGTAAGGCTTCCGCAAAAAGTGGCGCGCGGTCTTTGTAAAACCTACCTGAAAATTCTGCTGCCAAATGTTGTGCATCTGCAGCACTCCCCCCATTGCCGCAAAACAAGACTTTTCCTTGATTTAGGAAAGTATGAATACACCAATTTGTCGCCAACTCGATTCTGTTGAGCAATGCTTCGTCTTTTAATATAGCTTTTTTAACCGCTGCACTTTCTTGGATAATATGTTGAATATCAGTTCTCAATATTTTATTGTTTAAGTTTTTGCTCAATACCTTCAATTGACTCTAGTAAATGTTCCCAACTATACCTTTGCTTTTGTTTTGACAATCCTTCTTGAAAGGCATCTAATTTATTGTTGCTATAAAAATCAACTACCGCATCTGCAATCGCTGCTGGACTAACTTCCACCACATAGCCTGCTTCGCCGTGAGGCACGATTTCTGGCAATCCTCCAACATCAGTAACCACCATGGGCTTTTCAAAATGGTATGCCATTTGAGAAATGCCACTCTGTGTTGCGGAGCGATAGGGCTGCACCACCAAATCTGCTGCACTAAAATAATACTTTACTTGCTCATTAGCAATGAAATATGTGTGTAGCACCAACTGATTTTTGATACCTAGATTTGCTATTATTTTTTCATATTGGTCTTCGTTTCCATAGTATTCCCCTGCCACAATTAGTTTAGTGGGCAACGATTTTATGCGCTCATCGCTCATCGCTGCTAACAGTAAATCCAGTCCTTTGTAAGCTCGAATGAACCCGAAAAACAAGATATACCGATAATTTTCTTCCAGTCCTAATTGACGCAATGCTTGTTCTCTATCCACTGGCTCGCCGTAATGGTCGTAAATAGGATGTGGCGTAATGGCAATTGGTTTTTGTGTAAATTGTCGAACATCGCTGGCAACAGCATCTGAAAGTGCGACAAAGGCATCATTGGCTTTCGTAAAATAATGTGCTAACTGCCTATCGCCCAATCGCTTTTCGTGCGGAATCATATTATGAACAATAGCAATGGCAGTAGAAACTTTATTTTTTTTCACCAATCTCAATATTGTGCCTAAGCAAGGTGCCATGAAAGGCAACCAGAACATGGTTAACACTAACTCCGCATTTAATTGTTGAATTTCTCTGCCTACTTTCCACCAGTTTAGTGGGTGAATGGAGTTGATTCTTACTCGAATGTCCAAATCCTTTGGTGGTGCATCCTGTGAATATTGTGTTTTTCCTGGAAATAAAAAATTAGGGTATTGTAGCGAAAAAGTATAAATTATCACTTGATTGCCACTTGCCTGAAAAGCATAAGCCAAGCGTTCACCAAAAGCAGCTATTCCCCCACGCAATGGATAGGCGGGGGAGAGGAGGACTATTTTTTTCACTTCGCTTCAATTTTTGTTTCAATCAAGTATTGGTTGCGGTCGGCTGCATTTCTAGTCATAAGTTCTGCTAAGAAACCAGTTACAAAAAGCTGTGTGCCAATGATAACGCTCAAAATACCCAAATAAAACAGCGGACGGTCTGCGATGCCGTAGGTTTGGTACATAATTTTGACAATGCTTAGATAAATTAAGATAATAAACCCTATCAAAAAAGAAAGCACACCAAAAGTGCCAAAAAAGTGCATGGGTTTTTTCCCGAATTTACCAAGAAAAATGAGGGTCATTAAATCCAGAAATCCATTGAGGAAACGCTCCAAACCAAACTTAGTAACGCCGTATTTTCTAGCCCGGTGTTCCACTACTTTCTCACCAATTTTTTTGAAGCCAGCCTGTTTTGCCAGTAAGGGAATGTAGCGGTGCATTTCGCCAAATACTTCAATACTTTTCACGACTTCGCTGCGATAGGCTTTTAAGCCACAATTGAAGTCGTTGAGTTGGATGCCACTCACAATCCTTGTAATCCAGTTGAAAAATTTGGATGGAATCGTTTTAGAGATAGGATCATGGCGTTTTTGCTTCCAACCAGATACTAAATCATAGCCTTCTTCGGCAATCATATGGTAAAGGGAAGGAATTTCGTCGGGGCTATCTTGTAAATCGGCATCCATAGTAATTAATACTTTGCCTCTGGCATGAGCAAATCCTGTATGGAGTGCAGCCGATTTGCCATAGTTTCTTCGGAATTTTATGCCAACAATATTAAGATTATTTTGTGCTAATTGTTGAATAACGTGCCAAGAGCTATCGCTGCTGCCATCATCTACCATAATGATTTCATAGGTTAGTTCAAGTGATGTTACCACTTTCCTAATCCAGCTTTCGAGTTCTGGCAGGGATTCTTCTTCGTTATAAATTGGAATGAGGATGGAAAGATTCATACAATGTGTTCTGTCTGTTTTTGGTTTGCTCCTTGAAGTTCTTTTGTATGTTGGCTTAAAGGAGCAGACTGGCAGTCAATAACGCAGCATTCAACTGCTTATTTTATCGTTACAACAACTAAGCCATTTCTGGTGGATTTTTACGCATAATTGCACCTGTAATGGCAGAAACGATAAGTCCTGTAATTGCACCACCAAATAATGCTCCTCCAATAGAAATGAAAATATTTGATGACAGTTGTGTTTCTTCAACTCCTTCAAGACTTTGCTCAATCATTTCTTCATCCATACCCATCATTTCAAACATCCATGCCATACTTTGTGTTTGTCTTACAAGAACTTCATTATCAATGAAATTTAAGTAAATGTAACCAAAAATTCCACTGGCTAGAGCTGCCAACATAACAACTAAAATCCCTAAACTCAAACATTTTCCCATTGTGATAAAACCTCCTAAATCTTGGTCGCGATGATGGCGAATGGCAAGTGCAACCATGCCAAACCAAATCGCTAATTGAATAACAAAACCACTAATGACTCCACCCATATTTGAAGTGGCAAATAAGGTGATGTAGTTGAGTATATTAAATCCAATCATTGCTAATCCGCCCAACAATCCATATCGAAGGACAATAGGCATGATGGATTTTTCTTGCGTCGTTGTCATAGTTGTAATGAGTTTTAATTTATTTTGTCTGCAAAATACACATTTCGACTTTAATACAACACTCTTTTCTACGAATGATAGATAAAAGGCGATATTTGAGCAATTATAAAGCAATATTATCGCGTTGGCTTTCCACGAAGGAAACGTTAATTTTTTCTTATTAACGTACTGTTGACAAACGAAAATCAATAACAAAAGTATTTTTGTGTTAACAAATAAAATTCAATAAAAATGATTGAAAAAGTAAGTGTGTTCTTAGTAGCTTGTTTGATGGTTGGTTTTCAAGGACTTGCTCAGAAAAAAGTTGTAGATTGGTCGTTTGATGCCAAAAAAGTAAGTGTTGAGGAGTATGACGTTATGTTTACGGCAACGGTAAAAAGTGGATGGTATATTTATTCGCAATTTTTAGTAGGCGATGGTCCAATACCAACAGCGTTTGAGTTCGATAAAATAACTGGCGTTCAGTTCGTAGGAAAAACCAAAGAAGAAGGCAAGAAAAAAGAAGGTTTTGATGAGGTATTCGGTATGAATGTAATAAAATTTAGTGGTACAGTGACTTTTACACAACGCATCAAGACGAAATCACCCAAAACAATCACAGGTTATCTTACGTATATGACCTGCGATGATGAGCAGTGTTTGCCACCGATGGACGTAGATTTTAGCATCAATTTGCCAAAATAGCTTCAAAGGAAGTAAACTTTTAAGCCTTTCAAAGGCTTCAATAATTTCTAGCCTAATTAAAATAAATGAACAGCAGTAATGAGAGTACTCAGCCTGACTTTTTTGTGGACATTCGCATTGCCCCTTTATTTACTGGCTCAATTTGAAACGCCTGTAATTTGGTCTTGGGAAGCCAATAAAATAGATGAGCAAGAATACGAATTGGTATTTAAAGCTGAAATTAAAGAGGGCTGGACGCTTTACTCGCAATTCATTGATGGCGATGGACCCATACCCACCAGTTTTGAATATGAAATTGGTGAGCATTTCGAATTATTGGGCATTGCCGCAGAATCGGGCAACCGAAAAGAAGGTTTTGATGAAATTTTCAAAATAAATGTGGCTAAGTTTTTGGCAGGTACTGCCTATTTTAAACAGTTGGTGAAAGTGAATGACCCCAATCTACCAATTGTGGGGTATCTTACTTTTATGACTTGCGATGACGAGCAGTGTTTACCGCCTAAAGATATTGATTTTTCTTTTCGTCTATCCGCAGCGGCAGAATCTATAAACATCAATAGAAATAGTAATTTAGCGGTATATCCACTAGCTGATATTCAGATAGACCATGCTAATCAGGAAATAGATTGCATAGGCGGTGGCAGTAATGAGGCGAAACAAACAGGCTTGTGGTGGGTATTTGTGCTTGGTTTTGGTGGTGGCTTGCTGGCACTGCTTACACCATGTGTGTTCCCGATGGTGCCATTAACCGTTGGTTTTTTTACAAAAAGTAGCCAAACCAAAACTGAAGGCATCAAAAATGCCATTATCTACGGCTTATCCATCATTGTTATTTATGTGGCTTTAGGATTGATTATCACGGGTATTTTTGGTGCGGATGCCCTAAACTTACTTTCCACTAATGCGGCATTTAATATCTTCTTTGCACTGCTATTTATTGTGTTTGCATTGTCATTTTTCGGCTTGATTCCAGAATTGACGCTGCCTAGCTCATGGTCGAACAAAACAGATAGCCTTGCTGGTCAAGGTGGTTTGTTAGGTATCTTTTTCATGGCATTTACACTCTCGTTGGTCTCTTTTTCTTGCACAGGTCCTATCATTGGGACTCTTTTGGTGGAAACTGCCACAGGTGATGGGCCTACTATTTTTGGTAGAGTACCTGTCGGACCATTGGTTGGGATGTTTGGTTTTGCTTTAGCTTTGGCGTTGCCTTTTGCGCTGTTTGCTGCCTTCCCTACTTGGTTGAAATCGCTACCAAAATCAGGAGGCTGGATGAGTGATGTGAAAGTAACGCTTGGTTTTGTGGAGCTAGCACTGGCATTAAAATTCCTCTCAATTGCTGACTTAACGCAAGGCTGGAAAATACTGCCCTATGAAGCTTTTCTTTGCTTCTGGATATTGTGTGCTTTAGGCTTGGCGTTGTATTTCTTTGGGATGATCAAATTTCCTGTCAATTATACCAAATCTAAAATGACTTTACCGAAAGGCGCATTGGCGTTGGCTTCATTGGCTTTAGTAGCTTATTTGTCGTTGGGTTTTCAATATAGCGAAGTGTCTAAAACTTTTGTAACGCCGACCTTGATGAGCGGTATTGCGCCTCCTGCTGGCCACAGCTACATTTACCCCAATAGTTGCCCACTCAATTTTGAATGCTACAAAGATTATGACACAGGTTTAGCGGCAGCTAAAGCCCAAAATAAGCCTATTTTACTGGACTTTACAGGACATGGCTGTGTGAATTGTCGAAAAATGGAGGATAATGTCTGGAATAAAAAAGGAATCTATGAACTCATTCGAGATAAATATGTGCTGGTATCGCTTTATGTAGATGAACGCAAAAAATTGGAGGCTCCTTACGCTTCGCCTATTGATGGAGGCATTCGCAGGACGGTGGGCGACCAATGGTCTGATTTCCAGCAGTTGCACTTTCAACAGCAATCGCAGCCCTATTATGTCTTGCTCAGCCCTGACGGCAAAGTGTTGAACAAACCAGTAGCTTATACTCCTAACGCTCAGTCCTATCAAAATTTTCTGGAATGTGGCTTAGCACAACTAAAGTAATCCTTAGATGAGTTTTTTGGCTTCTTTTCAAAAAAAAGAGACTTGTAGTTCACGATAGAATATCTCTATTAAGAAAGTTGAATAATAAAAAAAATCACTTTTTTAGAAAATTAACACTTTTTAACACTTTAAAAATAAAGTTTAACCTCTTTTTTACAGTAAATCTTGCGCAAAAATGTTTTTAAGGAAAAGTAATTCTTTAAAACAATTCAAAACAACATTCTATGAACTTGCGCATCCTATTGTTTTTTTTACTCGTTTTATATCAAAATACATCTCTTTTCGGGCAAGTTTTTGGGCAAAACAAACCCGTTTATGATAAATTTGATTTTGAAGTATTAGGAACACCCAACTTCAAAATCTATCACTATCTACAAAATGAAGGCGTTTTAGAAGAAATAGCTAACTGGAGTGAGCATTGGTATCGTCTTCACCAAACAGTGCTTCGGGATACTATAAAAGAACAAAATCCGCTTGTGTTGTATAATGACCATCCAGATTTTCAACAAACTAATACAATTCAAGGAAGCATCAGCACAGGAACTGGTGGTGTAACGGAAGCCTTCAAAAATAGGGTGATACAACCTTTTGCAATGTCTAATCAGCAAACGCATCATGTTTTGGGACATGAATTAGTACATGCTTTTCAGTACAATTTAATTTTGAAAAACGATTCTATGTCGCTTCAAAATTTGGCAAACGTGCCACTTTGGATGGTAGAGGGATTGGCAGAATATATGTCTATTGGACGTATTGATCCACATACTGCTATGTGGATGCGCGATGCCGTTCTGCAAGATGATCTTCCCAGAATCAGGGATTTGAACAATCCTAAGTATTTTCCTTATCGTTACGGTCATGCTTTTTGGGCATTCGTAAGTGGTTTAATGGGGGATGGTGTGATACGCGACTACTTCGTCAATACCGCTAAATTTGGATTAGAGCAGTCCACATTAGCTACTTTCGGTATTGGCACAGAGGAACTTTCTAAACTTTGGCATAAAACACTTAAAGAATATTATCAACCACTAATGGGTGATCAGCGAGAGCGACCGATTGGCAAAAAAATTATTGAAGCCAATGCCACATCAAGAATGAACATTGTGCCTGTGATTAGTCCAAATGGAAAATATATTGCTTTTCTTTCAGAGCGTAATTTGTTTTCTATAGATTTATTCCTTGCGGATGCTCGAACAGGAGAGATTATCAGAACGCTGGCAAGCGCCACAAAAAGTACCCATATAGACGATTACAGCTACATTGAATCCGCAGGAACATGGTCGCCTAAGAGTAATGAACTGGCGATAGTGGGCGTAAAAAAAGGAAGCAACTGGTTGATTATCATAGATGTAGAAACAGGAAAAACGATAGAAGAATTTAGGTTAGAGGGTGTACCTGCTTTCAGTAATCCGAGTTGGTCACCTAATGGAAGAACCATCGTTGTTTCTGGTTTAGTGGATGGTCAAGTGGACTTATTTACTGTGAATTTGAACACAAAACAGGTAACGCGCTTAACAAATGATATTTACTCCGAAGTAACCCCAAGTTGGGCGCCTGACGGTGCTGCTATTCTATTTTCTACTGATGAACTTTCCTTTGAGCGTGGTCGTGTGAATGGCAAATGGAAATTCAACTTGGCGGAATTGGATATTGTAAACGGTACGAAGGAACATTTAGCTATTTTTCTGGAAGCCAACAATTTGAATCCGCTTTATGATTTTCAAGGTAATATTTTATTTCTATCTGATAGAGATGGGTTCAGAAACTTGTATCGCTATGACATAGCTCGAGATATGGTCTTTCAGATGACTGATTTATTGACAGGTATTTCTGGTCTAACGCCTTATGCACCAGCCATTTCACTCTCACGTTCCAGCAATCGAGATAAAGTGCTTTATACGCACTACTGGAAAGGTGGCTATAATATTTATATAGCTGAACAAGAGCAGCTTCTAAGACAGCCCGTTGCCATGAACGATGTTAGTATAGATGCGGCAATACTGCCTAGAGTTGTAGAAGGCGCAAGAGTAGTCGTGGACTCTAATATGGACAAGTTAGATCAACTGCCACGATTAGATTTGTTTGATATGAAAAAACTCAGCTATCGCCCCAAATTTCAAATGGATTACATTGGTGGCTCTACTGGGGTAGGTATTGGTTCGTTTGGAGGTTTTGGCACCATGACAGGAGCAGCCGGTGGCGTAGATTTTCTATTCAGCGATGTATTAGGCAATAACCAACTTTTGAGTACATTAGCATTGAATGGGGAGATTACTGATTTTGCTGGTGTGTTTTCCTATTTGAATAGAAAAAATAGAATTGCATGGGGGGCGGCACTGTCTCATGTTCCCTTTCGCTCGGCTCGTTTTTATCCTGCTCGCTTAGATAATATTTCTTTCAGGGACGGAACTACTGCCACTGTTATTAGAGAAGACATTGATATTCAGCGTATTTTTGAAGACCGTTTGAACTTATTTGCACAGTTCCCTTTTTCGAGAAAAGTTCGATTGGAGGCAGGGGCTTCTTTTTCACTTTACTACGATCGTTTGGATAGAACTTCCACCTTTTATCAAGCTATTCCAGCAGGAAATTCATTCTTTAGAGGGGCTACTATTGGTCAAAATAGGACACGTATCGAACAAGAAAACCAATTGAACCTCAACTTTTTTACGGCTAATGCTGCAGTAGTTGGCGACAACACTTATTTTGGATTGACTTCGCCGTTGCAGGGTTGGCGCTATCGTTTTGGTGCGGTGCACTACATGGGCGGCTTTAATTTGACTAGCGTAACTGCCGATTATCGCCACTACTTTAGATTAAAACCTGTAACGTTGGCTTTCCAAGCAATGCACGAAGGAAGATATGGTGCAGATGCGAATAATATTTTCCCGATTTATCTAGGCTATCCTTGGAATATCAGGGGGCTAGGAACTGCTAATGCCGAGCAATTATTATTGGCAAACAATATTGACCCCAATATTTTGCTAGGAAGTAAAGGCTTAGTCACAAAGTTTGAAGTCCGTATTCCATTTACTGGACCAAAACAGATTTCGTTATTCAAGTCAGATTTGTTCTTTTCTGAATTATCTTTCTTCACGGATGCAGGTATCACTTGGAACAATGCCAATAGCTTTAATAGGGATAATGTGTATTTCAATTTTGATGATGCTACTGGCAATCCAATTCCAGTGAATTTCTACGCTCGCCCCTTAGCAACTGCGGGTGCCTCACTTCGAGTAAACCTTTTTGGTGCTTTGATTATAGAGCCTTTCTATGCTGTACCTATACTTGGTAATACGCGAGGTGCATTTGGTATCAATCTTTTGCCGGGCTGGTAGCATGATTTTGGATGGCAAGCATTTCAGGGTTTGCCATCCAAAATTTATCCTTTCTTTTACGACTTACTTATCCTTTCGCTTTGTTGTGATGCATTCTACTTGATTTCAAGTAAATGATAAAGAAGGTTTTACCAACCCAAGGTTACCTCCATAGCAGAAGACATTTGTGAAAATCTTTTCCAATTATTTTGGCTACCATATTTATAAAAATGAGTAGCACCAATTGATGGAATACTAATTGGAAAACCCAAGCGATTCCCTTTACCTCCCGCATATACCCACTCGACAGAGGCGATGAAATTGTATTCTATCTTAATTTGATAGCGCGATAAATCGACTTCTATCCAACCTACTTGGCGATTAATTGCTTTTATAATAAGATTTTCAGGCATTATATTTTTGTTGGGTTTTCCCTTTTTTATATCATAAACATTGATACGAAAATGAACAGTATCAAAATTATTTTGTGCTACATAAAATCTAAACTGCTCTATATAAGCTGATTGCTTAACCTTGAAAAGTCGCCCAATTTCAGCACCAAGATTTTGACTTGTACGATTATTAATGGCCAGATTGGTAATTGTATTTTTCGTCGTTTTTTGATGCCCAATTATTTTTTGATTACCAAAAGGTTGTCGTACAACAACCTCTGGCAATCCAATATAAATAGGTTGCAATTCTACAATAATTGGTACTTGCGCCGAAACGACTTCAATAGTCATTGTTTTAGTTTCATAACCAATACTTGAAAATCGGATAGCATCTGTACTAGAAAGAGTGGAAGAAAGTGTTAATTCAAACTTGCCAGATAAATCGGATACCGTACCATGTGTCGTTCCTACAACGCCAACATTAACATAGCTAAGTAGTTCTTTTGTATCCGCATTTATTATTTTTCCTGAAATATTTTGTGCAGTAAGTTGTGCCGAGAATAAAATAAAGAGAACAATTACGCTATTGTTTATCATAGTTAATTCAATTAAAAAGGTAAAATAAAAAGTAAACCACTGTTTTGTGGGATAGTGCTAAGTGAATAAAAAACGCATTATACTCATCGAAAACGCTGTACTAAAGATGAAAATGACTGTGCTAATACGCCAGTATTTGGGTGTATGATTAATCGTAAAAGCCATAGCTGCAATTAGTAAAAGCCCAAGAAAAAAAAGTGGAATGCGCAGTAAAGGATTGTACTGATGAACACCAACTAAATCCCCAGAAAGTTTTATGTTACTGATAGTTAAGTAGGTAGCAGCTTCCGTCAGATTAGATACCAAAAAAAATAAACACCAAAAAAAGACCCATTTATTGTTAATAGTTCGATTACTCCAGAGTAATCCAACACCGAGTGCCAATATTAGATTCATAGCTATGCCTGCCATACTTACGTAAAACTGCTGCCAGTTAGCCAATGCGTTAGCACAAATTTCATCAATAGGATTTGGGCTGGCATTAGCGAAATGCACTGGCACATGTAAGTGAAAAAGATTGGTTTTGCAACCAAAATAATGATAAGCAATGCTATGTCCTAATTCGTGCAACCAAATAGCACTATACAGAGTAGTATAAGCCAACACTATGTAAAATAAAATATCAATATATTTTTTCACAATAAATAGTTTTTAAATGTTTAATTAATGCTTTCAGCGTTTACATTGCTCCAAAGTTGGCGGCGAGTAATGCGCAAACCACCTTGTTTTTTTGCTATTCGGAGTGTAATAATGATGGATAAAACAATCGTAATACCCCTAAAAAGATTGGCATAAACATCACCCGCTGCATTGTTGCTCGTTTCAAAAATTGTCCACCATGCATTCATAAATAGGTGTAGAAAAATAGAAATCCAAAGTTGATTCTTCCACTCAATGTAAAGCCATGCGAACCACATTCCGCCCATAGCAGTTACGGCAAGTACACCGATGGCACTGCCAAAACTATTGGCTTGATACAAATGCCCCATAGCGAATATA
This sequence comes from Saprospiraceae bacterium, assembly GCA_036835365.1. GTDB lineage: Bacteria > Bacteroidota > Bacteroidia > Chitinophagales > Saprospiraceae > JAAUTG01. Next base: position 15,859 of record DAITMC010000018.1, read on the forward strand.
ACGGCATTGAGTAATCCAGCGGGAATGAATCCCCAACCCGCATAGCGGTAGAGCTGACCAAATAAAAAACCGCGATATAACAATTCTTCAAAAATTGGGGCAATTAAGATACTGTATAAAATAGGAGCAAATTCCAAATCCATCTGGAATTGATTAGCAATGGCGTAGCCAATGAGCATGGGTAAGGTGATTAAAAAGGCAAAGTATAATCCTCGGCGAAATCCAGATTGGATGCCCCATGCTGTTAGTAGTTTGTTTGTTCCTTGATGTATGATAATCAAACCAATGGCAGCAACTGATAATCGCAAAACGAAGAAAAGGTTTTTTTTCACCCAGAAAGGCTCTATGGTTAACGATCGGATAAAAGGTGGCAAACCATAGTCTATGAATAAGTAGCTGACAAGAATGGTAATGGTGATAATAATGTGTTTTCGATTCATCGTTATTAACCTCTTTAATGACAGATAAAATTTATTGGCAGGATAAAGATAAATGGCGAAAAAATAAGTTTCGAAAAAGTGTGGTAAGATGTAGGAATAAAGGGGAAAGTGCATTTGGCTTGGGGCAAAATGCAAGATTGAGGGGTGAAATACTGATAGATTTTTTGCTAATTAAGCACCATTTAAACGGGACGTGCTGCTAGACTTGCTCGAACAAGTTGAATTTTGTTGCGAGAAATAGGAACATTTTCTAAAGGAACGACTAAGCGCAAGCTATAATTTGGAGATTTTCCTTCTAAATTAACCACTTTATTCATATTAACAATAAAAGAGCGATGAACTTGCAAGAAATTATTATCGTCTATTTGGGTTGCCAATCCTGAAAGTGTGGTACGCAACATTCGGCGCTCTACCTGTTTTTCCTTTTGTAATAAGATTTCAACATAATTGTCAGCCGCTTTCAAAAGCACTAATTCTGGGCGAACAATGACGAGTTGTTCACTTTTGTTTTCACCTGTAAGTGTTATCAAATCAGATTTTGGCGCAAGCGTATTAGTCAAATCTAGTAGTTCTAAATATTGCTTCACTTGTAAATAGCGAATGACAATAATCATTAACAAAGGAAACAAGGAAGTAGATAATGCAATACTCATAAAGTAAATATAACCTAGCCATGAAAGCTGGCTGCCAAAGATGAAAAAATGATAGAAGTAGGTAGTATTCATGCTGATAAAAGTAATAACCCCTGTTAAGTATAGTTCTTTGGAGAAATTCCAGTGTGCTGGAGCAAACCAAGAACGAAATAGTTGATGCAACAAAAACACCACCGTTATGACAGTAAAAATGATGATACATCCATACCCTGCCAGCAATAATAATTTATTAGGATGCTGAAAAGTATAAGTTCCAAATGGCTGAAATACAGCTAAAATAAAAAAGATAGAAACACCTATTAATAGCGTATTGCTCAGAAAACGTCGGATATTGGGAGGGTGTATGTTTTGCTGCAAAATCAATCTCATAACGAAATAAAGTTTTGAAGTGAAAGAATTAGATTTTTAGTGAAAGCCTCACCGCATCCAAAATTCTACCTTTCCTCCTTTAGCTATATCTTCATGCCTGAAAAAGGGCGTATCTAGGATTTTACCATTTATCTGAACGCTTTCTATCCTTTTGCGATGAAGTTGATTATTATGGACTTTTAATTGAATGGTTTTGCCATTTTCCAAATGTATAGTTGCAGCATCTACCAAAGGACGACCGATGGTGTATTCTGGTTTGCCAGGACAAACTTGATAAAACCCTAACGCACTCATTACATACCATGCCGACATAGCGCCGCAGTCCTCGTTACCTGAAATACCTTCTGGCGTTGGTGCATAAAGGGTTTGTAGAATTTGGTCGAGATACTGTTGTGCTTTTTGTGGCTGTCCTACATAATTGTAAAGATAAGCTACATGATGACTTGGTTCATTTCCATGGGCATATTGACCTATTAGTCCGCTAATATCATGAGGAATTTCGTCACCAGTGAGTTCAGAACTTGCCGCAAACAGTTCATCCAGTTTTTTTTCAAAGGCAGCCGAGCCTCCCATCAATTCAACATATGCTTCCACGTCGTGTGGCACAAACCACATCCATTGCCAAGAGTTACCTTCTACAAACTCACTGATAGCCAATTCAGAACGATAAGGATCAAAAGGTATTTTCCATTCGCCATTCGCTAATTTGCCACGCATAAAACCAATTTCTGCGTCAAAATAGGCTTGATACTGCTTGGCGCGCTCTTTATATCGTGCTGCTGCTGCGGGCTTATCTGCATATTCTGCTATTTGGGCAATGCACCAATCATAATAGGCACATTCTAAGCCATAAGAAACAGATTCACTGATTGAATCGGCAGGAATAAATCCTTGTTTTTCAATGAAATAAAGGTGTTTGGGCAAGAGCATGGTGGCGCGTGGCTCTACTATTGTACTGCTTAGTTTAGGGTTATAATTGGAGCTAATGATAGCCGCCTCCAAAGCAAGGTCAACATCTACTTCAATGCCTTTAGCAATAGCATCAATGATGACAGATACAGAAGGATAGCCAACCATAGTGGCAGTGTAGTTAGAGGCTAATTCCCATTTTGGGATGACACCTCCTTCTTCGTATTTTTGCAGTAAATTATTCACCCATGCTTGGCTGCGATTGCGGTCGATGATAGTCATTAAAGGATGAAAAGCGCGAAAAGTATCCCAAAGAGAATAAATCGTATAGTTAGTATATCCTTCGGGTGCTTGATGGATTTTTTTATCCATGCCTCTATATTTTCCATCTACATCTTGTGCTAAAACAGGTGCTAACATGCAGTGATACAGAGCGGTATAGAAATTTTGTTTTACTTCCAAATGAGGTGTTTCAATTTCAATTTTACGCAATTCCTTTTCCCAAGATTGCTCTGCTTTTGCTTGTATGGCTTCAAAATCCCAATCCGAATTTTCTTGCTCCAAATTTAACTTCGCACCTTCTTCATTTACGGAAGAAATTCCCATCTTAAGGAGTACTGTACTAACGTCCTCGCCTTCAAACTCTAGCCAAACTCTGACTTCCTTGCCTTGTAATTTTGTTGGAGTTTCTGTTAGTGGCTTATTGCCATCCATTGCTTTGATTACTTTGAAAGGTTTGGAGCATTGAAGATAAAAATAGACAGGATGATCATAAGCCCAACCAGAGGTAATGCGTTTTCCTTGAATCGTTTGGTTATCCAGAATGGTTAATTCGCCCGATAGGCACTGATGCCCCCAGTTAGGTTGAAGAACGTGCGCTAAATCTAATAACATCCGAGCTGGTGTATTAGGGGGATAAATATAGCGGTGCATCCCAGTTCGAGGCGTAGCCGTCAATTCTGCATTGATATTAGAATTTTTAAGTCTAACTTGATAATAGCCCACTTTGGCAGACTCTTCTGATTTGTCAAAGTAAGCCATCAAACTATCTTTTGCTTCGCCGGTGAACGGTAATATCAAAAAGTCCCCCATGTCGCCTACACCTGTGCCGCTCAAATGATTATGCGAAAACCCATAAATAGTGCTATCCGAATAATGATAACCACTAGAAGCATCCCAACCTAATAAACGTGTGTCGGGGCTAAGTTGTACCATGCCGAAAGGAGTAGTTGCGCCTGGATAAGTATGCCCATGCTCGCCTGTACCAACGAAAGGATTAACATATTGAATTAAATTATCCTTTGTTGTATGATGAGAGATGGTATTTTCTCGTTGACAACTCAATAGGTAAAAAGCCAGGAGTAAATAGAAATAGCTGTTTTTCATAAACTAGACAGGTTGATAGATGGAAGGATATTGCACCACACCTACCTAATTTCAAGATTAGAATTAGATAGGTGTGGTAACAGTTAAAATGATGATTTTTTAATTCACTTATCGGATGATTATAAACTTTTCTGCCCTATAACCTTCTGGTGTTACGATGGATAAAATGTAAGTACCATCAGGTAAATCTTTTACTGCCAACTCAACATTATCCGTAGTAACGTTTTTGAAGAGAGCTGTCTTTAAAACATTTCCTTGCATATCCACTATCCCAACTTTTATTTCTTTTGCTACATTTTGGAAATTGAATTGCAAGTTAAGAAAATCAGTAGTCGGGTTCGGGCTTAACTTTATTTTGGTTGCGGCCAATAAACCTTTAATTTCTGCTGTATTCACAAAGCCATCTAAATGCAAGCGCGTGATAACGGTACCAGCACCCCATCCGCCACCATATAATTGGTCAAGTTGAAGGGGGGTAGTGGGAAAAATATAATCTACTTTTGAAGTAGCTGTGAAAGCAGGAGCGATACCGGTACCTGCAATAGTACCATCATAAAGTAGGGAAACATAATATAGAGAATTAGCCTCTAATGTTACAACATCTTCCCCTGTGATAGACTCTAATTCAACAAAAATTAGCTCACCTGGTTTTTCCTGACCATTCATAGTGTATGCGCCAAAGGCAACTGGCGTTAAATTCTCAAAGGAAGTTGTTAAATCAAGTACACCATCGTTATCAGCATCGCCATTATAGAGAATGACACTAATCAAGTCTCCATCTGCTTCTCCAGTAAAGACTTCCGCTGCATTTTCGATACCGAAAGAAATAAAACTAGGAATGACTTCGCCAGAAGTAAAAACGGCAGAAGCGGTTTGATATTTTAGTTGACCAGCAATAAATAAATCCTCATCAGGAGCAAGACCGCCGATGTACTTGTCATTGTCTGTACCAAAAGTTTTATCGGAAATGACAAAACGTGTTTCCTCTATAAAATCATTAGAAAAATCGGTGTAGGTCATCTTATACTCGCCTGCTTCAGTAGGAATATAATCAGGAAACCGAATTGTGGTATCTACATTTGGGCGTAAAGTAAAAATGCGTTCAAATGATTGTATTTGACCACTAGGTGATGTCACATCGAGTGTAACACGCACATCGTCAAATTGGCGGTTGGATGCATTAACAAGATTGTAACCGCCCACCACAGGTTGTATTTGACTTTCTGGCGTGAAATACGTATTTGCTCCATACACTGCATCTACGAACACATCTACTACACGAATATTGATTTCTACTTTTTTGCCTTCTTTAAACAACTGGTCAATAATGGCGCAGGTTTCAAAGGAAAGAAATCCTGATGGAATATTATCTTGATTCTCAAAACTACCTGCTGACATATTAATAGTGCCTTGGTTAGGCACATTATTGCAGATTAATGCACCAACAGCGCCAGATAATTCAGCATTTCTGATTTTGTCTGAGAAAAAGCAATCGCCTCTGCGAACAAGTGCAAACTTGCCGCTGATGGCATTAGTGGCTCTGCTACAAAGCAGTGAATCTCCTTCCTCGGTACGCGCCCAAGCAATTTCGCCTGAGAAGTCATCGCCTGTGGCGTAGCGAAAGGCAAACCCCTCGCTTGGTAGCCCCATTTCAAAGTTACCCGCATTTTCTTCCGGGCTAGTAATGAAGAAAAATGCTCGTTGAGCCAACGAAACTTGTAAGGAAGTGAGTAGAAAAAGTAAAGTATAAATCTTTTGCATATAATTAGACGTTTTAAGTTAGTAACCAAAGATAAAGAAACAAACGTCAATACAGCAACTTTATTAGTCAGTTTTTGTCGAAGCAATATCAAAAGGAGGGCTTAATTACTGTTGAAATGAATTACTTTTTTCGGTTTAAGAAAACATTTGTTACTTTGCTTTTAAAAAACAAACTGAATTAATATGAAAAAATTACTGCTTTTTCCTCTTATATTATTGAGCATAACAACCTTTACATTTGCTCAATCTTCGAGCAGTACTGCTTCCTCCAGTGCGGTCTCAGAAATCTATCAAGGGCTAAAGTTTAGAAATATTGGCCCATTTCGTGGAGGTCGTACCAATGCAGTAATCGGCGTGGAAGGGGATAATCAAACTTATTACTTTGGAGGCGTAGGTGGTGGTTTATGGAAAACAGAAGATGCTGGTGTAAGTTGGAAAAATATATCAGACGGGTTTTTTAAAACAGGCTCTGTTGGGGCAATTGCCATTGCACAAAGCGATGCTAACGTGATGTATGTAGGTATGGGGGAACACGCTGTACGTGGTGTGATGACCACACATGGCGATGGCGTATATAAATCCACAGATGGTGGTAAAACGTGGCAGCATATTGGTTTGGAACAATCTCGACATATTGCAGCCATTCGGGTTCATCCTACCAACTCGGATATAGTGTATGTGGCAGTACAGGGTGCTTTGCATACAGATAGTGAGCATAGGGGGATTTATCGCTCTACAAATGGTGGTGCAACTTGGGAAAAAATATTTTATGTGGACAACATTACGGGTGCTGCCGATTTAAGTGTAGATACTAAAAATCCTAGCATTTTGTATGCAGGAATGTGGTCGCATCGTCGCTATCCTTGGCAAGTAGTGAGTGGCGGACAAGGAAGTGGGCTATACAAATCTACGGATGGTGGCACAACTTGGAAAAAACTAAGTAAAGGCTTACCCAATTTAGTAGGTAAAGTAGCTATTGATGTTAGTCCAGTTAATCCTGCTCGTGTGTATGCGAACATAGAGGCGGAAGGCGAAAAGGGAGGGGTTTATCGCTCTGACGATGCTGGCGAAACTTGGATACAAACTTGCAATGACAGAATCACCATAGCTAGGGCATGGTACTATATTGAGATTTTTGCTGACCCAAAAGATGAAAATAAAGTCTATGTGCTAAATGCTCCGTTCTTAAAGTCTATTGATGGGGGGAAAACCTTTCAACCTATCCCCAATCCGCATACCGACCAACATGACCTTTGGATAAATCCTAACGACACCGAGAACATGATTTTAGGCAATGACGGTGGTGCTTGTATTACATTCAATAGCGGTAAAACGTGGAGTTCGCAGCAAAATCAACCTACAGCGCAGTTTTATCGTGTCATCGCAGACAATCGTTTCCCTTACTACATTTACGCTGGTCAGCAAGATAATTCTACTGTAGCTATTGCTAGTAGAACCAACGGCGCAAGCATTGACTGGAAGGATTGGTATCCTGTGGCGGGTGGGGAAAGTGCTTTTTTAGCCTTTGACCCCAATCATCCTCGTTACGTTTATGGCGGAAGTTATCAGGGTAATATCTCGGTGTACGACCATCAGTCGGGAACAGATAAAGACATCATGGCATATCCAGTTGTGGGTTTAGGTTGGAATCCCAGTGAAATGAAGTATCGTTTTAATTGGAATGCACCCATTATTACTTCGCCTCAAGATAGAAATGTAATTTATCATGCAGCCAATCACGTTTTAAAATCAACAAATAGAGGACAAAGCTGGCAAGAAATTAGTCCTGATTTAACCAGAAATGATAAAACTAAGCAAGTGTTGGGTGGCGCACCTTTCACGAATGAGGGTGCGGGTGGTGAAAATTATAATACAATTACTTACTTGGTCGCTTCCCCACATGAACAAGGCGTGCTTTGGTCAGGCAGCGATGATGGTCTGATTCATTTAACGAAAAATGATGGTAAGGATTGGACAAATGTAACACCTAAGGGCTTAGGCGAAATGCTCATCAATGCTATTGAAGTTTCTCCACATGACCCCGCCGCCGCTTTTGTGGCAGTAACGAACTATAAAATGGGGGATTTATCTCCTATAATTTACATCACTCAAGACTACGGTAAAACTTGGAAAAATAAAGTGCAAGGCATTGATAAGGAACACTTTGTGCGAGTAGTTCGGGAAGATACCAAAGCGAAAGGTTTACTTTATGCTGGCACGGAAGGAGGGCTTTATGTGTCCTTCAATAATGGCGAGCAATGGGAGAAAATGCAACTTAACTTACCTGTTTGTCCTATTACTGATTTAACAATGCAAGATAATGATTTAATTATTGCGACTTCAGGTAGAGCGTTTTGGATATTGGATGATTTGAGTAGTATTCAACAAAGTAAAGGAAAAGTGAGCGATAAACTCGCGCTCTATACACCAAAACCAACTTATAAATTCAACATTAATACACCAGAAAACCCGCCTATCGGAAATGGTCAAAATCCAATGAGTGGAGTTATAATTGACTACTTCTTACCCTTAGAGAATATGGATTCTATGGTATTGAAACTAGACATCTTAGATAAGGATGGTGCGTTAGTGAGGTCGTATTCTAGCAGGAAAAATGAATCTATGAAAACTTATATAGGCGGACCACCAGCGGAAAAAGTATTGCCTACTAAAAAAGGGGTTAATCGTTTCAACTGGGATTTGCGTAGAAATACATTGCCTGGTGTAGAAGGTGTGTTTATGCTTGGCGATTATAGAGGCGGTTTGGTTGCGCCAGGTGAATATACACTCAGACTTTCCACCCTTCAGGAAGTGGTAGAAACAAAGGCAATAGTCATACCTGACCCTCGCATTGAAGCTATACCCGAAGAATATGATGCACAACAAGCCATACTTAAAGCTATTGAAAAAGGAGTTCGAGAAATCCATAATAGCGTCAATGAGATGCGTAGTGTAAAAAAACAGCTTACACAAATTAATGAGTTGCTAAAATTGATAGAGGGAACAACTGTACTTCAAGATACTGCAACAGCAATTGTAAAGAAAATAACGACTTGGGAGGAAGGCTTAATTCAGCCTAACCAAAAAACTTTTCAGGATGTAATTAATTTTCCTAATCAATTAAATGCGGAGCTAGTTAATTTAAAAAGTAGAGTGGACGAGCTTATGCCTGCGCCTACACAAGGTGCGAAACAAAGAATGAATGAACTTTTGGCGGAATGGTCAACCTATAAATTAGCTATGAAGCAATTATTAGAAGTGGATATTGTGAATTTTAATCAACAATATCAACAGCAGGCATTACCAGCAGTTGCCATACCAAAATTACAAGCACAAGATAAACCATAGATTGATATTTAAAATCGGTTACTTCTATTTGGAATAGATTCAATTATGCAGGAAGAAAAACAAACAATTATTTTCGGAAGGCATCCCGTAGTAGATGCTATCAAGGCGGGTCAAGTATTTGATAAAGTCTTTTTGCAACAAGGCATGACGGGCGATGTAGAAAAAGCTATCCGGCAAGTGGCGAAACAATATGGTATTCCTTTGCAATACGTTCCGAAAGAACGTTTGTCAAAAATGACAAATGGCAATCATCAAGGTGTGGTTGGCATAATGTCCGTCATTAATTACCATCGTTTGAGTAATTTGTTACCAATTATATTTGAGCAAACAGAAAATCCACTCATCTTACTACTAGATAGCATTACAGATGTGCGTAATTTCGGGGCAATTGCTCGGTCGGCAGTTTGCTGTGGCGTACATACCATTGTGATTCCGATGAAAGGGGGCGCCCAAATTAATGCTGATGCCATGAAAGCTTCCGCAGGTGCACTCAATTATCTGCCTATTTGTCGTGAAAATAACTTACTTCAAAGTGTAGAACAATTGCAATTGTTGGGTATTACGGTTATGGCTAGTGCGCTGAGTAGTAAAAAACAACTTTTTGAAATGGATTTGAAACAACCTGTTGCTATTATTTTAGGCTCAGAAGGAGAAGGCGTAGGGGCAAATCTATTGCAAAAAGCGGATAAACATTTCATTATTCCACAAAAAGAGTTAACTAATTCCTTCAATGTTTCTGTGGCGGCAGGCATCATTCTTTATGAAGCAATGAAGCAAAGAATATAAAAAAACTCCCGATTTCACTCGGGAGTTCATCATATCAATATCAAAAAAACAGTAGGGTAATTCCTTTATAAACAGGGACACAGGGTTGCTGTAAAAATTATCATCAAGCAAACTTAATGCCTAAAGGCATTAGCCTTTAGATACTGCTTACCCTACGAATCACTTTATAAAGGCGGGTATATTCGTTCACTTCTTCCACAAAAGGATCATACTCCAAATGATTGGCAGAGATAAGTTTCAAACGCCTTACTCTACCTCGCTCATCCAACATTTTTTGTACATATTTCACCCAAACTGCACCACTACTTTTTATAGCATATA
>DAITMC010000019.1:0-5978 GCA_036835365.1 Saprospiraceae bacterium
TAGGCAAGTAAAAGACTAATAAAGTGCTTATTGCAAAAGCGGACATGGTATGCCCAGAGGGAAAACTATTGAAACCATAGTAAACATCAACACCATTTATCCAGTTGACTTCTTCAAAGCGATGGAGCGATTCGAAGTACTTGGCAGGACGAGGTTGCTTAAATAACATTTTGCTAAGAAAACTCAATATTGTTACGATAAGGGGTAGTAAAAGTACCCCCCATGCTTTCCTAAATTGCTTAGTCCCTAAAAAAACAATAGCTGCTATGATGTAGGGAAAGGCTTCGCCGTAACGAGTGATTATTTTGAAAAAAATATTCCAATAAGAAGAGCGATGTTGACTAAAAAATAAAATTTCGTCTCCTTTATTCATAAAAACGAATAATGATAGACCTAGTAAGAAATAGGCAGCCAACAGTAAGAAGTAAAGTTTGTACCGCTTCAGAACATCACTCATTATCTGCTTATTTATGATTTTAGATGCCTAAAGTTACTCTAAACCAACGGAATAGCGGCATTAATTGTTGGCTAATCCGTTTGAATACTTCTAGCTGTACCATTTTGGCATCATTCATTGCTTGGTAGGTTAAGAAAACACCTATCGGCAGAATCACTAGACAAGGTAGCCAAGCTCCTAATTCTGGACTGATAGCTTGACCTTCCATCATTTTTTTAAATAGAACAGTTAACATAATGTAAGCTACGAAAAAGATAACAGATACCAAAAGCGGATATCCGAAACCTCCTTTTCGTATGATGGCACCCATAGGTGCACCTATGAACAAGAAGATGAAGCAGGCTACAGCTGTACTGTACTTATTGTGTAGTTGATATACATATTTTACTCGATTATCGTCCGTTCGTTCCAAATAACGGAACGTAGAGGTAATACTTTGTTGTGAGCTACTGATATAGGATTTTACCTTTGAAAGCAACAATCGTTGGTCATTTTCTTTGAACAAATCAACAAAATGAGCATATTCAGAAATATCATTAAGGCTGTCCTTAAATTCTGATCCGCTGTAATAACGCTTTTTAGAATTAGCAAGAGAAGGTAATCGGCTTTGTGTTAGCTCAGATGTGGTTACGGGCGCAACCAGCGTAATCGTATCTTTTAGTAGTTCCTCTTTTTTTGTAGTCTCAACAGAGGTAGTGTCTATAATGATTGCCTGATTTTCTGTAAGTGCTTCATCTTCAAAAGGAGGCTCGTAAATTTCTATTGAACGCTGAAATGCCTCAGTTTCTCGCCTAAAGTAAAGTCCACTGTTTAACTCATTGAATGTACCTAGTATTCTCAATTCTTTTTGCTGGTCAATAGAATCAATAGCAGATTTTAATTGCTTGGTTGTAAGCATATTATGATGCCCTTTGAACAAGGTTTCATCGGTGCGATCAATCGAAAATTCACCTAGGTCAAATACTTTTGTCCATTCCTTAAATTTTGTTCTTACAAAAGGATAGCTTTCTTTGCCATTTCTGAATTCGGGGCGCGGTTCGACATATTGCTGCCCATTGTATAACTTCATGACAAAAAATTGCTGATCAGCAGTTACAAACATTTCTCCACTTTTGGAAGTAACTTGAGCAAAACGACCACCTGAGGCATTACTCTCATCGTACATCAAGACTTCTTTGATGCCTTTATTATCAGTTTCTTTTGCGCCAATGCGAATGGAAAACCCTTGAAAGTCATCATTAAAAACGCCTTCTTCAAGGCTTAAAGTAGGCTTTTGATTTTTGACATCATAGAGTCTTGATTGATATTTTAGATTGGAAAGTGGAATTAAAGTATCCGAACAAATGTAGGAGAAGATACTAATGCTACCTGTAAAAATCATGAGGGGCAACATAATTCTTGTCAGGGAAACACCCGCTGATTTGAAGCTCGAAAGCTCGTAACGCTCGGATAAATTGCCCATCACCATGACTGAAGAAATCAGCACTGCAATGGGTAACGCCAAAGGAATCAGCGAGATGGACATATACCCCAACATTTCTAGGATAAAGAACAATCCTACGCCTTTACCTGCAATTTCGTCAATCCATTTCCATAAAAACTGCATAATCAAGACGAAAACAGCTATGAAGAAGGTAACAATTAATGGCGGAACAAAACTTTTTATCAGTAAACGATCGATAATTCTCATATTAATATAACTAAAAATGATGGCTAATGCTAACACTAACGCTATTGCTACAAAGATTTGTTGAGTAAAAACTTGCCTTTAGTGTTTTGTTAGGAATAATAGCAATTTTTCTATTTTTGTCGCTATTCTTAAATTGAGTACAATTTAGAGAAAACAACTTAAAAATTTAAACAATAGAGTCTATCTCTTTAAACTGTTCAAAATTAATTTTATGCCATATTTATTCACATCAGAGTCCGTTTCAGAAGGACACCCAGACAAGGTAGCCGATCAAATTTCCGATGCTTTGGTAGATCACTTTATCGCTTTTGATCCACAATCTAAGGTAGCTTGCGAAACTTTAGTTACCACAGGTCAAGTTGTTTTGGCGGGAGAGGTAAAAACCAAAACCTATTTGGACGTTCAACAAATTGCTAGAGATGTTATTAAGCGTATTGGCTACACCAAGTCGGAGTATATGTTTGAAGCCAACTCTTGCGGTGTTCTTTCTGCTATTCACGAGCAGTCGCCTGACATCAATAGGGGCGTGGAAAGAGAACGCGACGAAGATCAAGGCGCTGGTGATCAGGGCATGATGTTTGGTTATGCTTCCAATGAAACCGATAGCTACATGCCTTTGGCGTTAGATTTATCGCACAAAATTCTTCAGGTGCTAGCAGATTTCCGAAGAGAAGGTAGGATAATACCTTATTTGCGTCCGGACAGCAAGTCGCAAGTAACGATTGAGTATTCAGACGACAATACGCCAATACGAATTGACACCATTGTTGTTTCTACGCAGCATGACGATTTTGATGAGGATGAAACCATGCTGGCTAAAATCAGATATGACATCATTAATACTGTTATCCCGAAAGTGATTTCCATTTGTAAACCTTCTGTGCAAGCGTTATTTAATAATCAAATTACTTATCATATCAACCCAACGGGCAAGTTTGTGATTGGCGGTCCGCATGGGGATACTGGTTTGACTGGTAGAAAAATCATTGTGGATACTTATGGTGGAAAGGGTGCACACGGTGGAGGAGCTTTTTCTGGCAAAGACCCTTCCAAAGTGGATCGCTCTGCTGCTTATGCTACGCGCCACATTGCCAAGAATTTAGTAGCTGCTGGCATTTGTAGAGAAGTCTTAGTACAAGTTTCCTATGCTATTGGGGTAGCAAGACCAACCAATCTGTATATCAATACTTACGGCTCTGCCTTAGTGCCTATGAGCGATAGTGAAATTGCTAAAAAAGTAGAAGCTATTTTTGATATGCGTCCTTATGCCATTGAAAAACGATTGAAATTAAGAACGCCTATCTACTCAGAATCAGCCGCTTATGGGCATATGGGAAGAACACCCGCAGTGAAAACGGTAACTTTCAGAAATGGCTCTGGCGAACAAATTGAATGTGAAGTGGAAACGTTCACTTGGGAAAAACTGGATATGGTAAATGCTGTGCGTCAAGCATTTGCCTTGAAATAAGGCTTAGTTTTGTATTAAAATGAACTCATTAGAAGCGTAAAACGCAAATAATGAGTTCATTTTAAAGCCTATTGCAACTGCCCTAAAGCTGCTTGTAACTTAGCTTCTAGTTTTAAATATTCCGCCTTTAGCTTGAGTAGTTTTAGCTGCGACTCAATCAATTTTTCTTCGCGGGCATTGATGAGAAAAATAGAACTTTCTCCGATACTAAATTTTATATTTTCTGCCTCAAGTAGTCTTTGATAATTATTAACTACATTATCAGCAATTAAAATTTGTTCATAGTTGGTATTAAGTTGCTGCACAATGGCATCTACTTTGTTTTGGATTTCAAGTCGCTTGTTATTGTATTTGAATTGTGTTTGCATTTGCTCTACCCGCACTAGATTCAAACCACCTCTCTCTTTGCGCAAGAACAAAGGAAAACTAAAAGCTACGCCCCATTTATAATTTTCAAGCAGTAAAGCGTTTAATCCATTTTCATCCCCATTGTTGTTATTGCCAAAATTTAATCCATTTCCCAATAAGTTGTATTCCACATCCAGGCGCGGCTTAAGCATTTCAAGTTTAAGCCTTTCTTTTATCTCCAAGCTGTTTTGCTTGAGTAACAGTGCCTGCAATTCAGGGACAAGCGAAGGATTTTCTAACAAATTAGGAACACGTTGCACAAAATTGTTATCGCTTGGAATATCCAAGCGATTGGGTAAAGCTGCTCTTGCGAAATTAGCAGGGGTGTCGTCTTCATCCCATAAAAAGTTGGAAATAAACAGCGTCATGTTGCTGTAATCCACTTCCGCTTGCTCCAAGTCCACTTGCCGATTCTGGATAATAATGAATGATTCGAGCGTATCAATAGCTGGTTTATCGCCAAGTAAGAAACTTTGTTTAGTAAAGTTGAACCTTTGCTGCGCTAGATTTAAACTATTTTCAAAAACAGCTAAAGCAGCATAAGTATATGCCCAATTCCAGTAGGTTTCTGTAGCAGCCAGCAGCAAATCGTTGATTACCTGCTGTCGCTCTGCCTCATTCATTTTTTGAAATACCTTTGCCTCTTGAACACTTGCACGCCGTTCATCAAAGCGCATTCCTTGCAAGAGCGGCATCTTAAATCCAACAACCGCTTGCCCTGCGGTAGGTAAGGTTTGCTCAGGATTCAAGAAATCACCATTCGTCCAATTGTAGGCGGCTTTTACTTCCAACCCTATCCATGTAGGGATTTTTACCCCTCCTTCTCCAATACTGTAATAGTTTTTTTCATCAAAATTTTTGTTTTTGAAATCATTATATAGCTTCGGATCAAAACCTCCCCTACTTTCCATCAGCACTGCTTCTGCTTGAGCAGCAAATAGATTGGCTTGCCTGACTAAAGGATGATTTTGGCGTACTTCACTCAAAAAATAATCCAACGAAAAATCAAATGCCTCATCCGTAAATTGTCCATTCAAGTTAACATAAAAGGCAGAAAAAATAACTAAATAAGCTATTTTCTTGATTGGCACCATATTCATTTCGTAGATTTTTATGACTGCGTTCATCTTTTGTATCAATATTTATTTTGCTACAGCTTTCACAGGAGGTTTGAATTTACTATCTTTCCCTTGTATATTATTATCATAATATTCTGGAGGAAATCCATTTAATTGCCGCCATATTTCGTACCATAACTTCACATTTTTGAGTAGTGCAATACCTTGCGCTCCCGCACCAAAACGCAACAAGGGAGGCCACGGCTTCTCTTCATCGTTTTCTAGCACCAACACACGATATTTTGAATCTTCATTTGGAACATTGTCAATAGCAGCAATTTTTCCACTAAATGTACCTACGGCAAAACTAGGCCAGCCAGAAAAGATAAAAGCGGGCCAACCATCAAAAATAAAGCTTATTTCTTGCCCAATGTTAATTAAAGGCATATCCATGGGTTGCACAAATAACTCAACGGCAGGCGTATAGTTCTTAGGTACGATACTTACAATAGGTTCGCCTTCTTTGACAATCTCACCAATACCTGGCTTGATGGCTTGAGTTACATAACATTCTTGAGGTGCTAGCACATAATACAAATCGTTGCGGCGGCGATAGTTTTCCAATTCATTACTTAACTTATTTAGACTACCTTCGGAATCAAAACGACTAGAAATTGCACTAAACTTATCTGATTCCGCTTTAGCAATTTTATTATTGTAGTCATTATCAATGTTGATAAGTTCTAGTTTGGCAATCGTTAGTTCATTATCTGCCTCCTGTGTTTTATTTTCGGAAGAAATCAATTTGGCTTTTGCCTCTTGCAGTTTCAACCTTCTACCCTCCAAATCCGTTAGCGATTTAATGCCTTGCTGGAAAAGTGTATCCGTTCGCCGATA
>DAITMC010000019.1:6078-25818 GCA_036835365.1 Saprospiraceae bacterium
TCGGGGTCAAAATATTCAGGTTTTATTTCTGACAAAAAAACAATAGTATCGCCAGGTTGTACTAACTCACCTTCCTGAACATACCACTTTTCAATTCGCCCCGAAATAGCAGAATGAATAGTTTGTGGTCGTTCATCAGGTTTAAAAGTAGTCACTTTACCTTTAATCTGAATATTCTGTGTCCAAGGCAAAAGTGAAATGACAAGAAAAATTGCTAAACTAATAAGTAGCCACCAAGCCAACATTCTATTGGCTCTTGCACCTTGAAGTTTTCGGTACGATTTGTACTGCTCTATTTTAACTTCTCCTTGAATGCTGTTTTCTGATATATTTAACATAATATTATTTTTACTTAGGCCACTGATAAATTTCGATACGGGATCTTAAAAATCTGCTGCACGTATTCATCGTCTTTTATTTCGGCAAAAGGGCCTTGTTTGAAAATACTACCATCTCTCAAAACATACACCCGATCGCTTATTTGCGCTATATAAGGGTCGTTAGAAACAGCTACAATAGTCCAATCGTTTTTCTCATTCATTAAATCTTCCACTACTCCTTTGTATTCATCTGGCTGTAAATAGTTTTCAAAACTTTCTAATATCAACAATTTAGGTTTTATAATGATGGTTCTTGCTAGCATAATTTTTGTTCGGATACTGCGTGGTAAGTTCAACCCGTCCGCAAGCACCTCTGTATCATAGTTTCTGTCCAGTTGACTGACAAATTCATGTAACTTTACCTTTCTAGCAACTTCAATCACCCTTTTTAAATCTAAATTCTTGATACCCAGCGTGATATTGTCAAAAATAGAGCCATTAAAAATACCACCTTGTGGACTAAAATTCCCAATGTGTTGGCGCAAACTTTCTAACTCAATGCTCTTCAAGGGAATATTGTTGTAAGTAATTGTTCCGTTGAAATCACTATACAATGTACCAATTAACTGTGCCAAAGTAACTTTCCCTGAGCCATTGTAGCCCGATAGACATATTTTTTCTTTCGCTTCGACCGCCATAGAAATATTATTTACCGTAGGACGGGCCGTATCTTTAAACTTGAAACTTACCTCATCAAGTTCTACTCTTATCTGCTCTTGCTCGCTAATAGTGGCAAACACATTTCCTTCTGTACGCTCTAGCGGTAAATCAGTAACAAATCCAATTTTTTCTATTCCCGTCAATACGTCGTAAATCGTATCCATACTAAGAATTAATTTTTCCACAGAATTGAGAATAAGGATAATAATGATTTCAGCAGCAACAAATTCCCCTAAGCTGATGCTATTATCAATCACTAAACTACTACCCAGCAATAACAAAGAGACCGTAACCGCCACTTTGAAAAGCATAATAATGCCGTATTGTTGAAGCAATACGCGAAAGTGAGATTTGCGCGCATCTAAGTAATTGCCCACTAAATAGTCTGTTTTATTGAGCGGTAAATAACACCCAACGGATAATTTAAACGTATTCATTGCACGCCCAAGTTCTTCCAGCCAGTGTGCCATCATGTATTTATACTTACTCTCTTTTAGATTGGTTTCCAGACCTCTAGGACCTGTAATGGCAAAAACGGTAAATAGAATTGCCAAAACAATGAGACCGAAAAAAACAAAAAATGGATGATAAAAAGCTAGCAGGATAAGCCCCCAAAAAATTTGTAGTGCTGCTGTGGAAAAGTCAATTAAAACTTTAGGCATCCCTTTTTGTATCGTCATAGTATCAAAAAAGCGATTAATAAGTTCGGGGGGGTAAATACCTGAAAGTGCCTCCATCTTGAAACGAGGGATGCGCCAAGAAAACTCAAACGCCGAGCGCGCAAAAATGCGGCGCTGAATGGTTTCCAATACTACAATTTGCATGATGGTCAATAATCCTGTTAATGCTGTCCCAATAGTAATGACAGCAATGAGTATATAGAGGGCAGATGAGGGCTGCCCAACAACCATCAGGTTAATTATAGCCTGAATGCCAATAGGTAGTGAAAGCGTAATAATACCAGAGAAAATAGCATACAAATAAACGTAGCTAATCTCCTTTTTATCTAATGATAGTAGCCTAAAAAATCGTTGCGTTGACTTCATATTATTTAGCGATAACAATATTTTTTTTAAAATTTGTTTTTATTTGCATAGTTTTTTAAGCCATAAAATTTAATCACTACCCATTTTTACTTTTAAAAAGTAAAATAGCACTCCAAAAAAATATAGCTTTGCAATATAGAAACCTAAAAACAAGCAAATGTGTTTGAGTGAAAGCACATATATCAAGAAAATCTACATTACATCAAAAAGAAATTATGAGTATCGTCGAAATGAAAGTCCCTGTTATTGGGGAATCTGTAACGGAAGTGACCTTATCACAATGGCTTAAAAAAAATGGTGATTTCGTAAAACTAGATGAGCCTATTTGTGAATTTGAGTCCGACAAAGCTACCCTAGAATTTCCTGCTGAAGCTACTGGAAAGTTAATTTATGCTGCCGCAGAGGGAGACGATTTAGAAATTGGTGCGTTAGTTGCTAAAATTGATACCAGTGTAAGTCAGGAAACATCAGTTCCGACAACATCTCCCCCTCAAAAAGAAGCCCCTAAAGAAACAGTAAAGCAAGCACCATCGAATACGCCTGCAACGCCAACTTACGCCACAGGGCATCCATCGCCCGCAGCGGCTAAAGTGCTGAGAGAAAATGATATTCCTACGGAGAATATTCCTGGCACAGGTAAAGACGGACGCATCACGAAGGAAGATGCCTTGAAAGCAGTTGAGCAAAAAGCATCCACACCAGCCGCTAAACAAGAAGTGGCAGTTGCCCCTAAGCAAAGCACCCCTTCGCCAGTAGTTGCTACCACCAGTTTTAGCCGCGAAGAGGAGCGCAAGAAAATGTCGCGTATGCGCAGGACTATCGCCAAACGATTAGTTTCTGCAAAGAACAATACAGCGATGCTTACGACATTCAACGAAATTGATATGTCTAGCTTAATGGAGATGCGCAAAAAATATCAAGATGACTTTGTAGCGAAATTTGGTATCAAACTGGGCTTTATGTCACCTTTTGCGAAGGCTTGCGCTAAAGTGCTGTTGGAAATGCCTGACGTAAACGCTTTTATTGATGGTGAGGAAATGATTTACCACAATTACGCAGATATTTCTGTTGCTATTTCTACTCCAAATGGGTTAGTTGTTCCCCCGTTGAGAAACGTAGAATCGTTGAACTTGGCGCAAATTGAACATGCTATAAAAGACTTAGCGACTAAAGCACGCAACAACGCATTAACCCTAGAGGATATGAGTGGAGGGACGTTCACGATTACTAATGGTGGTATCTTTGGTTCTTTATTAAGTACGCCCATTTTGAATGAGCCACAATCGGCTATCTTGGGGATGCATAGCATCCAAGAGCGACCAGTTGCTATCAACGGCAACGTAGTAATCCGTCCAATGATGTATGTGGCACTTTCTTACGACCATCGCATTATTGATGGAAGCACTGCGGTAACTTTCCTTGTGAAAGTGAAGCAATTAATTGAAGACCCAATTAAATTATTACTCGATTTATAATTATTGTTAGTTTAACTTTAATGGTGTTTTATCTATTTTTGCATTTACTAAACCCTCTTGGCTTAGCAAATGCAAAAATAAATTATACAAATAAAAACACGCTTCCCTTTTCGGATGATAGTGTTTCACAGAAAAATAAGTATGAACAAAAAGATTAATCTTCAAATCGGGATATTGACTGCTATCATATTCTTGGCGGCATTCTCGCGGGTAGTTCCCCATATGCTTAACCTGTCGCCATTAGCGGCGATTGGACTTTTTGGTGCTGCTCATTTCACAAAGCCGTGGCAAGCCTTTATCATTCCTATTTTAGCGACTTGGCTAAGTGATTTATTCATCAATAATGTGGTCTATGCTGCTTACTATCCAGAATTTATTTGGTTTTATCAAGGGTTTCACTGGCAATATGGCAGTTATTTACTGATTACGTTGCTCGGTCTATTCTTATATCAAAGAAAAGTAACTGCTCAAAATGTTATCGTAGGTGCAGTGGGAGGAAGTATTGTCTTTTTTCTCATTTCCAATTTTGGCGTTTGGGCAGGCAGCCAGATGTATCCTAAAACTTTAGTAGGGCTACTGAATTGTTATCTAGCGGGTATTCCATTCATCAAGGGCACTTTATTAGGTACTTTATTTTATTCTATTGTCTTGTTTGGAGGCTACTATTGGCTACAAGGGCGATTTCATGTACTTCAACCTTTCCATTTAAAATATGCTTGGCGATAAGTTACAGCTTGTTTGGATAAAATGATCTCATTTGAATAGGATAAAAATTAAGATACGTTTCTTTGCTCTAACCAAACAGCATTTCATGGTTATTCATTTTATTAATACTTCTATTTTCCATCTTCTTTTAGGATGCTACCAAATGCTTGTTAATTTTGTAGGCAAAGTTGAATACCCTTTGACTATGTCTATTGAACCTAATCGGTTCATAGTACATTCAATTGATATAATGAGATATTAAGCATAAAATCAAAACTGTAAAATATGGCTAAAGTGGAACTGGTAATGCCTAAAATGGGAGAAAGCATTGTAGAGGCAACCATTTTGAAATGGGTAAAAAACGTTGGCGATAGAGTAGAAGAGGAAGAAACTATACTAGAAATTGCGACCGATAAAGTAGATTCTGAAGTACCTTCACCTACTAGCGGTATCATCACAGAAATTAAATATAAAGAAGACGATACGGTGGCTGTAGGCGAAATTATTGCCTACATTTCAACGGATGAGGAAAGTGCTGGTGCACCAAGCGAAGCAAATACCCAATCGCCTTCGGTATCTTATGCTGAAACAGCATATTATGCGGATAATTATACTAATACAGAAGAAGAAACGAAAAAAATATCAAGAACAGACAATAAAGGTCGTTTTTATTCTCCTTTAGTGCGCAATATTGCACAAGAAGAGGGTTTGAGCATGGTAGAGTTAGAAAAAATACAAGGCTCTGGCGCACAAGGACGTGTTACAAAAAAAGATATTTTGTCCTACATAGAAGAGAAAACCGCAAAACCCACCTCAGCACCTTTAGCCTCCCAAATCAAAGCCACATCAGTAACTACTCCTCTAGCTACCACGAATAATACACCCAGTTCGAGCAGCGTTCGCAGCGGCGATGTAGAAATAATAGAGATGGATAGAATGCGCCGCTTAATTGCTGACCATATGGTGATGTCAAAGCAAACTTCGCCACACGTTACCTCTTTCGTAGAGGCGGATGTAACGAATCTGGTGCTTTGGCGAGAAAAAATAAAAAAATCATTTCAGCAACAGCATGGCGAAAATATAACCTATACCCCTATTTTTATTGAAGCCGTCGTAAAAGCTATTATTGATTTTCCCATGATTAATATTGCTGTGGAGGGAAAAAATATAATCAAAAAGAAATTCATAAATATAGGTATGGCAGCCGCTTTACCTTCTGGGAACTTAATTGTGCCAGTTATCAAACATGCAGACCATTTGAATTTACTAGGGTTAACTAAAGTTGTTAATGATTTAGCAAGTCGTGCAAGAACCAATAAATTAAAACCAGAAGAAATACAAGAGGGCACATTTACTATAACCAATGTTGGTACTTTCGGTAATGTGATGGGAACGCCTATTATTAATCAGCCTCAGGTAGCCATTCTAGCCACAGGGGCAATCAGAAAACGACCAGCCGTTATAGAAACAGAACACGGCGATGTTATTGCGATAAGACACATGATGTTTATGTCCTTATCTTACGACCATAGGGTAGTAGATGGCTTTTTAGGAGGTTCTTTTTTGAGAAAAGTAGCGGACTATTTAGAGCAGTTTGATAAAAATCGCTCTATCTAAATAGATTGCTATGCTGCGTTTGTTTTGGGGTATTTTATTTTTTATGATAATCGCTTTTTCAATACAAGCGCAGCCTGCTAAATGGCAAAAAAACATAGGGCTACAACTATTAGCGGCTGAACAGTATGCAAAAGCAATCACTACTTTAAAAAGCTATCACCAAAATGATGTAAATGACGAAGAAACCCTAATGGCTATTGCTATTTGTAGCTACCATTTGAATGATATTGCCGCAGCAGAACGCTATTTGAATCTGATACAACAGCGAGGGCGTATTCAAGATAATCGTTTAATTTTATACAAAGCACGATTAAATTATGTACAAGGCAATTATGAAAAAGCAGTAATTGATTATAAGTTGTATTTTAAAAAAGAAAAAAATGCTGCCGAATCTATAAAGCAAGAACTTCTACAATGTGCAAATGGCTTGAAAATAAGTCCTGTGTACACAAACACCTCTAGCTTAGAAGTACTAACTTCTATGAATAGCTCATCAGATGATGAAGGGTTGCTTGCTAGTCCTACACAAAATAATTGTTACTATTTTAGTTCTAATCGAAATGGAAATTACGATTTATTTTTCATAGACAGCAATTATATCGTGCTATCCTTAGAAACGCCCATCAACAGTGCAAAAGATGAATTACTCGGAGGATTTTCCTCTGATGGAAGCAATATTTATTTTTTTAGAAAAGATAGTTTATGCACTTTTACATTCTTGGAAAACAAAAAAAATAAAACACTTCCTCCATATGTAATAAATACGCCATTTTGGTATAATGATTCTATCGTATTATTCTCTAGTAATCAACTAGGTGGATATGGCGGTTATGATCTATTTTTCACTGTTTTTAAAAATAAAACTTGGACTCCACCAAGTAATTTAGGAAACATTATTAATTCACCATTCGATGAGCAGTATCCTTTTTTAGCCAACGATGGTCAAACTTTATTTTTCAGTACCAATCAAACCAGTATCAGTATTGGTGGATTCGACATTGTGATGAGTCAATTTGATACGACTATAAAAGCATGGCAACAACCTCAAGCACTAAAGTCTCTCAACACCTACGCTGATGAAACGCACTTTTTTCTTAACGAAGAGAAGAATATTATTTTTTTTACTTCCAATCACTGGAGTAGTCAAGGTGGAAAAGATATATTTAAAATGGAGCTAAATGATAATCTCAAATTTTTACCTAACGATTCGTTTTTTGATGATTCAGAACAGGGAATTTCACAGTTTAAAATATCTTCTTTAGCGGTAACTTATCGCATTTTCATAGCAAAAACTGATGTTACAGAAACGCCCGACATAGAGGGAGTTTTGACTATTCCTCCACATAAAGATTCTACAACTCAGAGTCATTATGTGGGTAATTATCAATCTTTTTTTTCGGCACAAGAACTATTAGAAGAACTAAAGAAAACAGGTTGGGAAAATGCGGAAATTGTTGTTTTTCAAGAAGATAAACTAATAAAGGAAGAAGATATAGAACGCTTAATTACAATATACCCTGATTTAAACGAATATGTAAATTATAAAAAGCAATTAAAAAAAGAATGACGTTGGTAGAACAAACGCCATTCTTTTTTTAATAAAACGATATTATTTTTTTTCCATTTTTACTCCTTTCATAATAGTTTCGTATTTTTTACTCACCTCCTCCCAGTTGATAATTGTCCAAATATTACCCAAATATTCTCCTCTCTTATTTTGATATTTCAAGTAATAAGCGTGTTCCCAAACATCAATGCCAAGAATTGGTGTCCCTTTTTGCTCTACTACATCCATCAATGGATTATCTTGATTGGGAGTAGAAGACACAAACAATTTATTGTTACTGTCCACAGATAGCCAAGCCCAGCCTGAGCCAAAGCGAGTAGCACCTGCTTTTTCAAGCGCTATTTTTAGGCTATCCATACTACCAAAAGTGATATTAATCGCTTGCAAAAGTGCTGGAGAGGGTTTAGTATCTTTCTTAGGCGTTAAAATAGACCAGAATAAAGTGTGGTTATAGTGTCCACCACCATTATTTCTGACTCCAGCACTATACTTTGACATATTGTGCATGAGTGCTTCAATAGACATTTTTTCTTGGTCAGTATCTTTAATGAGATTGTTCAAATTATTGACATAAGCAGCATGATGCCTTGAATAGTGGATATTCATTGTCGTGCTATCTATGTGAGGCTCTAAGGCTTCAAAGGCGTAAGATAGTTCTGGCAACTTATGCGTTTGCGACCATAAATTGGTAGAACAAAGCAATAAGCCTACAAATAATAATTGAAATAATTGTTTTTTCATTTTTTAAGTTTTTTAATACGCTTAAAATATAATTAAGTTTATCATAAAACGGTAGGTTCGGGGAAAAGTTGAGCCCTAAAAGGGAACTACACTAAAAAACAAACGGTTATCTTAATGCGTCTTTTAACTCAAATGATTATTTTTTCTGACGCAATAAGTTTATTGCGTTACATTTGCCATCTCAATTTCGTTCACCTGCTGATTATCTAGATTTTATGAGCAATACATGGAAAAGCATCATCAGTGCTTTAAAAGGGGAGGAGCAGGACTATACTTCTGGCAGTATCAATAAAGCTATTTTTTTGCTTTCTATCCCTATGATGATAGAAATGCTCGGCGAAGGACTGTTTGCCATTATTGATGCCTTTTATTTAAGCCAAATTAGTAATGCAGCCGCTACAACTGCTGGCATCGTAGAAGTAGTGAGTACACTTATTTATAGTTTAGCCATTGGATTGAGCATTGCTGCCACAGCAGTTATTTCAAGGAGAATTGGCGAAAATGAACCAGAGAAAGCTGCCGAAGCAGCCATTCAAGCCATTATATTGAGTATTGGGCTAGGGGTTTTGATAGGCATTGTTGGTTTTTTATACGCCGAACAAATTCTTCGATCGATGGGTGCTGGCGAAGAAGTGATTGCGGTCGGCACAAATTATGCTCGCATATTATTCGGTACCAATGTCGTCATTATTCTTTTGTTCATGCTGAATGGCATTTTTAGAGGGGCAGGCGATGCGATGATGGCAATGTTTTCATTATGGGTTGCTAATTTACTAAACATTATACTTGACCCATTATTGATTTTTGGTATTGGTCCTTTTCCTGAAATGGGTACGACAGGTGCAGCAGTAGCCACCAGTATTGGGCGAGGAGTTGGCGTGCTATTTCAGTTATATATTTTATTGAGAGGCAATCGCGTTATAAAGATTGTATGGCGAAATATTAAAATTATCCCCTCTAGTATTATAAAACTAATTAATATTGCTTCCACTGGGTTTATGCAATATTTTATTGCTTCGGCAAGTTGGATATTTTTATCTCGTTTGGTAGCAGAATTTGGTACCGATGTCTATGCTGGTTATTTTTATGCCATCAGGATTATTCTCTTTGCACTTTTGCCTGCTTGGGGCATTGCCAACGCAGCCGCCACGCTAGTTGGGCAAAATTTAGGCGCAAAGCAACCCGAAAGAGCAGCTATTTCTGTTTGGCGAGCTGCTTATTACAACATGATTTTCTTGGCGAGTGTTGCCTTATTATTTTTTAGTTTTGCTCAACCTATTATTCGCTCGTTTACAGATGTTGAGGCTGCGGTGAATGCTGGTGTTTTAAGTTTAAGAATCATTTGCTTAGGATATATTTTTTATGCTTATGGCATGATTTTAAGTCAAGCGTTTGGCGGTGCAGGTGATACACGAACACCTACAATCGTTAATTTTATTTGTTTTTGGATGTTAGAAATTCCCTTGGCTTATTTTCTTTCTAAATTTTTACATTGGGAAATATCGGGAGTGCTATGGGCTATTGCTATTAGTGAAAGTTTGTTGGCTATCATTTTAATTTTCCTATTTCGGCAAGGTAGGTGGAAGCTCAAAGAAGTTTAGATAGAAAAGTAAAATGCTATTCTTTTTTCCAATACCACATCTATCAAAGGTTAGCGGTATTTTTTTAATCAGTTTTTAACTAAAAAAATAGTTAATTAGACTTATTTTGTGATTTTTATGCTTAGTGTTGCGTTATAAAAAAATGTTATACCAACCGCTGTTCGAACCAAGTGTGAACTCCTAATGGAGTCTTTTTATTAATAACGATGTTAAGTTGCGCCACTTAGTTTTGCTAAGTGGCTTTTTAAATTGCTGCTGTAATATGTGGAAAGACTAGGTAAAACATAATGTAAGCCATCAGTAAAGTAAGACAAAGGTTAAGTAATTGTCCTGAGATATAAAGTATCAAAGGTTTTCCGCCTGAAAAATGCTGCTGCAATTCTTTAAAATTGGTGGAAAGCCCAATACTAACAAAGGCTAGACAAAATAACCAACTTCTAATGTTCTTTTCAAATACATCAATCACACCATATTCAATAACACTGTAAGCGAGGTCTTTTCCAACTATTTCATAAAGGATAGAAAATAAAATAGATGCCCCTAGAAAACCAATTATAAATTTTGGAAAACGCTTCCAAATTTCACTAATCCCAATTTTTGCTTGTCCTGTTTTTTCTACTTGAGTTGTAAAATAAATAGCAACGCCAAAAGCAACAAATCCGATAAGAATATTTTGAATCATTTTGATTGTGGCTGCTACACTGAGTGCATCATCGCCAAGAAAAGCACCCGCGGCGACCACTGCACCAGTGGCATCAATTGTGCCACCGATCCAAGCACCACCCAGTACTTCTGGTATGCCCACCCAGTTAATAAAAATCGGCATGACAATCATCATTACAGAAGTAAACACCATAGATAGCCCTACTGCTAGGGTCAACTCCTCTTTTTTTGCATTGCAGGCGGCGGCGGTAGCCACAGCGGCGGATATTCCGCAGACAGACATATCCGCTGAAATTGTCATGTTCAAAGTTTTTGATGGTATTTTTAATACTTTTTGTCCAAACCAATAAGTGAGCACCAATACAATTGGCGTAACGACCCAAGCCACAAATATGCCTGGAATACCAATAGCTAGGATTTTGCTCAATAAAATCTCAGCACCTAGCAATACTAAACCCGTTTTGATATAAAGTTCAGTAGTGAGTGCAGGTCGCAGCCAATTTGGAATGCCTAGTGTATTGCTAATGAGTAGCCCTAATATAATCGCCCATGCAGCATCGCCAATACCTAGTGCCTTCATATTAGCTTGGTTGGCTAGTAAGAACGACAGCGTAGCCAATAAAAAGACGGCACTAAAACCGATTAAATACTGCTTAAAAGACTTACCCATAGCGGCATTAGCGGTAGCAAAAATGATGCCTAATATAAACAGCATGGCGATTAGATAAGGAAATACGTTAAATGGTTTGGCTTGATATTTTTTGTTGATTTTTTCGTAAGTTGCTTTGGCGGCGCGCCAATCGGCAATCGCTAGTTGTGCATTTTCATTGAGTTGAGTATCTTTAAAATGGACTTTTTCGGCAGTGGTTGTTAATGCAATAGCTGCTACTTTTTTTGCGTCCATTTGTGTTTTAGCTTGTTCATACTTTTCTAACCAATTTGTTTGATGGGTAGTTACGTTAGTAGAAGACCTCCAAAAAGCATCAAATGGATTGCTTTCCCAACTGCCTAATGTGCCGGTCAATTGCTTGAAAAATAAGCCTAAAGGCTCTGTGCCAAATTTTATTTTTTGTTGCTTATCTAAGGCATCGTACCAAATTACAGTTTCAAAAGGAACATTTTCTTTTTTTATAATTTCATTTAACTGGCTATGTTGCTCGACGTAATGTTTAGGAGCATTATAAAAAAATAAGGTGGTGGAGAAAAGTAATAGCCCCAATCCAATCCAAATAGCCCATTGATCATCTTTTTTAAAAAATGTAGAGAAGCGCATTATGATTTTTATTTTTCTTGCTATAAAAAGAGCTAGTTTTTTAGTTTTGCTTTTACCGCATTATAAAATGAATTAACCCAGAGTTGGTATTGTTCACCTGAAGGATGCAGCTTGTCGTCTGCGACTAAATTGGGTTGTGCAATACCTCGCCTTGAAATATCCGTTATGTTGAAATAGCTAATGCCGTAAGAAAGCGTAATCGCCTGATTTGCAGAATTGAAAGCATCAATTGAAGCAGTGATAGCAGTTGGATTGCGTTGTTGACCGAAAGGTGTAAATCCATAATCGGGAATGGAAATAACAAATATCTTTTCCCGGTTTCCGCCTGCAAAATCAATAGCTTGCCGAAGCAAAGTATCAAATTCAATTTGATACTTTGCTAGACTATAGTTTCTAAATTGATTATTGACCCCAATCAATAATGAAACTAAATCAAAAGTATCTTTTATATTTTCTTTATGAATAGCCTCTTGCAGTTCGTCTGTTGTCCAGCCTGTCCGAGCAATAATTTTAGGCTTTTCTATCAAAATGCTATCCTTGATGAGTGCAGCGACCAATTGCATCGGATAGCGTTCCTTTTCACTCACGGATTCTCCTATGGTGTAAGAATCGCCCAACGCTAAGTAGTTGATGGGGCGTAATGTACTGGTAATCTCTGGTTGCTTCTCTACGATGTCTTGATTGGAGCAAGCAAGAAAGCAGATGAAAGTTGTAAAAAATAAAAAATACTTCATCATGAAAAATATGTTAATTACGTAAAGCCTATTTAGCATAATTCATTAGTCGTCTTTTACAAAAGTAAAATTCATTATGAAATCTATCACTTTATCTTCTGACATTTCACAGGGTCTAAGTTGAAGTATTTGAGTGAAATAACAGTTAAAACTAATGAAATTATTGCCTCCAAGTTCTTTTGCAAATATTTTCTTGCTTTTCCCACTGTTAAAATCCATTCTACTTAAGCCATACCTTTTGCCTTGAAAGGTAACTAAAGAATATCCTAAAGGAATCGCTTCGATTTGGCGTTTGATTTGATCTACTTGCGCCTTATTCATGTAGAGCGTAAAATATATTTTATCGCTAAACTAACTATTTTCCACATAATTTCATTAGATTTACTTCTTGCATAGAAGACTTATTTTGAATTGGAAATTGAAAGCAACTCATGGATTTTCAACGTTTGTTTGATATTCTATCTTATCAGGAAGCAAAATATCCTGCGGACATAGCATTGGCGCGCAAGGAGGGAATAGAATGGAAGACTTTTTCTACAACTCAAGCCATTGCTCAAGTGAATCGAGTAAGTGCAGGTTGTTTACAGCTTGGGTTAGTGCGCGATGATAAGGTCGCTATTATGACGCATCGTGGAAGCCCGGAATGGAATTTTCTGGATTTAGGGTTACAGCAAGTAGGCGTTATTGTCGTCCCGATTCATGCTACCATTTCAGAAAAAGAGTTGATTTATATTTTAAATGATGCCACAATCAAATATTGTGTGGTTCAAAATCGAGAATTGTACGAAAAAGTGCAGCAAGTACAGCCTAGTGTGCTGAGTCTAAAGCAAATCTACACTATTGAGTTGTTGCCTGATGTTGCTCATTGGACTGAACTTTCGCAAGAGCCTACTGCTAGAAATCTGTTGGATATTCAAGCCCTGAAAGCCGCTATCCACGAAGATGATCTTGCCACTATTGTTTACACCTCTGGCACTACTGGTGAACCCAAAGGCGTGATGCTTTCCCACAAAAATATTGTCAGCAATATCAAAGCCACTATGGCTTTAGTGCCTATTAATTGTGATAAAATAACTATTAGCTTCCTGCCTCTAAGCCATATTTTTGAACGCATGGTTACTTATTTCTATATGGCCACAGGGGCATCTTTGTATTACATCCAGAAGCTAGAAACGCTTTTAAATGACTTAAAACAAATTAGACCGCACTATTTTACGGTAGTACCTCGCTTGGTCGAGCGCGCCTATGATACTATTTTAGAAAGTGCCACCAAACTACCCTCTTTGCAAAAAAAGCTCCTACTTTGGAGTATTAAAGTAGGAAAGCAATATCCTGAACGAAAATTGAGCTTTGGGTATTGGTGTAAGTTACAATTGGCGACAGTGTTGGTCTTCAATCGCTGGCGCAATATGGTAGGTTGGCGTGTAGAGGGTATCATTGTTGGCGCAGCGGCACTTTCTCCAGAGCTGGGTAGGCTCTTTACAGCGGCTGGATTCAATTTGAGAGAAGGATATGGTCTTACAGAAACGTCTCCGGTAGTAGCCTTCAATCGCTTTGAACCAGGCGGCTATCGCTTTGGCACAGTGGGTATTGTAGTGCCTGGTGTAGCGATTAAGATTGATGGACAAGAAGAGGGCGAAATTTTAGTGAAAGGTCCTAACGTAATGATAGGGTACTACAATAAAACGAATGAAACGAACGCAATAATTTCTCCAGAGGGTTGGCTAAAAACAGGTGATGTCGGAAAAATGGTGCATCAGCATTTTTTACAAATTACAGATCGCAAAAAGGATATTTTTAAGACTTCCAGTGGAAAATATGTTGCTCCACAACCTATTGAATCGCTATTGAAGACCTCTCCTTACATCGCACAAGCTATGGTTGTTGGGTTTCAGCGTCCTTACATTACAACATTGATTATTCCTAATTTTATTTTGCTCCAACAATGGTGCGAGGAAAACAAAGTACACTGGACGGCACCTCCGTTTATGATAATTAACCCAAGGGTAGAGAAACTTTACAGTAGCCTATTGGATACTTTCAATGAGGCATTACAAAAGCATGAGCAAATTCAAAATTTTCATCTACTCCACGAAGAATGGACTGCCGAAAATGGCTCGTGTACACCCACGCTCAAACTCAGACGAGAACATATTGAAGCAAAGTTCAAGCGAGAAATAGAAACCATGTACTGATAACTGATTGGTTGCCAAGACCTACTGAGGAGGAAGCAGCCTTAAGTTGTAGAAATAAACCCAAATAAGGAGAATGACAAACATGAAGAAGTAGATTAGAAACCACATAAACATTCTTCCTTTGCTGCCTGAGTTTTTGATTTGATCTGCCATTGTTTCTGTTTGTGCTTTATTTTGATAATGCAAATTTATAGAAAATGTGGAAACCCTAAAACAAAAAGTATTTTTTAATGCCATTCTATAAATTTACTACTCAAGATTTAAAAAGATTCTAAATAGCTCAACATTTCTTGCTCTTGGTTAAGTAGCGATTGATACAACGCTATCTGATTTTTAGCACGCACTAAATTATGTTCAGCAAAAGCTACTCTATAATAAACATCATTTTGCAAAAAATCGCTTAAAAAACGCATGGCTTGCTCTAAAATAATCCATTTAGCACCATCTACTAAATGTTTTTTCTCTTGTGAAGTCATTAGGGGAGCTAATTCACTCAAGAAACCTCGAACCAGTGCTTTAAAAATAGGTATCCGCATTTCTACTTGAGCAAAATTTGTACTGTCTTCTTTTTCTGAATTAGTGAACGTCCTGACCATATCGCCAAAATCAGCAAGCAAGTAACCCGGCATCACTGTGTCCAAATCAATCACACAAGCAGGTTGTATGATGTCTTTATGAATCAACACGTTATCAATTTTGGTGTCATTGTGCGTTACACGAGTCGGCAAGTTAAGTTGATGAATATGTTGAAATATAAACGATTCTTGTTCAATGAATAGAATAGGAATTTGAGCTGCTTTTTTTCTAACCGAATTCGCTGCTGCTACTGCTCTTTGAAAATGGTGAAACCGAAATAAACTATCGTGAAAATGTGGAATAGTTTCATGGAGCTGTGCTGGAGAAAAGTCAAATAGCGATTTCGTAAAAACACTAAATCCTTGAGCAGCGGCATAGGCTTGCGCTTCATTTTCTACGCTAGTGAATGTAATTGTGTTTTCAATAAAAGGCAACAGTCGCCAATAATAACCTTCTTCCAGTACATAATATTCGCCTGCAACTGTTGGTATCATAGTCAGATTATGTAAAGGATAATCTGGTTTTTGAGCAATATGTTGTGCCACTGCTACCATATTTTCAAGGACCTGGAGCGGTTGTTTAAAGACTTGTTGATTAATCTGTTGAAGAATAAAATTCTTTGCTACACCTTGTTGCTCAATGTTCAATCGGTAGGTTTGATTAATATGCCCTTTACCAAAAGGAATGGAAGCCCTTATTTGATAATCAGTAAAGAATTGACGAATAATATTTTGCATAAATGCAATTGTGTTTTAGAGTGTATCTGCTAGCCAAACCACTGCTGCTGCTAGAGCAGTATGCTCCTCTTTCAACAGTTGTTGGGCGTAAAAATGAAGTTGTTCCACAGGTGCATTAGCATTTAATGCTGCCTGTACTAAAGGTTGCTGTTGAGCAATTTCAATTTCTTTTTTTGAGGGAATAACATGGAGTCCTGCTAATTGCCCTAAATCATTGCCTGTCAGTACTTTGCTGTTTTTAGCACTATTGGGCAAACGGTCAAAGCCAATAGGGGTTTGATGGTTTGCTTGATAAATAGTATAGATATTACTGCCTTTTACCCGCACATAATAAGCCCTACCAAGCCTACCCATGATGTCAAGTTGCTGTGGATCGATTCGCCCCTTTTGATCAATAACTGCTTCCTGAACGTGCATTTTCAATACTTCTACAAGGATGAAATGACCAGCGCCTGCTTCATTGCCCAATGGAATAATTTGTTTCACTTTTCCCTCCAAATGAATCGGGCTTTCTGCAACGCGACAAGGGCGAACCAAATCAGCCACCATAGGCGTGAATCCTGATTTTTCAAACTCATTGATTTCAGGAGGAAAAGCAATACTGGTAACTGCCATTTGGCGTATCATGTCATAATTCACCATGTTGATAACCACCTCACCAGTAGCTTGTGCATTTAACAAAGTATCTTTGAACGGCTGCGTCTGACTTTCCTTTTGGCTAACAGAAAAACCAACAATGGCGGGCTTTGAACTAAGCGCATTAAAGTAACTAAAGGGGGCTAAGTTGGGCATGCCTTCTGCACTCAAGGTACTAACTAGGGCAATAGGCCGCGGTGTGATAGCACCAATCATCCATTGATAGACTTCATTGGTGGACAATTCTGATGGGATAATGTTGCGCATAACGGTAGTTTAAGATTGTTGCGAGGGCTTGCCTTTAACATTAAGTATTAACCAATCGTGATGAAAAATATATGATGAATTTAGTGAAAAGGTAATGAGAACAAACTTTGATATATGACAACGATTACAGGCAAAGTTCAATGTCCTTCTTGCGACAGCACAAATATGGTTAAAAACGACAGAAAATGTACGGAAAAATAGAATTTTTTGTAAGAAAGTCGTCGCAAGCAGTTTCAATTTACTTATCAAAGTCAAGGAGCGAATCCTTTAATCAAACAATTAAACATTAAAGTGGAAAGGCGTTTGGTAAAGCCATTGAAGGTCGAAACGCTTGTATTTGCTATAGATTAGCTCTATTTTAAAAGACATTCTACCAAATGCTCAAAAAAACTTACTTACCACTGGCATCTGTTTTTGACCTTTACCCACTGCCTGAATGGTTAGTCATCATACATTTGACTACACTACCATACTGACTTACAGGGATGTAAATGAAAAGGTATGAATCTCTTTCGGAAATGCAATGTAGATTTTACTAAAAATAGACTAAAAGGTGGCACTTATGCCAACCTTTTGAGTATTTTTTCTGAGCGAGTGTTCCCTAGAAGTTATCTATATCTATTACTCCAAAGATGCTCATTAAACTTAAGATTTCATTGATGTTCATAATTATTGCGTTTTGATTATGATACAAAATTAAGTTACTTGCTATATGAACATCTTATCTGATAAGACACTATTTTACATATGGGTTTTAGGATATAAATTACTAATAGTCAGAAGTATCTAATTTTGTTTTAAGTATTTAAGAACCTACCTTTATACCCAAAATCACTTTATTTGCGCATTGGGGGGGGTAAATAAAAAATTAAAATTAGGATAAACTCTTGGACTACAACTTATCAAGTTATAACTATAAACTCATACGTTCAGTAAGGCATTATTCAATATTATTTTAATTAAAAAACTAATAATCAGCAATTTATAAAAAATTTATACACCTTTTTATTCATGGATATACAATATGGAGCGACTACGAGAATTGGTTAAGGTACTTAATCGCTTGAAGGTAAATCAGATAAATGTAATCGGGAACTACCGTACTCGTGAAACGATGTCCGATGAATTTTATGAAAAAATTTGTAATGATGAATTCAAAAATGACGATGAAGCCGCTCAATATTTCTTCCATACTAGCAGTGATAACAGGAATTATAAACTATTGAAAAAGCGTTTTGAAGCAAATTTACTCAACACCGTTTTTTTTATTGATGCCAAACAAAACAACTTTACTTTGTCGCAAAGAGCTTACTACACCATTCTTAAAGAGATGGCTGCTGCCAAAATTTTAATTGCTCGCGGTGTAGGGTATCTAAGTATTGAACTGCTAGAGCGATCTTTACAAAAGGCTGAAAAATTTGAATTTACTGAAATGGCTGTTGAAATAACAAAAATTCTAAAGCGCCACTACGGAACGCGAGACTTGAACGAACAACTTTTTAATCATTACAAACAACTTGCGGAACGTTATCAAAAACTAGCTCAGATTGAGGATTTAGCAGAAGAATATTTTATAGAAAGTAATTTGTTTTTTAGCAAGAATAAAAGTAACCCAAGAGCCGTACAGACCTTTGCGGCTACCCGTTTTGAAAAGTTAAAACCTTATCTTTCTCATTACACGACCTATCGCTTACATTTATGCACACGACTACTTCAAATTCAAGCACTTTCCACACAAAGCAATACGGAGCAAATGCTAGAAGCCTGCCATCAAGCAGTTGAATTTTTTACTTCCATAAATGCTAAATCAGGTATTCAATTATTTTCTAATCGAAAGGCACTAGCACATTATCAGCTAAGACAATATGAGGAGGGTAAAAAAAGTATCAAAAAAGCCTTAGAAATACATGTTTTAAAATCATTGACATGGCTTCAAGATATGTATTTTTATTTAATTCTGTGCTTGCATACGCGTGAGTATCAGGAATCTTATGACATTTATAAGCAGGTCACGCAAGTGCCGAGTTATAAACAAATACCTAATGAAATCTCAGAGTTTTGGAAAATTGCTGAAGCCTACATTTACTACTTAATTGCAATTGGTAAAATAGACGCGAAGGAGGACAAACAGTTTAAGCTAAATAAATTTCTCA
Source organism: Saprospiraceae bacterium (assembly GCA_036835365.1). GTDB lineage: Bacteria > Bacteroidota > Bacteroidia > Chitinophagales > Saprospiraceae > JAAUTG01. The sequence continues at coordinate 25,105 of DAITMC010000019.1, forward strand.
ATGAAGTACCAGAATTTTCAAAAGATAAGCGCACTAGAAATGTCCCTATTTTGATTATTCAAATATTATTTTTGCTACAAGGTAGCAGCAAAAGTATCTCCAAACAGAATGTAGCAACCGAGCGCATTAATCCTATCGAGCAGTATTGTAGTCGCTATCTAAAAAAAGGTAACAATTTCAGAAGTAATTGCTTTATTAAAATGCTGTTACAAATTCCAAATGGCTATTTCAATAAAATAGCTATTGAAAGAAAATCAGTTAAATATGTTAAATTATTAAAAGCATCCGATGTTGAATTTGTAAGTCAGACTTACGAAATTGAGTTAATTCCTTATGAACATCTTTGGGAAATGGCACTTAATTCTCTTTGAATAGCCATTCATTCCTACTATCTTTACCGAATCAAGTGTTCTATGCTAAGTTAACAGTGTAAATATGAAGACCACAGAACTGTTGAAGAAAGTACGACAAATTGAAATCAAGACAAAAGGTTTAAGTAAAAATTTGTTTTCGGGGGAATATCAAACTGCTTTCAAAGGACGTGGTATGTCGTTTAGTGAAGTACGTACCTATCAATATGGAGACGATGTGCGCAATATTGACTGGAACGTTACGGCTCGCACAGGGGAGCCGCACATTAAAATATTTGAAGAAGAACGAGAATTAACGGTAATATTATTGATTGATGTGAGTCAATCCTCTTTTTTTGGTACG
>DAITMC010000020.1:0-25645 GCA_036835365.1 Saprospiraceae bacterium
CTAAGTTATCATATATCTTGGGGAGGGGGGGGGTAATTTTTTCTTTCTCTTCTTCTAGTGCTTTTCTCACCCAGACTAGGTCTGCTTCGGGTAGGCGAGCAGGAATACCGAGTGCTTTAAAAATGGCGAGTTGCTCATTCGGAGTAAGCCTTTTGCGCTCCTCTAGCACAAGTTCATGCTTTTCTAAGTGCCTTTTTAGTGTTTTGATGCAGCTTATGCCATAGAGTGCTGCCATTTCCTGCCTTGTTCTAGTTTCCATATAAATTGGCTTTTGTTTACATGAAAACTAAATACAGAAAATGTTTATTTGGTTCATTTATGATAAGTTAAGTTTTAGCATTGTATCAAAACTCAAAGTAAATATTTTCTTTTGTGTTACATTAAATGCTTATTTTTGTGTGGTGGTGTGTGAAAAAGATAAAATTACACGCTAGCTGTTTTACAAAAAACGCTTATTTTCCATTTTATATCAACATCCATATGATTAATTTAATTGATTTTCAGGGGTTTAAGCTGCCCTGTTTTCGAGGACTAAGTTTGTTGAAGCATCGCGTAAAGTATCTACTCCAAGGTATATTGGTGCTTTTTGCTTGTAGTCTAACCCTAAGTTGCTCTAGCAGCAAGGAAACGGTAACCCCTAAATTGCCTGAAATTTTTATCAACAATGTTACTAAAGTAGAGGGCGCAGAAAACAATAAATTTGATTTCACTGTAAGCATCAATGGGGCACATAACAAACCAGTGCAAGTGAATTACAAAACGGCTGATGGCAGCGCTTTTGGCGGTTTTGATTACACGATTACCACTGGAGAAATTACATTTACTCCAACGGAAACAGAAAAGACCATTTCCATTGAAGTCATTGGCGACAACATCAAAGAAGGAGATGAATTTTTTAGAGTTATACTCTTCAATCCCGTAAACGTAGCGTTGGGACAGGCTTTTGGTAAAGGCACTATTCTTAATGACGACGAGCAAGTGCCTATGCCGGAAGATGGATATGGCACGCCTAATAGCTACCCAACCCTCAACTTAGTATGGGCAGATGAGTTCGACGGTAATGCGCTAAATTTGCAGGATTGGACTTATGAGGTAGGTAGAGGCAGCAATGGCTGGGGCAACAACGAGCTGCAGTATTATACCGCTGGCGAGAATGCAAAAGTGGAGAATGGCTTACTCACCATAGAAGCCCGCAAAGATATAGACCGCAACTACACGTCCACACGTATAAAAACCCAGGACAAGCGCACGTTCACCTACGGGCGGGTGGATATCCGCGCCAAAATGCCTAAAGGGCAAGGTATTTGGCCCGCCCTTTGGATGCTTGGCAATGACATCCCCACAGTGGGTTGGCCCGCTTGCGGCGAAATTGACATCATGGAAATCGTGGGGCATGAGCCTCAAACAACACATGGTACAGCGCACTGGGGACGCGATTTTTCGCAGCACAAATACAAGGGCAATCGCTATTCTCTTCAAAAAGAAGACTTTTCCGACCGATTTCATGTGTTTTCCATTTACTGGGAAGCTAACGCCATTTACTGGTATGTGGACGATGTGCTGTTCTACACGATCACATCCAGTGATATGGAAGGTCAGCCCTACCCTTTTGATAAGCCGTCTTTCTTTTTATTCAACATTGCCGTAGGCGGAAATTGGCCTAAAAATCCGGATAGCACCACGATTTTCCCACAACAAATGATAGTGGACTATATACGAGTATTTCAACAGAAGGGGTAGAAATGACCAATCTGATTCGTTGTGAGCAATATATCATCCATGAATTAATGGATATATATTACTACATAATAAGAAGTGTTTATTCCAAAACTATAAATGTTAGGTTTTCAACTATCTCGCTTTTCTACCAATATCTTAGCCCATTTCACCTTGCTTATTACAAAACAATATCCTCGATATCAATTAAATACATTTACATTCTATTGCTGCCATGTATAAAATCTATGCCCTATTTTTGTTTAGTCGCTATTAAATCTTGGATACAAATCACAGTACTATTCAATTGGTGTAGGAAAAGCGCCTAGATGAATTCTTTTTTAGATGGACACATAAAATAGATAAAACATCTGCTTACAATTTTGAGGACTGTTGTAATTGCCATTCAGTACCCAATCTACGCCATTGCCAATTAGTAAATAAATCTGGTCTATTTGATTTTATATGCGCTACACCAATTTGCTGAACTTTGCCTGTAAAATATTCTATATGGCCAATAATAATGCTTTTGTTTGTACTTTTGCATTAGACAAATTCATTTTCTTATCGCCCCGATACCAATCGTGCCATTTGCCTTTGGAAGCAAGTTGTTGCCCTTTTTGAATAGTATCAAATGCAAGCAGTGCTTGTTCCAATGCTTGTTTGGCAGATGCCCAGTCGTTTTTATCAGCCGCTTGCTTGGCATAAATACAATGCTCTAACCATCGTCCAATACCTGAAAGTATGTTAATTTGAGCTAAAAGATTGGCTTCAAGAAAGTCTTTGGAAACACCCTCTAAATCGGAAAGTGCTGTTTCAGCCAATTGTTCTGCTTTTGCCAAATTTTCTAATTGTCGTTTCACTTGCGGCAGGATAGTATCTAAAGGCAATCCGCTGGCAGGATTCATACCAGAGAGGCTTCTGTGAAAAGCATCCGATTGATTGTTTCCATTCGATGCTGCTGCTTGCTTCTTGCGGTAAGCATCAGAGTCGTCCAATTGTTGCTCTAATTCTTTCAAAATAGCTAAGGCACGCATTCGCTGTTGCCCATCTAAATAGCCTGGTAACTGCCGATCTTGCACTAATTCGTAGCTATCAAAAAACTGCTGATAAGCAGCAACAGCCGTTTTGGATGCTAAAGGAAAACGTCGAGTACACCAATTTTCCAAATAGTGTTTGGCATCAAAATCATCTATTGTCCAAAGCATTACCGCAGAGGATTCTAATGCCAAAGGAAACTCTCTGATGTTGGATACATTCATGATGGCGTATTCATTTGCGCCACTGGTTTTGGCTTTTTTGAACATTTCATGCGTTTTGCTGGGCGGAACACCTTGCGCCAAATGTGGACCAGAGCCCCAAAGCTGGTGATGAAAATAAACCCCATACTTCCAACCTGTCTTGCGCTCAATTTCATAAAAATCTTCCTGCCATACCCAACCAGGACTATTATCTGCAAAAATAACCATTACACTATCGGGAATTGTCAAGTCTCCACTTTGATGGAAAGCCGCTCCTTCCGCCCAAAGCGTAGTTGTCATTAAAGGATTGGGATTACCTGTAATTTCTTGAATAAGTTGTCTTTGTTGCTGCATCGCGTCAGAAATTATTTTCCCTCGCTCTGCATCTGATTGTGGTACACCTGCATCTGCCATCCACATTGGTCGGTCGGCAATGCCACGCAAACCGACTTGCCAAATCACATCAGGATATTTTGACCATCTTTGAATGTAATCCTTCCAGGTTTGTTCTAATTTTTCGGGTTCACTGTAAAAACTAAATAGCGGCGATTCACCTTTTTCTTTCCAATAATTTTGATATCCAAAAGCACTTACGCCCACAGGCTCGACATGGTGCATGGAAACATACAATCCTCGTTTGGAGGATTCCTCCACCAAGCGCTCTTCTGCTGGATTGCGAATATCTACAAAACTAGCAGGAATAATCAAATTATAACGTAGGCGAACAGCAGCTTCTGCCACGCGCGCAATCACTTCAGGAGCTACGACTTGTCCATAATAAGGATAATCAATAGTACGCTTGCCACCACCGTCTTTCCATTCAGTGAGCAAGTCCTCATCATTAATGAACCAACCTCTAAACTTGAAGTCGGGCACAGTGCTGGTAATATCTATTTTATTGAGGTTGATTTTCTTGCGTTTTTGTGGCTCACTATCTGTCCAAAAGTAAAGTGGATCAACCCCAAGTTGGTGTTCCAGAAAATGGTAAATTCCAAACATAGTACCTCTTGAATTGCTACCTGCAATGAGCAGAAGTTGATTCAAACGTTGATGAGTCTCTACCTGAAACAGGGTGTATTGCTCCCACTTACCTTGCATGGCTTGCAAGCGTTCAGATGGTAATAAAGCAGCAATAGCTGGATCATTTATCGTTCCTATAATAAGCGATTGTCCTTTCAACTCGCTAGGATTTTCAACCAGAATCATTTGCTTGCCTGTTATTTTTTCTACGTCGCTAATTAAGTCTTGTACCGCTAATCGAACATACGCTGGTTCATCCGGCGCAATCCAAATCGTGTTTGTACCATCAATTACAAAGGAGGATTTATCTTGGCAAGACATTAATAACCATAACGTTATAAATATTAAGTAGCGCATAATCGTAGATTTTAAATTGAAAGAACTAAAAAATTATCAGATACATTTCCTTTGGATAATTGGAGCGTGAAAAATAGCAAGCGGAAAAGTCGCTATTACAATTGCTTTTTATTGATAGTGCTAAACTATTGGAATGCCAATTGCTTCGCAAATACCCTTTAAATAGCCAATGGCAAATATTTTTCCTGTAATTTCATAACCTGCCGAAGTACCACTTTGAAATGCTTGTTGTGTTTCGCCATACATAGCTGGTGCGTGGTCGGGACGAAGTGCACCATCAAATCCAAATTGGTGATAATATTGGAGCATTTCTACCATAGACGTACTGCCATTATCGTGGAAAGTCTCTCGGAAATGGTACTTATCACCTTCAATATCACGCAGATGCAAGAAGTATATTTTTTTCTGTTCCAACCAACGCTTTGCAATCGCTTTTAAGTCTTCTCCCATCGTTTTGAAAGTGGCTTGACAAAACGTAATTCCATTGCTCGTATGGTTAGGGTATTTTGCTAAAATAGTATCGAAAGCTGCTGCATTCGTCAAAATTCTACCCACTCCTTTGAGTGGACTCACGGGTGGATCATCGGGATGTAATGCCATTTTGATGCCGTTTTCTTCTGCCACAGGCAGCACTGCATCAAGAAAATAAAAAAGATTTTGCCACAGTTTTTCTTCCGTAATGCGTTCATCTTCAGGCACCAATTCCGTAGTGTCTGCTATATTAAATTCGCTGACCAAAGCTCCTCCGCGTGCTGGAACGTCCACGCGTGTACGAAACCAACCCACACTTGCCATAAAATTGTAGCACAACAAACGAATATTGAGCTGCCCCATATTGCATAGCATTTGCTGGTATTTTTCAATCCATTCATCCCGATTGGGTAAACCTAGTTTGATGAACGACATATCAAATTGGTCGCCCTCCAAGCCATGTAGTGTAAAACCTGCACGAGCAAAGTCGTCTTTGATGCTTCGTAAAGCGTCCATGTTGTAAGGTGCGGGTTTACCTGACAAGGTAGGCATGGCTTTTGTGATGGCATAATTTACACCAATTTGCTTTGCCAAAGTCCATTTGCGTTCGTCATACTTTGGTGGCAGTAGCATGGTAAATTTCATAATAAATCTTTGTTTAATAAGCTGTAACTCTTTAATCAGGGTTTCACTTCTAGCGAAACCCTCACTAAACACTAGAAGTAGCCTCCTTTATCGGTAATTTCCCTGACAGATTGTCCTTCTTTTACCCAACCAAATATTTGTTGTTCGTTGCGCTTAATTTCTTCTGCTCGCAGTAGAACGTCGTAGGCAACTGTTCTAGGTACAATTAGTACGCCATCAGCATCGCCCAGCACTACATCGCCCGGACGAATGAATACATCGTCAATTTGTATCGGAATTTGATAATGCGTAATCAAACAACGACCTAAACTACCATTAGAACTTCGGTATTGGTAGAACACTGGAAAATCAGCATCAAGGATTTGGTGCGTATCTCGGATGCCACCATCTACACAAGCAGCTTTTACGCCTTTTCCTTTTGCGGTAGCCGTCATTACGCCGCCCCAAGCTGTGGACTGCTCATCGTTGCTGGTGTCATAAATAACAAAAGCGTTTTCGTGCATTTCTTCCAGCATTTTAGCGCGAAAACTCATCTCGCCTGTCACCAAAGTACTTGGCGCACTTTTGACAGTAAATGCAAATCCAGCTACAGTTTGGTACAACTTCAAAGGCTTAATGCGATGCGGTAGCGCTTGGTGCAGCAGCGTAAACTCGCGCAGCACGTCATTAACTGCACCTGCGTAAAGTTGCTCAAAGCGCAATAATAATTCTTGATCTGGAATAGGGAAATGAACTTCTGGCACGACTTGTCTGGCTTCGATTAGGCGTTCCAGATTCATCATACCCACTTCCTTTTTATATTTTTCAACGCTCATTGTTTATTTTTTTAATATGTTATTTTATTTAGAATTTGGCTTTTCATAGCACCTGTCATGCAAAATCAAAAGTATCATACTCCCGAATCGGCTAAAAAACCTCCATCAATAGGAATTGTGATACCTGTTACAAATGCAGCAGCTTTGTCGTCAATCAACCAATCCATGCAACCTAACAATTCCGAAGCCTCCCCAAACCGCTTCATAGGTGTTTGGCGGACAATACTACTACCTCGTTCTGAATAGCCATCTGGAGTAAGCAGTAATTTACGGCTGCGGTCGTTAAGGAAAAATCCAGGCGCAATTGCGTTCACACGCACGTTGGCAGGCGCAAGATAAGCTGCAAGCCATTGCGTGAAGTTGGCTATACTCGCTTTTGCCATTGCATAAGCTCCTACGCGAGAAAGTGGACGATAACTATTCATAGAAGCAATATTGATAATGCAGCCTTGCTGATTAGCTGCCATATCTCGCCCAAAAACATAGCAGGGAATGACTGTTCCCATCGTGTTGATTTCAATAACTTGTTGAAATTGTGGCATACTCAAGTTGAAAAAACCTCTTGAACTGGGTATTTCGGATAACTCGTCGGCTTCAAATTTGTTGTGTGTTGTAACGGCGTTTGGTTGATTTCCACCAGCACCATTGATGAGAATATGGCAATTACCAAATTGTTCTAAAATCTTCATTCTAGCTGCTGCTACTTGGGTTTCATTTGTGACATCGATACTTACAGACATTGCCTGACCACCTACTTCTAGGATTTGTTGTTCTACTTGATGCAATTTATCTAGCGAACGCCCTAGTAAGGCAACCTGCGCTCCTTGTGCCGCTAGGTGAATTGCCATTTCGGAGCAAAGTGTGCCACCAGCTCCTGTAACCACCGCTACCTTACCCTTTAACTGTTGTTGTAACATATTCATTTTTTTTCTTTGTAAACCAATGTTTTGCATTGTCGTAGCAAACTGCTTGCACCAGTGTTTGCAGTAGTTCCCAGTCGTTTGGCAAATGCTCTATCGCTACCTGTTGCCCAATGAAATTGCATAGGATACGTCTAAAATATTCATGCCGGTAGAAGGATAACACACTTCGAGAATCGGTGGTCATGCCAATAAAATGATGTAGCAATCCATAGCTAGATAGCGTATTTAAATGTTCTTGAACGCCTTGATAATGGTCATTATACCACCAAGCAGGACCAAATTGTATTTTTCCAGCGACACAATCTTGAGCAAAAGAACCCGTTAAACTAGCAAAGGCGGCATTGTCTATTGGGTTCAAGTTGTAGAGAATAGTATTGGGCAAGGCGTTTTCACGTTCTAAAGTATCCAAAAAGTGAGCAATACTAGCTATATCCGTAGCATTACCAATGGCAGCATAGCCCCCTGATGCTCCTGCCAGTCGTCGCAAGCGAGAACTGGTATGGCGTTGTGCGCCGATATGCAACTGCAAAGTCCATCCGCGTTCGGCATACATTTTACCAAGTTCTACTAGCCAATAAGTCGTCAATAAACGGTCTTCTTTGGAGGTAAGCAGTATTCCTAGTAATTGTTTTTGAAATAACGCAGTAGCTGTTTCGAGGGTAGGCCGCTCAAACCGAAAGCCTGCATCTAAAGCGTGGTCAGCAAGTAAGCAACCCGCTTCTCGGAAATGATCTAGCTTTATGTCAATTGCTGCTCGATAGCTGCTTAAATCTTCAATAATAACATTCGTTTGTTGGCTTAACTGTTGTAACCATAATTTATAGCCTGTGCGTTTACCTTCAATAGTAGCATCTGCTCGTAAAGAGGGTAGTACATCAATACCATGTTGTTGACTAGCTTTTTGGTGGATATTCAAGTCTGCTAATAAGTCGTCGGAAGTACAAAGTTGTTGTACCTGCATTTTTTTCAATAGCGCAATGCTGGAATGCGCTTTTATTCTTTCGTTGCATATTTCCCATACGCTTGAGGCATTTTTTTCGCTTAACACCTCATCTATGTCAAATACGCGCTTCAGTTCTAGGCAAGTCCAATGAAACAAAGGATTTCCCACTGTTTTAGGAACAGTACTTGCCCAATTTAGGAATTTTTGTTCGTCGGTGGCATTGCCTGTTATTTCTTTTTCTGGAATACCACTAATTCGCATTGCCCGATGCTTGTAAGGGTCAGGCTGAATCCAAAGTTGAGTGATATTCTGAAAGTTAGTATCTTCAGCTAATAATTTGGGATCTAAATGGTTGTGATAATCTATTACTGGCAATACTGCTGCAACTTCGTGATAAAGGCGTTCCGCAATTTTGTTTTGTAATAAGAAGTTATCGTGTATTAATGGCTTCAATGTCAAATTTTTATTTTTAAAATAAGTTTTCAAATAATTTAATTATGGTATAATTGAGGCGTGTTTTGGAAGAAAGAAGTACAATGCTCCCGCTATTACCAAACAGCAGAAGGCAGCAATCATGGTCAGTTGTCCACTATAATCCGATATAGAAGGCAGACTCATTACCAATAATAATACTCCCACCGCACCTAAGCCAAATATAAATAACAAGAGCAATGCACGTTTAAAATCATTAGAAATAGTTGATTGCTCATCTAATGTAATAGGCGTTCGTAAGCGCGCAAAGAACACATCCACATGATTTTGTTGTATCGTACTTCGGTTCGTCCAAATGGAAGAAGCTCCAAAAGTGAATACTCCCACCAATATGGTGATAAAAGTAGCTAATTGCCAACTGATTGAAGGGATAAAATTGAAGATTAAACCTGTTGCTACACCAAAAACTAACGATAAAATAGCTCCACTGGAATTGGCTTTTTTAAACAGTAATCCAAATAAAACTGGAATGATTAAAGGGATAGCAAATAAACTGGTGAATAATTTACTAGCTTCAAAAGCTCCACCAAATCTATCTACAAACAAAGCCCCTAGCGTTACTAAAGTACCTACGACCAAAGTCGTAATACGGGCTACGGGCATTAATTCTTTTTCAGTGGCATCAGGTTTGAACAAGCGTTTATAAATATCACTTGTAATTACGTTTGCCATTACGTTGTATTCTGAATCTAAAGAAGACATGGTGGCTGCAAACATCGCTGCCAACATGATGCCCATAATGCCTACTGGCAACAAGTTCAAAGCCATTGCAACATAAGCCATCTCTGAATTCTCTAAATTGGGATAGATAAAAGATGCTGCAATGGGTGGAATCATAAAGAAAAACGGAAATACTAAAAATAAAGTAGCTGTGAGTAAGCCCATTTTTAGACCTGCATTTTCGTCTTTTACACTATAAAATCGCTGAATAAATGCCCAGTTACCATTATTTTTTATGGCAAACATTAAATAATAGACTAGTAAAAATGACCATTCGCCTTTGGGTCCGTTGAAGAAGGTAAAATGGTTAGGGCGCTCTGCTGTTAAATTTGTCCATCCACCTGCGGCTTCGATGGAAAGCGGAACAAGAATAATGGTAGCAACAATAAGTACAACAAATTGAATTACATCGGTTAACACTACAGCCCACAAGCCTCCTACTACGGTGTAAAGGACAACAATAATACCTGATACCAAAATAGAGGTTTCTAAATTCATTAGTGTGGCAGTAGAAACGAAAACACCAATCGCATAGAGACGTACCATGTTGTCAAGGATTCTAAACCCTAAGCCGCCCCAAGAAAATACCTGTCGGACAGAAGCATTGAATCGCGTTTCCATAAATTCCATAGGTGAAGAAATGCCTGCACGTCGCCAACGATATGCAAAAACAGTAGCTCCAATAATGGTCGCTGGCACAGCACACCAAATTACCACTAAAGCCACTAAGCCGTGTTCATAAGCAATACCTGCATAAGCCACGAAAACAAAGGTGCTAAACAGCGTCATAAAATTGCTAATGCCCCCTACATACCAAGGTATTGTCCCCCCCCCTTTGAAGTAATCGCCGATATTTTTAACAAAAAAGCCAAGTGCCAATCCAACGCCTGCCACAATAAACATATAAACAAAAATAGCAGCGTAGTCAAGTGTTTGAAGTGTGGGCATAGTTTTTTATTGCAGTGAAATAGCAGATAAATCAGCGATTAAAATAGGAGAATCATATACAGGAATATCAAAAAAAGTATAACCTACTGTTTCCTTACGCCATTGGCTCTTAGGGATTTTATAGACATATCCTGTGCGTAAATCCACATAAACGGGAGATTCAAATTTACCGTTTGAGAAAGTAAAGTCCACCAAAGTATTACTGTTATAGTCAGAAGGAATATTATCGTTGAACCATATCGTTACCACTTGTTGTCCTGTATTTTCCTTCTCGTATGCAAAAAGTGATAAGCCATGAAAGGTATTGTACTGAACAGGATAATCCTTAATGCGCAATAAACTATAATCAAACACCGAAGCTAGGTGCTGTACGGCATAGTAGGCGTGTTTAGGACGGACAACTTGCTGATTTTCATCGGTTAGCAACAATCCCTTTCTATTAATTTCATCAGGATAATGCAAATCGCAAATGGAGAAAATACTGCTGGGAATATCCCTTCCCCAATCACCTAGCATTCGGCGTAACGCCCATTTAGCCTGACTTAATTCTGTCCAATTATATTCACGTAATGCTTTTGTTTTTCTAAATTCAGAAGGTGCGCCATTTTCCCCTTGAAATAAGGTAATAGCGGTACTGTATTTTTGAACCGTGTCACGTAGTACCATTACTTCTTTATAGCTGTTGTCAGGGTTACTATTGTAAGGGTGATAAGTAATCACATCCAAGTAAGACAAACCATTTTTTGCTTTCAACGATTGCAGCACTTCACCTGCCCACTTGGGTTGGATGCCTGCAATCGCCATACCAATAATAACAGCATTGGGCTGTATTTTTTTGATGACTTTCCCACTTTCGTACAGCAATTTGGCATAATCTTCAGCAGGATTATGTCCATTCGGTTCGTTCCAAATTTCCCATTCATCCACTATATTCTTGTATCGCTCCACGATAGCAATAGTATAGTTTTTCCAGCCTTCGTAAGCCTCTCCATCGTTGGGAAGTTTTGCGCCTAGCAACGTTCCACCACCACCTCGATAAATGGGATTGCCGTAGGAAATAGAAATCCAAGGCTCAATGCCTTTGCGGTGTAAGTCATACACAACGCTATCTAGCCAAGCAAAATTGTATTTCCCTTTTATTTTTTCTGTTTTCGCCCACCCACTTTGCAGACGCACTTTTTTGATGCCTAAATTTTCGATGTAGCCCTTCCAATTGTTGTAAATTGTGTAGTCTCTATCCATCGTTTCTCCACCCACTGACCAAGGCGAAGCTGTAACTATTTTCACATTTTTAGGGGCAATTTTACCAAGTACAGGAAATGGCACCGCCAATTCTTCCCAATTATTATTTTGGCTGAAGCTCATTTGTGAAAGTAGTGAGCAAATTAGCATACCAATCATTCGTGATAAAGCTAGTTTTTTAAGTTGAAATATAGATTGCATCATTAATGTTGATTTTGTTTGTAATTTGTAGTTAAAATTGTAAGTTCTAGTCAGGGTTTCACTTGAAGTGAAACCCTGACTAGAACTTATGGCAGAGCAGTTAATATCCTGAATTTTGAGTTAAATTCCCATTTACATTAGCTTCAATTTCTCTGGCTGGAATAGGCCAGAGTCTATGAAAATCCTGAATTTCATCTGAGTTGTGTTTATTGTACAACCTGATGCGCTCTACTAATTTATCTAAGCGGTGTAGTGTCAAACGGCGTTCTTCTTCTAAACTCAGCTCCCGAGCGCGTTCATCTAAAATATAATTTAAGGTTACTTGACTTGGCGCAACTGGTGTAGCGTTGGAACGAACACGTACTATATTGATGTCCTCAGCAGCTTTTGTTGCATCGTTACTTCCTAGATAGGCTTCTGCACGTAGTAAGTAAGTTTCCGCTAAGCGCATGTAGTACATATCGCGGTACGTCGAGCCACCAGCAGCAGTGAGTAATCCAATTTGTGGATTAGCATAAAGTGCTTCTGGATGCCTACCAGGCGTAGTTACTTTTGAAAGCCACGGATACCAACGCCAACTTTGTGCCTTCAGATTCGGTCCAGGATATTTAACTACACTGGAATCGCGCCATGCCGAAGCTGGATGGTCGTACCGATAATCTCTGATGTAGTTATATTCAGAGTTTCTTAGATCGTTCTCAAAATCAGATTGCCAAAGCGTTTGCTCAAAAAAAGTAGTCGGTCGCATAAAAGAAACCCCTCTACCTCCTGTGTTAAGGTCTGAAATCCAACCTAAAGAACCTACCTTACTATCGGGGTCTTGAAGCGTAAAAATAGCAGGTGCGTGTTGTCTTTCTAAAGTGTTACCAGCCATAGCCGTGGAAAGCAGAAAACCTCCTGGCACATCTGTTTCCATTTGAGCCACCCATATAGCTTCTGTGTTGCCTGTTGAGCGGTTTTGATTGCCTTGACAAAACAAGTCGAAGTAAACATCGCCTGGTTCACCTGCACAATTACCAAAACGACTGGTCATTAAACTGGTTGCTGGATCGTCAATTACAACAGAAGCAGCAGCAATAGCTTGATTCCAATTGTTCAATGCTAGATGCACTTCAGCGAGTAAATGATTTGCTGCCAAGTTGGAGACGCGTCCGTCCGCAACGGTAGTGATAGCTGGCAAATTTTGGGCAGCAAAGGTAGCGTCTTCTATCACTTGGTTCAATACTTCTACGCGAGCTGTTCTAATGAAATCTGTTTTGGGAGAAGTTACCTCGTTAAGCAACAAAGGAACGTCTCCGAATAAATAGGCTAAATTTCTATAAGCATAGGCGCGGAAGAAACGTGCCTCTGCTACAATTAGGTTCTGTTGGTCCCCCGTCAATTTTCCTGCCTCAACTCGGTCAATAATTGTATTGGCACTTGTTGCAATTTTATACAATCGCTGCCAATGCCAAATTGGCATACCACTGGTGGGGTTTAAGGTGATGTTGTAATCGCCAAAGCGATTGTTGGTCGTGGATGCACGAGCGTCAAACATAATGTCTGTACCATAAAAACCAGCCATTGCGTTGTCATCACTAGAGAAGCGAAGGCTACGGAGTTGGGCATACAGGTCATAGACAGCACTTTCAAAGTCGCCAAAGGTAACGAAGGAGTTACTCGGACTAAAAAAGTCGAGTGGTTGTTCCTCTAAAAAGGAATCTTCATCGCAAGCTGTAAAAATGCAACTAATTGAAATTAACATAAATATATATTGAAATATCGTTTTCATGTGAATAAGTAATTTTAATGTTAAAGTGAAATATCTAGTCCAAAAGAAACTCCTTGCATAACAGGCAACGCTAATCCTTGTGCTGTCCCTAGACCTTGTGCTGTTTCTGGGTCCCAACCTTCCCAGTCCGTAAGAGTGATGAGGTTTTTTCCACTCACAAAAACTTTGAGGTTTTGCAGACCGATGCGTTCTACCCATTTGCTGTTCAGGTTATAAGCTAGAGAAATATCTTGCAAACGGATAAAATTTCTTGCAAAAAAGCGCGATCCGCCAATAGCTGCATCGACACCTGGACGACGATAGGTCGCATTAGGATTGGAAGGTGTCCAGTAATCAGTTTCGGAGAACCAGTTGGTACTTTGTGCATTGCCAGGCGTGTTGTAAGGACCTGCCCAAGGATTATTCAAACCTAAGTAGCCATCCTTTCCACCTTGAATAGATTTGATGAAGAACCTGAACGTAAAATCCTTGTAACGCAAGGTATTTTGAATCCCAAATTGATAGGCGGGTTCAGTACGTCCTATGACTTGGCGGTCGTCTTGTGGTGTGATTTTACCATCGCCGTTCAAGTCTCTTAATTTATAAAGTCCAGGACCGAACCCACTTGGAATTTGATCTTTCTCGTTAATTTGCCAGATGCCATCCACCACATAGTCGTAAATCGTTCCAATGGATTCACCAATAAACAATCCGTTGGCAATTAAATCATCCTCTTTGCCATCATCATTAGTATCTAAACCCAATAAACTTTCAATTTTATTCTTGTTTTGTGCAAAGTTGACACTAATATCCCAGCTAAAATTAGATTTCTTGACTGGACTAAGGTTCAATAAAAATTCCAAACCATTGTTGCTAATTTCTCCAATATTAGAAGTGATACTCGTGAAACCTGTAATTTGTGGTAGCACAAAGTTCCAAAGCAAATCAGTAGTAGCAGATTGATAATAATCAACACTACCGCTAATTTTGTTTTTAAGAATAGAAAAGTCAAGGCCTAAGTTAATTCCTTCCGTTCTTTCCCAACTTAAATTTGGATTGGCTAAGGAGGCTATTTGCTGCCCATTTACAGTGGAAGCACCATCGCCAAAAACATACTGCGAACTCGCTCCTGCACTCACCCTGGCAAGTGAGCTGTACCGACTGGTCAGATTGCCATTTACACCGTAGCTAGCGCGTAGTTTTAAAAACTCTACCATGTTGTTATCAGCTAAAAAACTTTCTTCAGATAGCACCCATGCTGCACCGAGTGAAGGAAATATACCAAACTTATTGTTTTCTGAAAAGCCACTAAAGCCATCTCTGCGCACGGTGGCAGTTAATAGATACTTATCTTGAAAATCGTAATTAATTCTCCCCATTTGGTATAAGTATTTTTCTTCCCAAGCACCAGAGAAAATTTGTTGAATAACCGCCTGCTCCAAGCTATTGTAGGATAAAGCTAAGTTGGATATGTTTGTTCCTTCTGCTCTCGTTTCATCAAAATTGATTTGATTCCATCCATACAAAAGCGTTACGTTCAGCCCATGATTTTCATTTAATTGACGATCATAAGTAATGATATTGTCTAATAGCAAATCATAAGTGGCTCGATTTATCTTTATCGCTCTGCCTGCTTGACCTGCATCGAAAGGGCTAGAGTTGCTAAGTGCATCCCAACGGTAGTTGTTACTGAAATTGATGCGATAGCTCAAGCCTTTGATTTGAGGGATTTTGACATTGGCATAGAAAATACCTGAAATATTGTTGCGCAAGTCTCGGTCATCTGCAGCATTCTGTAAAAAAGGATTCAAGCGAATATCACCTACTGGGTTGACGATGAGATTTCCGTCAGCATCTCTGGGTGCAGCTAATGGACTCATTTGTGCCAACAAATTCACAGTAGGGCTTTCCCCTGAAAAGTCAGCAAAAGAGCCAAACGTATTTGCGCCAATAGTCAACCATTTGGTAATGTCAATATCCACATTAATTCTAGCAGTTATCCTACTATAAAGGTCGTTTAACATCCAACCTTCTTGGTCAGTATATCCACCCGAGAGAAAATAAGAAGTGTTACTGCTTCTACCTCTGATACTTAGCTGATGGTCAGTGATATAACCAGTGTTCGTTACTTCGTCGTACCAATTAAAATCCGTTCCATTTGCAAAACCTGCCAACAAAGGCGGAAATAAACCAGTATTATTTTGAATCGTCCAGTTTGGATTCTCTTGCGTGAAATCAGGCGCAAGATAGCCATTTTCCCAATCCACATCTCTAACGCCCTTCAAATATTCATCGCGTCGGCGGGGTGTGAGTTCATTGGCAGGTGTTTGTGTGGAGTAAAAACCTGTATAGCTAATAACAGGTTTAGTGGTTGTCTTTCCACTTTTTGTAGTGATTATTACTACGCCATTGGCAGCTTGTGCGCCATAAACTGCCTTGCTACTAGCATCTTTCAATACATCTACCGACTGAATATCTTTAGGGTTAAGGTCAGAAATGCGACCTCGATAAAATACTCCATCTAAAATGATGAGTGGGTCTTGATTCCCATTCAAACTGGATTGTCCTCTAATCTGAATATCAGGCTCTTGCCCTGCTTGCGAGGTTTGTCCAATGTTGATACCAGGTGTAGAGCCGCTCAACGCTTGCAAAATGTTGGTGTTAGGCGATTCCTGAAAAGCATCTAAAGGAGCTGCCGCTAGAGCGCCTGTCAAATCTTTCCTGCGCTGTGTACCGTAACCGATTACAACTACTTCTTCGAGTTGAGTGATATTCGGGCGCATAACGATATTGATTACGGAACGTCCATTTACAGGTTCCTCTTTATTAAGATAGCCTGTGTAGCTAAATAGCAATACTTCCTCTTCGTCAGCTATTGTAATTTGATAATTGCCATCAATATCTGTACTAACTCCTTTGGAGGGATCTGATTTTAAGGTAATTGTTACGCCAATAAGCGGGTCATTATTTTCATCTATTACTCTACCTTGCACCGTTCGCTCTATATTAAATTGCCCAGCAGTCGCACCTAGTGGCAGGCTGTATATTATGCTACACATCAAGAGTAAAATTGCTATATAGTAGAAGATATTAAATTTTTGTTTCATACAAACATATTATTTGGTTAAAAAATATTCAAAATTACCACCTACCTAATTCGTACTATTTTGCTCCTTTTTGTATAAGATATAAAAAGATAAAACCATATCTTACATCAAAAAATAAAAATTTTATGGCATTTTTAGCTATAAAATTGTTTTACAACAAAATATTAATCTTAATACAAAGTTAGTATTAATCAAAGTGGCTCGTTTCTAAAAAATTCACCGCTATTAATACAAAAGTTGCCACTTTTTACTATTTTAGCTATCAAATAAGGTAATTTTGAAATGATCCAGCCTATTTTTTTGCGTAAACACACGAAATCCAATTTTCACTCTTTTGTTGTTCGACACGCCAAAGTGCCTCATCTTTATAATAAATGGCATTATCATAAAGAGATTGAATTACTCTATGTGATAAAAAGTAATGGTACTCGTTTTGTTGGGGATAGCATTCAACCCTTTTTTGATGGAGACATAGTATTAATTGGCTCAGACGTTCCTCATTTTTGGCAAAATGATGAAGTCTATTTTCGAGATGACTCTAATTATGTAGCCGAAGCTGTTTTGCTGCAATTCGAAGAAGGCTTTATGGGCAGCGCGCTTTTGCTTCCCGAAATGTTACCTATAAAACATCTTTTTGCTAAAGCGATGCACGGCATCCAGTTCTATGGGGCAACTAAAGAAAAAATTGCTGCTTTATTGATGGACATAATCTATCAAGAACAAGAAAACAAGGTAATTACCTTGTTAAAAATGCTCGATATTATGGCTAAATCAGAGGAATACCATTTACTTTCTGATTTAAGTTATACTATGAAGCTACCTCTACATAGTTCAGAGCGTATTCAGTTAGTTTGTACTTACTTACTCCAGCATTACAAAAATGAAATTACGCTGAGTGAAGTTGCTAACGTAGCTAACATGACCGAGAAGGCTTTTTGCCGTTTCTTCAAGAAATCCACGCAAAAAACATTAGTCCAATTCGTCAATGAGTTGCGTATTAGCCATGCGTGTAAGTTATTGATTAACCATAATTACACTGTAAGTGAAGTGTGCTATGAATCAGGCTTCAATAATCTTTCTAACTTCAACCGCATTTTTAAACGTATCATAGGGCAAACGCCTAGTCATTACCAACAACAAAAGTCGCCTTTCTTTATCGCTCGCTCTTGAGCAATCTCAATACAACGCCTTCACTTCCAACAAAAACAATTCCGTAGCTACTCTAAACTCACTTAGTGTCAATTGCCGTAGTGTCGTTTCTTGCCATTGTGTGGTCGGATAAATCATTTGATAATTGTCTTTTTTGCCAACAAAAAGGGGCATATCAAAATCATTTACAGGAGTTGACCAACGATAGCGCAGTTTTAGTTGCTTGCCTTGTCCCTTTATCGAATATTCAAAGATAGGCAATTTAGCATGGTAAAGATATTGTTGAAAAAAGGGGGTAAAATCCTTTTTCATGTATTCATTAACAAAGGCAATAATTTCTTGCGTGGTCGTGGTTTGGTAAGCAAACTTTTGGTGAATGCTTTTCAACAAACCCAACCACAAATCTTCATTGTTAATGGCATGGCGAAGCGAATGCAACATCCAAGCTCCTTTGTAGTAATGGTCACTACCTGACCAGCGGCTAAAATTAACATCAAGCGGTCCAACAATCGGCTCTTGATTTCTGATGTAAGGTCGTTGCCCTTGCAAATAGCGAATGGCATCTGCATAGCTGTATTTACACTCTACATAAAGCGCTTCCATATAGGTAGTGAAAGATTCGTGAATCCACATCTCTGCAATATCTTTGGCACTTACGCTGTTGCCAAAATATTCATGCCCATACTCATGCACAATAATATAATCCCAATTCATATCTTTGGGAATCATTCCTCCCAAATAACCGCGCATATATTGATTGCCATAAGCAATAGCGCCTTGATGTTCCATACCCAAATAAGGAGTCTCAACAAACCCAATTCCATCCTTCCAGAAGGGGTATTGACCAAAATATTTCTCAAAACAAGCCACTACTTCGTGGGTTTGCTTGAAATGTTTTTTAGCTTTTTCTAAATTATAGGTCAATACATAATAATCCAATTCGAGTGCTTCGCCATTTTTGTTTGTGTAAGTTTCCTTAAAATTAGCATAGTCCGCAATATTTAATGTCACATTGTAAGTATTAATGGGATAACTCACAAACCATTCATACTGCGTCCATTCCTTATTTTGAACTGTTTTTTTCCTAAGATTACCGTTGGCAACCACCATCAAATCGCTAGGAATAGTCAATTTGATACTCACACTATCGGGTTCATCGGAAAGATGATCTTTGCAGGGCCACCACAGGCTGGCACCATCTCCTTCGCAGGCAACACCCACCCATGGTTTGCCATTTTTGTCCTTGCCCCAAACAAAGCCACCATCCCAAGGCGCACGCACAGCTACTGTTGGATTTCCTTCATATTTCACCTGAATCTTTCCTTTTGTTCCTTCTTTTTGTAGGGTTGGGAAATGAACAAAAATAGCATCATGACGACGCTCATACTTGAGGGGATTTCCCTGCCAAGTAATTTGCTGAATTTGCATATTTTGGTATAAATCCAACTGTAAAGTTTCAAAATCCGCTACTGTATGGTATGCAATGTCCACCGTACCAGTAATAAATTTTTGCTCAATATTTATCTTTAAGTCAAGGGCGTAATAAGTTACATCAAAGCACGTACGCTCGGGACGAAGCATACCACGCAAAGTATCTGCTGCTGTGAAAGTATAACTTTTGTAAAAATTCCTTTGGGCGGATAAGCTAACGCTTAACACCAGTAAGAAAAATAGCAATAATGACTTTTCTATTTTTTTTGTTGTTATATTCATATTGTATTTTGTATTGATACGTTCAATATGGCAAGAAACTTCATCCTTGTCACGAAATTGTTTTTATTTAGAATAAAATCGCAAAATAGGTTGCACAGTCTCAAACTATTCTTATTTTTGCCTTTATATTAGTAGCGTTACTTTTATCAATAAGTGTCGTCATAATATCAAAGTTCTAAAAATTCATACAACAGTTTGAACAAAAATAAAACAAAAAATATTGTAAATGTAAAATAATAAGCATTAATCGTTATTCTAAAAGGCATGGATGAGCATAAAAATTTCATATGTAGATTGTTTTCATTTGGTTTTTTGGGGTTATACATGGGTAATGCACATCGCTTGATGTTGTCATTACCCTCTTTTATTGATGTGGTTTCAGAGGATTCAATTCGTTGGCTAAAAATCAATTCCTCCATGTTTCATCAAGTATCCAAGTAGCTAAAATTAGCTTTAGGAAGTAAAGAGGTGCTTATTCTTATTGTAAGAGCAATGCTATGACCAACATGGTGCCAAATGTTAAACTAGCAATACCGTTGGTGGTAAAAAAGGCAAGGTTGACTTTACTTAAATCGTTAGGTTTTACTAAGAGATGTTGATAAAATAGGAGGGCAATAAAAATAGCGGTTGCGACCCAATGGATGCCACGTAAATCATAATAAAACCCTAAAAGATAGGCAGCTAAAATCATGCAGGCAGCACATATGAGGTGAAGCAGAGTGGAAAGTTGTAAAGCCCTTTTTTTGCCCAATGCCACAGGAATGGAATAAAGCGCAAGAGAGCGGTCAAATTCTTCATCTTGAAGGGCATAAATAATATCGAAACCTGATACCCAAAAAAGAACAGATACAGAATAGAGCAAGGGGATAACATCAAACTGCCCACCTGCGGCTAGGTAGGCACCAATAGGAGCAAGCGAAAGCCCAAGCCCAAGCACAAAATGGCATAAAAGAGTAAATCGTTTGGTGTAGCTGTATCCTAAAATAACCAATAGTGCAACGGGCGAAAGGTAGAAACAAAGTGGATTAATCCACCAAGTAGTTAATATAAATAGTATTGAATTGACCACCACGAAGGTTAGTGCAGCAGTTGGGCTAATGATACCCGCTGGTATTTCCCGCTGTTGAGTACGACTATTTTTGCTGTCAATATGGCGATCGAGATAGCGGTTAAATGCCATCGCAGCGCTTCTAGCGAAAATCATGCAAAGCAAAACTAAGGCTAGTTTTTCCCATCTAAAATCAATGTGTGCTTGTTGAGTGGCTAAGAAGAAGCCAACCATTGCAAAGGGAAGCGCAAAGATGGTATGAGAGAATTTAACGAGTGATAAATAATGTTTCATAAAATGATTTAGCTCGTAAAGCACAATAGGATTGCTTCTCAATTGAACGAGCAACCAACGCTGATAACGTATGTTTACAAGTAGCTTGTAGCATAACACAAAAATACTTATCTACCTCAGTTATATTGATTACTTCAATAATTATCTAAGGTAGATAAGCATCTGTTTTTACAGAAATTATTGAGCAGCATCACCACCAGCTACCTCTCCAGTAATGGTTAATCTTGTTGTTACTGGATTAGTATTTGCAGTAATCGTTACTGTTTTTGTTTGACGACCTGGTTTGTTTTTGCTGTCGAACTCTACCATAATTTCACCTGTTCCGCCTGGTGCGATAGGATCTTGTGGCCATTGTGGCACGGTACAGCCACAACTACCAGTAGCATTGCTGATGACTAATGGCTCTGAACCTGTATTTTTAAATTTGTAAGCGTGGCGCACTTTTTCACCATCAGCTACGGTTCCAAAATCAAAAGTCATTTCATCGAAACTCATTGTTGTAGTTGGGCCAACTGGTGTTACTGGTGCGTCATCTTCACCTACTGCCATAGGCGAGTTCGGTGTCATTGCATTATTTGGCGCAAGGCTTTGTAACGCAGTGTCTCTCACGCTTTTATCTTCGCTGGCGCAAGCACTTACTAACAGTGCAACTGCTAATACCAAAAAACTTAAATTTAATTTTGACAACATTGTTGAATGAATTTTAGTTATTAAATTAATTTTTTTTGAACAAATCCTGTAAAGGAATCCTTTTTTCATGCTGCAAATATAACACCTACTTTTATGCTAAGATGCAAACTGCTTGATAACGATTTGTTAACAGTTTTGTTCGATGCTAATGAATTTTATGGCTCAAATAATAATACGTTGGGCTTTAAAGTAAGGCCGCTTAATTCCTTAGTCTTTGAACTTGAACCCTTTATTTCAGTGAAAAAAGATATTCACTTGAAACCAATAATTCTTTACCGACAAATTTTACCACTAAGGTTTTTAGTTGCTCTCGCACTTCTTGGAAATATTGTAGTTGCTCCTCACTTGTCGCTGTTTTATCTATATTACCTTTTAGCTTCCACACCAATTGCTTTTTGCTTTCCAGCGTTGCGGGCAATTCCACTTCTTTAGTGGTGGTAATAAGGATAGAAAAATCAAACTGTTGTTCTGATAAATTTTCAAAAGTGTAAGTCAACGATTGAGCTATGTTGATACCATCTTCCAGCATCACTTTATAGGCTAAATCTTGGTTGGAAAGCGAATTGGAAATGGGGAATACTTCCAAAAAATTATGTCCATAAAAGCGCAAGTAACCAGCCGCAATTTGGTCTTTTGCATCTTTATCCGCACAAATAACAAGCACTTTTTTCATTACCTAAATCTATCTTTTACCTAGCTAATATTAACTGAATGTAAAGATATGTAAAATTGGTATTATCAAAATACTTGTTGATAATATCTAGCTAATTTTCTTAATCCTCAGATACGCTATTAGTCTTCATTTTCTGGGGCTAGATGAATCACTAAGCCATCCATATCATCATTTAACATTAACTGACAGCCCAAGCGGCTATTATCCTCCACAAAAAAAGCTTGATCGAGCATATCTTCTTCTGCTTGGCGCATTTCTGGTAAGTCATGATCACTCAAAATATAACAATGACAAGTAGAACACATCGCCATACCACCACAAGTACCTTTCACCGGCAGTTCATAGGCTTTACAGATTTCCATGATGTTCATGTTCATATCCGTAGGAGCTTCTAATTCGTGCTTTTTGCCTTCTCTATCAACTACTGTTATTTGTATCATTTTTTAGTGTTGGGTTGTAAGGAACTAGACAAGTTTTCATCTTTAGGTATTAGGTAGATCGCTTTTTGCTCTAACCTAATACCTAACCTCTTCTCTAAGAAGCCACCTTTGAAGCTGTTGCTAAAATACCCTGCTCCCCCATAACCGTCGTATATTTAAAGCTCAATTTCTTATCGGGATAAATATATTTGAAAGCTGATTGGCACATTAAAGTTGCTTCGTGGAAACCACAAAGAATCAGTTTTAATTTACCAGGATAGGTATTAATGTCGCCGATAGCATAGATACCCGGTACATTAGTGCTGTAATCATACGTATTTACTTTGAGTGCACCTCTTTCAATTTCCAAACCCCAGTTTTCCAAAGGTCCAAGCTTAGGCGTTAAGCCAAAAAGTGGAATAAACTCATCTGCTTCTTTAGTGAAAGTGCCTAAATTTTTATGCTTAATGGTCACTTCTGTCAAATGGGTTTTACCTTCTAATCCCACTACTTGAGCATCGGTAATCATTTTTACTCGACCTTCCATGTCCAACTGATGTACCTTTTCAACACTATCTAATGCGCCTCTAAATTCTGCTCTACGATGTACTAGCGTTACTTCTTTAGCCACATCGGCTAGAAAAATAGTCCAATCCAATGCACTATCTCCCCCGCCTGCAATCACCACTTTTTTATCTCGATATACCTCCGGGTCGCGTACGAAATAGGCTACGCCTTTATCATTTTCAAATCGCTCAATGTTATCAATAGGTGGTTTTCTTGGCTCAAAAGCCCCTAAACCTGCGGCCACTGCAATCACAGGCGCATTTATTTTTGTCCCTCTGCTTGTGGTCAGCAAAAAAGAATTATCTTCCAAACGCTCAATGACCTCAGCACGCTCCCCTAGGGTGAATGTTGGTTGGAAGGGTTCTATTTGCTTCATCAAATTATCCACCAATTCACCAGCATTGACTGCTGGATAACCTGGGATGTCATATATAGGTTTCTTAGGGTAAATTTCAGTTAATTGGCCACCTACTTGCGGGAGTGCATCCACTAAGTGGCATTTTAGCTTTAGTAGTCCTGCCTCAAAAACAGTAAATAAACCTACAGGTCCTGCTCCGATAATAAGAATATCTGTTTTTATCATTTATGTTAAAATTTGTTAGTCTAAGTCTAAATAATAGTTATTGAATAATGCTTTAAATAAGAATTTGTTTTATTCCGCTATGTAGATGAGCAAACATGAACTAAAACAATTCAAAAAAACAATACTCTGACCCAATAATTTTACAAGCATATGAACTTCTTTATGCTTTCTCGCTGATGTTTATCATGCGAGCGAATGATTTTACGACTTTTGTTCTAATTTATTGACAAAATAACTCGAATGCAATCCACACTCTTTTTTTTCTGTCCCTTTCCAACGTCCCTCTCGCCCTTCTCCTTTTGCTGTACAATGTTCGCAACCAATTGAACTATAACCATGCTTTTCCAATGGATGACGAGGCAATTTGTTGTAAGCTACTTGATATAAAAATTCCCCTTCTTCCATATCAATTAAGGGATGAAACTTGATGATATCACCCTGCTGTTCAAATATACGTAGATTTGAACGAAACTCCGTTTGGTAAGCCATTAAACCCGACATCCAAATTTTGTGCTGTGCTTTTATGGGTTCCAAAGGAACAACCTTGTTGATGGTGCAACACATCTTGGGATGCTCCATCCACCACTTTTCTTCTGTGGTCATACGATTTTCTTCCTCTTGCGGAAAAACTTCAATCAAATTGAGATCATAAAGTTGCGTTAGATAATCCTTATACGCTAAAGTCTCCTTAAAATGATAGGTCGTGTTAATAAAAAAAACACGCTGCTCTGGACAAACCTGATGCAACAAATGCAATAGAAAAACAGAATTTGCACCAAAAGAAGTCGTCACTAACACATCTTGCATGTAGAAGAACTCATAAAGTAGTTCTATGCGTTCTTTATAATGCAACGGTTCAAACACTTTGTTCAGATAATCAACACTTTGAGCCTTCCAATTGATAGAAGCATCTGTTAATGTTGCTGTCATATGATGTTCAATTTTTAATAAAAGAAATAGATAGCTTTATGCTACCTTACACTTAAATCACTTCAACTGCTTGAAGTACTTTGTTCTGCTCAAATTGAGGATGCAAACTTACCACATTGCCAATAACAATGATACCCGGCGTTCCTATTTGTGCCACTTGCGCTTGATAAACAATGTTTGCTACACAACCTACAACTACTTTTTCATTCTGGCACGAACCATGCTGAATAAGCATTACTGGAGTGGCTTGCTTTTCTTGTTCTATAAACAAGTCGGCAATTTCTGCCAATTTGTGCATTCCCATTAAGATGATAACCGTAGCCGTGGATTGCGCTGCCAATATCAAATCCTGCGATAACTGTCCCGATTGAGTAGTGCCTGTCAAAACCCAAAAACTTTCATTCATTCCTCTACGCGTTACAGGAATGCCTTGCAATTCAGGCAGTGCAATAGCACTCGAAATGCCCGGAATTACTTCTACCGGCACATCAAACGACTGCGCAAACACCATTTCCTCATGCCCTCTACCAAACACAAAAGGGTCTCCCCCTTTCAGACGCACTACATGACCATGAAGTAGCGCATACTGCACCATCAGGAGATTAATATTTTCTTGGCTGTGTTTATGTTGATTGGCTCTTTTGCCAACATATATTTTGAGCGCATCTTCTGGTGCATCATCCAGCAACGCTTTTGCAATGAGGGCATCATACAAAATAACATCAGCCGATTGAATAGCACGCAAACCTTTGAGCGTAATCAATTCAGGGTCTCCGGGTCCAGCACCTACAAGGGTAATTTTAGGAATGATTGTTTTACACATCGTTAATTTAAGTTTAGGCTTTGTAATAATCCGCAATCACTTCTTTATCCATACCATTGGCTGCTGCTAGTTGATTTTTCCTAATGTGAATTACCTGCGCTAAAAAGTCCTTTGCATCTTGAATATACTGCGCTGCAAATGTCGCTGTTGGCTCATTTTGATTGA
>DAITMC010000021.1:0-12829 GCA_036835365.1 Saprospiraceae bacterium
ATTTATGGTCAGCAATGGGTGCGTTGGGCAACTAAAAATGGCAATACCATCAATCAAATTGAGCAGGCAGTCGAAACCTTAAAGAATAATCCAGATTCACGTAGGATTATTGTTAACGCTTGGAATGTTGCCGACTTACCCGATATGGCGCTTTCGCCTTGCCATGCCTTATTTCAGTTTTATGTAGTGGATGGAAAATTATCTTGCCAACTTTATCAACGTTCGGCAGATGTATTTTTGGGTGTGCCTTTCAATATCGCTTCCTATGCACTACTGACCATGATGATGGCACAAGTATGCAATTTGCAATTAGGAGCGTTTATTCATACTTTCGGAGACGTTCATTTGTACAACAACCATGTAGAACAGGCTCATTTACAACTAAGTAGAACACCGAGAACCTTGCCGACGATGAAACTCAATCCGGCGGTAAAAGACATCTTTGCTTTTCGATTCCATGATTTTGAATTAGTTGATTATACGCCTTACCCCACTATAAAAGCTAGGGTGGCAGTGTAATAGTTGCAGCTATGTCATTTTGCTTTAAGGTAAATGACGTAGCTGCAATGTTCAGGCTTTTTTATTATCTATTAGTATTCCAATGCTCTAGGTAGCTCTTTTGCCTCAGTTACCCATTTTTCTACTTCTTTTAAAGAAGGTGTTCTGCGAGTCAATTTTTTTTCTGCGTTGACCTCCTCCATTTTTGCTGTTAAGTTATCTGCTTTTCTTTGCGCCAATTCTGGTACGGTGTCCACACCAGCGGCTTCTAATAGCTCTGCAAACTCTTGTCCAACGCCGTTAATTCTAAATAAATCCGCCATGTTGGCGAATCGAAGGATTAACTTTGATGAGATACCTGTGGACTCTGCTAAATCACTTCTTTGTTTTGGCGTTTTTGTTCCTTCTAGTAACTTATCTGTGGTGTTAATACCTGCATTGCGCAACTTTTCGCCCATAACTGGTCCAATGCCTTCGATTTCTTCGATTTTGTAGTTTGCCATAAAGCTGATTTTTATTTATTTAGTTCCTACTCATAAGGCTTTTCGGTATCGCCCCGTTTGATTAAGTTGTTTCTGGACTCAACTATCTTATTTTGTTCAAAATTATTAAACCTTTTTAAAGAAATAAAAATTATTCACAAAAGGCAAGTTTTTCAAGGAATAACTACTAAAATTGATAGATATTCTATTAAAACTAGAAGATAAGCCGACTATAACTCTGTTGCCTTGAAATGGCAGTTTCTACTCTTTCTTAACTATAAATTTGAAATATCTGCTAGTGAAATGTAGCAACTTAGTCATTGTCTTGTGTAGTTGCGGAGTTTTATTTTTTGAGGGCAAGGAATTTTTTTTGTTTGATTAATTTCGTGTAATGAAAAAATATACCCTTGCAAGTTTTGCTTTCGGCGTTGACTTATACTACTTGCAAGAGTACATTTTGTTTTAAGTAGCTTTTTAACTTAACTGCTTATTCTAATTTTATAATGCACTATACTTTGCTTCTAGCTTCAAATTGGTCAATCCCTGCATCTGTTTTAGCGTTTTTTCAAATCCATCATTTGAACCATCGAAAGATAAAATATTCCCTTTACTGTGTTCAGAGATATGTTTCATCCCGTCAAGCCACATGGTGAAAAGCATAAATTCGGCAGGAATTTCATTGGTTTCCATTATTTTCCCTGCGGTAACTAAGCCTTTGGCTATACCTTCTCTGAATAAAGTATTGCCTTCTCCTCTTAATCCGTAAGCATCTTTTTCTGCCTCTGCCTTAACTCTTATTGCTTTTGCTTCTGCTTCTGCGGAGCGAACTTTTGTGATGTATTGTGCCTGTGCTTCGTTTTCGGCAGCCATTTTCATATTAGTACTCGCTACGACCTGCGCCATTGAACGCATAATGGCTTCATCAAAGGAAATATCATTTACTTGTAAATCGAGTAGATGATATCCCCAATCGTTCAATGAGTGTTCCAAGTGTTCAACTACTGCTTGCACAATTTCGTTTCTGAGACGAAGGATTTCTGATTGTTTTTTAGTAGCGACATAGGCTCTGATAGACCCTTCCACACTTCTTACCAGCGTTTGCATAAAGCTTTTATCATCCACAAAGCGAAAAGCGATTTTACGAATGGTCTCTTCTTGTTCGTCTTTTGCAGCATAAAGAATCAAGGCTTTAAAAATTACATTTGCTTGGTCGCAAGTGATTGCAGCAAATTCCAATTCAATAGATTGATTTTGAACCGAAATTCGTTTATATACATTTTCCAGTAAAGGAATCTTAAAGTTTATACCGGCATATACAATACGGTTGTATCTTCCGAAACGAGTAATAACCCCTATGTTGCCTTGCTTTACAATAGCGATACTCAATACAATGATTATACCAAGTACAAAAATTGATGTTGCGATTATTGTTGTCATTTTTTTTATTTTAATTGTCAATGAATGATTGTTAACTAGGAAATTCAGATGAATGATGCTCTAGGATATACCAACCTGTTTTTTCCTTTTTACATACAAAGGAATAGCGAGCAGGTGCTTTAGTCGGTATCCCTTTTTTCAAAAAGGTAAATTCGTAAGCCCCAGACTGAATGAATATATCTTTGTACTGCCTGGTTTCTCCATTGATGAAATGCACTTTTACATTGTCCAATTCAAACAAATGCTCAAAGTACTTTTTGATGTTTGGATGTCCAGCTCTAAGCTCCTTAGCAAAAGTTCCCCATAGCAATCCTTGATAATCGTATGCACTAATTACGCTCAAGAGATTGTGGTTATTGATGGCAAATGCCCAGTCGTTGATAAAGTCGTTAAGACTTTTCTTCTCCGATGCGTAGTGTTGTTTGCTTTTGTACTGTAATCCACCTGTGATATTGTCCTTTTCCACGAACATAGTTTCAGTACTATGAGGGTGGATAGGTTCGGTAAACTTGTCTATGAATTTTTTTAGAATTTGCCAAGTGTGCATTTGTTCATGTTTGTAAATGAAAAATGTGATGAGGGCATGAATAATTAGCACAATGACCAATCCTTCAAAAATTCCTAACTCAAAGACCAAAATTCCACAGAACAGAGCAAGAATGAGCGAGTATTTTCCGTAGGATGCTACATGGACTAGCCCAGCTATCATTTTCCATCCAGTAAAAATCATCAGTACCGCGAGGGAGTATTCTGGTAGATGCTCTAATAAAAACGGATATAATACAAACACGAATAAAACCAAAGCCGTAAATAAGTTGGAAACTTTTGTTACCGCACCAGCTAACGCATTGGTGGTACTCTTTGCAAGACCGTCAAGGTTAGTCATACCTCCAAATAAGCTCGAACCAAGATTTGCAATCCAGATGGCAAGTAAGCTATTATTTGTGTTGCAAGGTCGTTCAAGTGGGTCTAACTTTTCAATAGCGGCATTGCTCATTACTTGTTCAATAACATCAATCAGAGACAGCATCATTGCATAGCCAATCAACTCTGCGAAAAGCAAAGGTGGTAATTTTGAAAAATCGGGAAAGGGCAATCCTAATGATATGGATGTATCTTCAATGTGTAACATAGGAATGCTCATATTAGCACCAATTAAAATAGCACTTACAATAATTGCTAGATATGGAATAGCAGGATATTTAGCTCTATACTTAGCGAATAAATATAGAAATAAAAACATTGAGCCTAGAGAAATTACAATGATTTGCAAGCGCTCGGTATTTAGCCATTCACTTTCTTCTTGCAACACCTCGTAAGTGTAGGGCAAAAACTTGAGGGCTATTTTCAAACCAATCCCTGCCAGTAAACCCTCAATCAAATAGTTTGGTACTATTTTCAGAATGTATTTCTGAAGATTGTAACGCCATACAATTGCTTGCGAACAGGCCGTTAGAAATATCAGAAAAGGCATATTTTCTACCCCAAATTTATGAATAGAAAGCGCTAGAACAGGAGCCAGTCCCGCAGCTACGCCTGGCGTACCCACATAATTCCCAGGGCGAAATAAAAATGTTATGAAACTAATGATACAGGCAAAGATGACTGTTACAAGTCCAGTCTTTATAGGATATTCTGACATTAGGCAAATTCCAATTGTAAGCGGAACAGCGATTAAGCCAGTGACAATTCCTGCAAAAGCATCTTTTCGCAAGGTATCAATAGTAAATCCATGTGTTAACATAAACTTTATTTTCTATTGATTTTTAAATAGAATTTAATGCCGTTTTAAATCAAAAACGGATTTTATAAGGCAAAACTTTTTTAAGAAAATATTAGAAAAATCAACATAGAAAATGCTTCCAAGAATGGAATAAGATGTAGAGTGGTATTAAGGGGCGAGCTGAAAGTTCAGCATTGAAGGAAAAAAGTTGTGAATTATTTCGCAGCGTAATTGCATTACAGAAAAAATAATCAATTACAAAGTCAAGATTACTTTCATGATTGTCTTTTGTCTGCTTTTCTTCCTGCTCTTCATTTTCTTCGCTGCCATAAGGAGATGCAGCATAAAAATTATTTTTTTGAAGAGCATTTATATCATCTATTTCAGAGATTACATAATAACGAACTGAGCTGCCCTCAGCTATTACCTTTAGATTTTTATCATACGCCAGTGCATGCGCACAAAATTGCTGAAGAACAATACTGAGTATTAGAAATAGAAAGAGTGTTGAGCGAAATAATATGTTTTGTGTTTTTTTCAAGCATATTTACTTTATGATGTAAAGATACATAAAATTGCCTAACTGTATATAAAAATTTTATGCTTTCAATGGAGGTTTTAAAATTAGTTTTGAACTTGTATCTACCCTCAGATGCACACAAAAAAGGAATATTCTATGAGTTCAGAAAGTAACGCCTCAATTGTTCAAAAAACTTTTCCTAGCCTTGTAAAATCACAAAGCTACTTGGTGATGCGACACATACAAAGGCATCAGCATGTATTACTAATCATTCTTAAAAACTCGCAATGAGTTTTTGGGCTATCTCAGCAGGCAAATTGAACTAAAAATTCAAAAATATACCAATTAAAATATTGATTTTTAGTTTTTTATGAATCAGGCTGTTGTTTTAATGTTATAAACTCCTCATCAAAAAAACTGTCTTACCATTCAACCTTTGTTTTTAACAATTCAGCTACAATTCGTTTTGCCTGTGCTGCTTTTTCCATCATTTTTGGCGCAAGACAAAAAATCACCCGTTTTTATTCACTTGATCAAAAAAAAATGATGATGAAAAAGCAATTATTCTCTTGGGTTGCTATGTTACTTTTAAGTGCGACTTTGTTAGCGCAGACACAAACCATCAAAGGCATTATTTTAGACAAACAATCAGAAGTGCCACTGATTGGCGCTACCGTTGCCTTAGTAGGAGATATACCTATGGGCACTACTACTGATGCTAACGGCTATTTCCGATTGGAGAACGTCCCGTTAGGCAGACAAGCCTTACAAATCAGTTACTTAGGTTATTCCTCAATGACTATTCCTAATGTTGTTGTTACGGCTGGGAAGGAAGTTATTTTGGAACTGAGTTTAGAAGAATCGCTAGCCTCCCTTCAAGAAGTCGTAGTCACGGCTGATGCGGAAAAAGACAAAGCGATTAATGAAATGGCAGCCGTTTCTGCTCGGACATTCAGCTTGGAAGAAGTCAATCGCTACTCTGGTGGGCGTGGCGATGTGGCGCGTTTGGTAGGCAATTTTGCAGGTGTAGCCACCGCCGATGATTCTAGGAACGATATTGTTATTCGCGGGAACTCACCTACTGGTGTACTTTGGCGATTAGAGGGTATTCCTATTCCCAATCCTAATCATTTTTCTACATTAGGCACAACAGGCGGACCTGTGGGCGCGCTAAACACTAATTTGTTAAAAAATTCTGATTTTATGACGAGTGCTTTTCCTGCGGAATATGGCAACGCACTAGCGGGTGTTTTTGACTTAGGTTTTAGAAGCGGTAACCGAGACCGTTCAGAGTTTATGCTCCAAATGGGGGCATTTACAGGGGTAGAAGCGATGGCGGAGGGACCACTCAAAAAAGGCAATGGCAGTTCCTATCTCGTGGCAGGACGTTACTCTTTTGTTAGCCTTGCACAAGAAGTAGGATTAAATGTTGGCACAAATGCCATTCCCAACTATCGAGATATTGCTTTTAAGATTGACTTTGGCGATTCAAAACTGGGCAAGTTCAGCTTATTTGGTATCGGCGGTGCAAGCGATATTAACTTTGACCGCAATGAAGTGGACGAAACAGATTTATTTGCAGCACCTGACGAAAATTCCTATGCCGAATCTCAATTTGGGGTTATTGGTCTGAAACACAATTATCTTATCGGCAACAAAACCTACATTCGTACCGTAATTGCTGCTTCCAACTCAGAAAATATCTTCACGCAAGACCGCTTTTTGCCCATAGATGAAAACAGAGAACTAGAACTCCGAATTTTTGATATAAATAACGCTACAAACCGTTATTCCCTCTCAAGCTATGTTAATCATAAAGCGAACGCTAGACTCACCTTTCGCTCAGGGGTTTTATTAGAGCGAGAGCAACTTAAACTGGAGAACATTACCCGCGACGGAACACCCGATTTAGATGGCGACGGCTTGCCTGATGCTTTTCTAGTCTATGACTTTGAGGGCGGAGCAACTATCATACAGCCTTTTGCCCAGACAAAATACCGACTCAATTCCGCTTTGACCTTAAACGCAGGTTTACATGGACAATACCTTGATTTGAATAATAATTTTGTTTTAGAGCCTCGATTGGCATTAAGTTGGAATGTAGCGGCAAACCAAACTATCAACATAGGATATGGTTTGCATCAACAAAATCAGCCACTTCCTATTTTACTCCTTCAAGAGCCTGTTAATACGGGTGAGTTGATAGCATCGAATCGCAACTTGAAATTTACCAGAAGCAATCATTTTGTGTTAGGTTACGACGTAAAATTGGGTAAAGAATGGCGAGGAAAAATCGAAACTTATTACCAAGCTATTGACCGTGTACCGATAGAAGTAATACCTTCTAGCTTCTCCATGCTCAATGTTGGTGCAGATTTTGGCTTCCCCAACGATGCTTATGGCTTGGTAAACGAAGGCACTGGTTACAACACAGGGGTGGAACTAACGATTGAAAAATTTTATAGCAAAGGCTATTACACCTTACTTACGGCATCTTTATTTGATTCCAAATACAAAGGCAGCGATGGCGTGGAGCGCAACACCACCTTTAATAATCAGTATGTGCTGAACTTTTTAGCAGGTAAAGAAATTGCGTTGAACAAGCGCATATCGCTTACATTCGATACCAAATTCACTACGGCAGGTGGGCGCTATTACACACCAATTGATTTGTCAGCATCTAAAGCAATGGGTAGCGAAGTAAGGTTGGAAGAACAGGCGTTTAGCTTGCAATATGCACCCTACCTGCGCTGGGATGTCAAATTTGGAATGCGCATGAATAGTGCGAAGCGAAAATTATCGCATCAATTTTATTTTGATATTCAAAATGTTACGAATAATCAGAATATCTTTGTTGAGCGGTACAATCGTTTGACCAATCAAGTGAATACAGTTTATCAGATTGGCTTTTTTCCAGACTTTATGTATCGCTTGCAGTTTTAATCATTGTTTAGCTGTTGAATCGTTGAGTTGGGAAAGCAGATAATTCAACAGCTAAATCGTTGTACTAAGTAAAAACTTTCTATGGCTCATGTTTCGTCGGTTTAATGAAACTTGCTTTTATTTAGGGTTTAACGATTTTTGGCTTCGCGTTTTTGGTGTGCCAATCATTGGTTTTCTTATTCCTATCACTTTTCTAAACTACCAATGGAAAGGTTGGACGGATTATACCACTTTTGGTGTATTAAGTATAATGTACACCTTCATTTACTGGGAAGGGGCAAGAGGCATTACTATTTTATTTAGGAGGCGATTCCCTCAATTCAAAGATACGCAAAAACGACTTTTGTTCAAAATACCCACTATTTTGTTTTTTGCTATTGTGGTGGTTGGTATTTTATTCAGCAAGTATATTTGCTCACCTATGATGCAACAATTTGGTGCACCACCTTTTGATAATCAGTCTATTATTGCGGCTACTTTTATTACCCTTTTTTGTTTAGCTATTTACGAAGGTGTTTATTTTTATAATCAACTTAAAGCATCTATTATAGAAAAAGAAAAAGCCAAGCGCGATCATCTACAATCGCAATTAGAAGGGCTGCGCAATCAAGTAAATCCACATTTTTTATTCAATAGCTTGAATACTTTAGTCAATATCATTCAGGAAGATCCAACGTTAGCCACTCGGTTTTTAAACCAACTTGCTCATGTTTATCGCTACATTCTAGAGGTCAAAGAAGCTCCTTTAGTGCCCTTATCAGAGGAATTAGACTTTTTGCAATCCTATGTTTTCTTACAACAAGAACGTTTCAAAGGCAATCTAATCGTGAATATTGACGTACCCACTTCGTATTTGCAACACCAGATCGTGCCCTTTTCGATGCAAATTCTATTTGAAAATGCCGTTAAACATAATATTATTTCTGCCAAAAGACCACTGCATATTCAAGTTTACATCAATGAAGAAGATAAATTGGTCGTAACGAATAATTTACAGCGTAAACAACAAGTGATGGATTCCACAAAAGTAGGACTAGCTAATATAAAAAGTCGCTATCGTTTGATTACTAATGAATTAGTGGTGGTGCAAGACGATGGCAAGTATTTCAACGTGTTGCTGCCATTGATTAACAGTGCCTATCAATTAACAACAGAAGCTTCAACAAGTGTTAACAGGTCATTAATCTAGTTCAATCTTCTTTTGCCTATCTTTTTTCCCGATTCTCCTCTGTTCTAGCTCAAAAGTAGCGTTTCTGCTAGTGGGACTTTCTGTGTAGAACAATGCTTTGACCTCAATATCGTTTTCTTGAATATATTGATTTACTTTAGAGTGTTGTAAGTGAGGCGATAGCCAAAAAATAAATAGCATAATCAGGAATATACCTATCAAAAATTGGGTCATTTTTTGTCGGTTATTTTTTTTCATGTCACAAATTTACATGTTAAAAAACACAGCTAGGAAAATCTATTTCTAGCTGACAAATAATTTGATAAATTTACAATTCATTTGTTTGAAGAGTAACAAAATATTACAGCTAATGTCAAACGAAAAAGCATTTTGGTACTTAGAAGATACAGATATCATGAATCTTTTTTGCCCAATAAAAACCAAACACGCCCACGAAAACCATAATACCAGAACCTTCAAAAAAGGAGAATTTATCTATATGCCCAATGAACATGCGGATAAAGTTTACTTTATCACAAGTGGGCAAGTAAAAATAGCTGTTTATAGCGATGCTGGAAAACAAATTACAAAAGCTATTTTAAACCCAAGAGAAGTATTTGGCGAAATGATACTAATGGGAGTAGAAAAACGCCGAGATTTTGCTCTTGCCGTTGAGGAAACAACGGTTTGTATCCTCAACAAAAATGAGGTTAACTTGCTATTGCAGCATTATAGCAAGCTAGGTTTATTTTTTATGCAAATAATTGGTGCTCGTGCATTGAAGTTAGAGCAGCGGCTAGAATCGTTGATATTTAAAGATTCTCGTACTAGGGTTATTGAGTTTTTACTAGAATCAGCAGAAAAACATGGCAGACCTGTGGGCTATGAAACTTTAGTAAAAGGCTTTATGACCCATCAAGAAATTGCCAACTTGACCGCTACCTCACGCCAAACCGTTACCACTGTACTCAACGAATTGAAAACCAAGAATATTATTACCTTTAATCGTCGCCGATTGCTCATTCGCGATTTGAAACAGCTAGCCAAAGAAGGCACGCTTTTTAGTCATTAAATGAAGGAACAAGCACATTTAATCCTTCTTTTTTTGTCAGTTATCCTATCTAAAAAGCAATTGGCTAATTTATTGTCCAAAAAAAGGGAAAAGTATTTAGGATTCCACAAATCTGACTTACCTTTGAAATGAGCGAGAGCATCACATTAACGAACCCTTTATGAACAATTTGTTAGAACTAAAGAAAAAATTGAGCAGGATAGAGCAACTAGAAAAGGAATTAAACCTCAAACAGGTTCAAATTACTCGCTTGTTGAGCATCACTCAAGCGATTAACAACAACGTATCTGCGAAAGAATTGTTCGATATGTACAAGTCCTTTTTGAGCTACGAAATGGGGATCAAAAAAATGGGTTTGTATGTCCAATCGGGTAATATGTGGATCTGTAGTGCTTCCATCGGTATAGATGCAAAGTTGCTTCAAATGGATATTCGCCAGCTATTGAAAGGTTATACTTCTATGGATCGCCTGAGCGATTCCGAGCATCCGCTCATCAGTCAATTTGATATTGTTATCACCGTTTCTCACAAAGACTTGCCTATTGCTTATGTCTTTTTAGGTGGCTTTGAAGAAGATGATGATATGTACGATAAAGTACAGTTTATCACTACCTTAACCAATGTAATTGCCGTAGCTATTGAAAATAAACGATTGTTCAAAAGGCAAATTGAACAAGAAAAACTGCGTCGAGAAATGGAACTAGCTAGCTCCATGCAGCGCAGTTTAGTCCCTAAGCAACTACCTTCAAAGGACTGCTACGAACTGGACAGTATCTATCAACCACACCTTAGCGTAGGCGGCGACTATTTTGATTTTATGGAATTTGGCGATGGGCGAATCGTCTTTTGTATTGGTGATATTTCTGGTAAAGGTCTTGCCGCCGCATTGCTAATGGCAAATTTTCATGGTATTTTTCGCACTTTAGTGGATAAACAATCCAAGATGAAAAACTTTGTGCGCGATGTCAACCAAGCACTATTTAGAATTACTGATGGCGAGCGACACATCACGTTTTTTGTAGCGGAATACGATATGAACACTAAAAAACTTCGATATGTCAATGCTGGGCATAATCCTCCTATTTTGGTGCAGCAAGGAAAAGCACAAATGCTGAATGAAGGCACTACCATATTGGGGGCGTTTGAAGAATTGCCTTTTCTGGAAATTGGCAAAGTGAAAATTGAAGAAGAAGCCATGGTGCTCATTTATACAGATGGTTTAACTGATATCCAAGATCAACAAGGCAACTATCTGGATTTGAACTTCTTAGAGCAATTTGTTAAAAATAACTATAAACTCACGGCTCGGTCATTTAATGAAGAACTTGTAAAAATGGCTAATCAATTTATTGGTGAGCAACAGGATTATCCTGACGATTTAACCGTATTGACTTGCAAATTATTTACTCCATCTGAAACAATATGTTAAACCAAGAAATAATACACAAATAAAAAATAAATGGTTATTCTATTATAGAAAAGTAAGTTAACTTTTATTCAACAAAACGAAAATGAAACTACTCAATTGTCTTCTGTTTTTATTTGCCCTATCTCCAATCGTAGCTCAACATACACTCAATATATCAGCAGGTGCGTATGATAGGCAAGAAACACCCATATCGTTTGTTGCGCCTAGCTTTTATAATAGCGTTATAAATGTAGAGCGGAAAGATACTTTAGCACTTCATTTTATAAAGCAATCAGTAGATAATCCTTTTTTAGCACATTTTGTATTTATTTTAGACTGTCCTTTAGAAAAAGGTCAAGAAAGAACTTATCAACTGTACACTAAACAAAGTATTACCAACCTAACTATTGCAGTAGCAGAAGTGAATATTTATAATGCGCTTCAATATAACATTAGCACTAAAATGCCACCTCAAGGCAGTCCTGACTATTATAAAAAAAGTGGCTTTTTTCATGTGGTA
The DNA here is from genome assembly GCA_036835365.1 of Saprospiraceae bacterium. GTDB lineage: Bacteria > Bacteroidota > Bacteroidia > Chitinophagales > Saprospiraceae > JAAUTG01. The sequence goes on from DAITMC010000021.1 coordinate 11,772, forward strand.
AAAAGTCCTCAAGGCGTTGTTTTGACGGATGATTTTCCCGAAGGGCATCGCCACCAACATGGTATTTTTAATGCTTGGGTGAACACTACTTTTCAAAATAAACCAGTTGACTTCTGGAATCAACAACGCTTGACAGGTAACGTAAAGTCAAAAGGCGAAAATATAATACTAAAAACAACAGCAGAGCAATATGCTAGTTTTGAAGATGAACTTTTTCATTGTACCGTCAATGAAAAAGGGGCGGAACAAATAAACGTGCTGCATGAAATATTAGCATTTAATTTCTATGCTACAAATAGCCATCCTATTTTCGACCTTACGTCAACGCACAAAAACATCACTTTGGATACATTATTTATTAATCGTTATCATTATGGCGGTATGGCTTTTAGAGGTAGTGCTTTTTGGAATAAGGAGGACACTATGCACTATCAGCAACCAATGCAAATACTCACCAGTGAGGGGAAAAATGCGGCTGAAAGTAATCATACCCGTCCAAATTGGGTGTGTGCTTTTGGTGAAATTAATGGTAAATCGGCGGGGATAATTATCTTTGGACATCCTGATAATTTTAGATTTCCACAACCCATTCGTGTCCATCCAACCATGCCGTATTTCTGTTTTTCACCTATGGTAGAAGATGCTTTTTATATTGCGCCAAAGGAACAGTATCATGCTGCTTATCGCTTCATTACTTTTGATGGAAAGCCCGATGTTGCTACTATTGAGCGAATGTGGTTGGATTATGCCTATCCGCTGAGAGTTCAGTTAGGACAATTATAAAAGGTCATTTTGTCTTAAAAATGTAATCTCCAACAACAACAATTAAATTAAAGACGTTCTTATGAAAAAGCATTTTTTATGAAAAAATTCGTAATTCTTTTTTCTATTCAGCTACTATCAATTGGTGTTTTCGCACAAACAGCATCCAATGTTGGGAAACCGTGGGATAACTTAAAAAAGTTAGACTTTTCCACCTATGACCCCACTAAAGAGTTAAAGATAGATATGATGAATACCGCCTTTTATGATAAAGATGGGCTTAAACTGACCATGGC
>DAITMC010000021.1:12929-25470 GCA_036835365.1 Saprospiraceae bacterium
AAAATTATTGTTATAAAATTTTGGTTTATCAACTGCAAACCTTGTATTATGGAAATGCCAGAATTGAATGAATTAGTAGAAAAATATAAAACAGAAGCGGTGGTTTTTCTCGGATTGGCACTGGATAATGAGAAAGCGCTTCAATCTTTTATTAAGGAAACAGCATTTCATTATAATATTATAGCTAACAGCTCTAAATTAGCTGATCAATTTGACGTAGAAGGCTATCCCACTCATTTTATTGTGGATAAAGAAGGAAAGATAATATATGAGGCTAAAGGATTTACTTCTTTTGGCGTAAGCAATTTGGACAAAGCCATTAAGAGTGCTTTGAAGTAATAGGTAATAAAATTCATAATGACTGATGGTTTTATAATTCATCATCAGTCATTATAAATTTCTATTCATTTAACTGCGCCAAACTTTCTTCCAGTATTTTGATGCGTGCTTCACCATCGGCGAGTTTTTTTCGCTCTTTATCCACTACTGCGGTGGGTGCGCTACTCACAAAACGTTCGTTGCTTAATTTTTTCATTACATCTTGCAAAAAACGACGTTGATGTTCCAACTCAGCAGTTAATTTTTCTCGCTCTGCGTCCACATCAATCTCTAACTGCACTTCTAAGAAGTATTTTTCTGTACCCAACACAAAAGCAATGGTATTGGGCAATTCCTCCTGCTGAGTAGTTTCAAAGGCACTTAGATTTGCCATTTTTATGATCATACTTTTCAATCCATCTAAAGCAAAAAGTGTATTCACCGCATTGGATTGTTGAACGGAAAGGTTCAGCGCCTCCTTTGGCGAAATACCTTTATTGTTTCGGATTTCACGTACTTTAGCAATTACTTCTTTCGCCTGTTCCACTTTTTTAATCATTGTTTTATCAAACGCTTTTGCTCTTGGATAGGCACTAATCACACAATCTTCCCCTTTTTCTCTTTCCTTCAGTTGATGCCAGATTTCTTCGGTTACAAATGGCATAAACGGGTGCAACACCGTCATTAGTTGCTCAAAAAGATGAAGGGTTCTATCCAATGTTATTTGGTCGATTGGCGCTCCGTAGGTAGGTTTTATCATCTCCAAATACCAAGAACAAAAGTCCCCCCAGATAAAGTTGTACCAATCCATCAAGGTTTCGGAAAGGCGATAATCCTTCATATTTTTTTCTGTGGTTTCGAGTATTTGGTTGAATTTATGTTCAAACCATTGATGCGCTAATTCATTGATTGCTGCTACGGGCGTTTGCACCACTTCAAGCCCTTTGATTAGGCGAAGGGCATTCCACATTTTATTGCAGAAATTACGTCCTTGCTCACATCGTTGACTTTCGTTGAGGGCAGTTTTAGTTTTGAGGTCAAAGGGGGCATCGAAAATAATATCATTACCCGCCGCCGCTGAAGAGAGCATTCCAAAGCGAACGCCATCAGCACCATAATTTTCAATAAGTTCAAGTGCATCAGGAGAGTTACCTAATGATTTACTCATCTTTCTGCGCTCTTTGTCGCGCACCATGCCCGTAAAATAAACATCTCTGAAGGGCATTCTCGGATGATTTTTGCCTAACAATTCAGGGGCAAATTCATAACCAGAAATAATCATTCTAGCTACCCAAAAAAACATGATATCCCAACCTGTAACCAAAGTATTCGTAGGATAGTAGTAAGCTAGTTCCTTTGGATTTTCAAAACCATCAAACACCGAGATGGGCCATAGCCAAGAAGAAAACCAAGTATCCACCACATCTTCATCTTGTTTTAAATCGGATAGCTTAATTTTTGGATACTTTACTTTTGCTTTTTCAAGGGCTTCTTGCTCATTTTCTGCAACAAAAATATCGTCTTTGTAGTACCATGCTGGAATTTGTTGCCCCCACCAAAGCTGCCTAGAAATGCACCAATCACGAATATTTTCTTCATTCAACCAACTGTAATACATGTTCCACATATGTTCGGGGTAGAACTTTACTTCGCCGCTTTTCACGGCTTGAAGGGCAGAAGCGGCAAATTCCTTCATTTTAACAAACCATTGCATCGTCAATCGAGGCTCTACAACAGCAGCAGTGCGCTCGGAGCGACCAATTTTCGTACTATATTGCGTCACTTTTTCCAAAGCATTTGCTGCTTCGAGCATGGGTTTGATTTTTTTTCGCGCCGCAAAACGGTCTTCGCCGATTAGAATTTGAGCCTTTTCGTTCAACTTCCCGTCGGGCGTTAATATATCAATAATGGGCAAGCCATGTCTTTGTCCTATTTCATAGTCATTGGGGTCGTGGGCGGGGGTAATTTTTAGTGCGCCACTACCAAATTCCATATCCACATAAGTATCCGCAATGACTGGGATTTCTCGATTGATAATCGGAATAATCACCTTTCGACCAATATACTTGCTATATCTAGGGTCGTCAGGATGCACTGCAATCGCCACATCAGCCATGATGGTTTCTGGGCGTTGTGTAGCAATGGTGATGTACTTGGTTTTCGTAGGCTTTAGGCGATATTTTATGTGAAAAAGTTGCGAATTTTCCTCTTTGTAGATAACTTCTTCACTGGAAAGTGCCGTCAATGCTTCTGGATCCCAATTGGTCATTCTCAACCCACGATATAATTTCCCCTTTTCATGCAAACTAACAAACACTTTCTTTACTGCGTCAGAAAGTTTCTCCTCCATTGTGAAGCGCGTGCGCTGCCAATCGCAGGAAGCACCCAATTTTTTTAGCTGGTCTAGGATAATACCCCCAAATTCCTCTTTCCATTCCCAAGCATAGTTCAAAAATTCGGCTCTAGTTAAATCTGATTTCTTGATGCCTTGTGTTCTCAAACGTTGTACTACTTTAGCTTCCGTAGCAATAGAGGCATGGTCTGTACCAGGTACCCAGCAGGCATTTTTACCCTCCAAGCGAGCTTTGCGGATGAGAATATCTTGAATGGTGTTATTAAGCATGTGCCCCATATGCAAAACTCCCGTTACATTGGGTGGCGGAATAACAATAGTAAACGGCTCTCGGTCGTCAGGTTCGGAATGGAAATAATTCTGTGCTATCCAATACTCCGTCCACTTAGCTTCTATTTCTTTTGGATTGTAACGTGTAGAAAGGCTCATTGCACTATCTTGTTTCTTTGTTCTAACATAAATGGATGTTCAGAAAGTTCTGCAAAGGAAAGAAAGAGGCGTGAAATTTCAGGAGAAATTAACAAAAACTTTCAAAATCTATTAAAGGCAATCATTAAAATCATTCCTTAATCGTGTAGTCAGGTGAGTATATCCTAAAGCAATTATATGTAGCATTTTTACAAAAACAAACAGATTTATTTTTTTTTGGATAGGTGGGATAGGTCAAAAAGCTAGGCTTGGTTTTAAGCAACAGGAGTGCGAAACAACATTCTTTCATGCGTTTGCCCACAAATAAAGTATGGGCTTCTAAGGATTATTGATAAAACGCTCTTCATAATCCTGACGGCTAAGAACGGTGTCAAATAACCCAACATCTTCGCCTTCGTGTCTATTGATACCGATATATTCCAAACTGGCATCTTCATAGCGTTTGAACTTGTAAACGGCATCATTCATCAAGGCAGAGTTGAACACGCCAAGACTTACCAATAACTCAAAGTCTTTAACGGAAAGACCTGTCACCTTTTTAAAAAGTCCGGGTTCTAATTGTGTGATTACGTCTCTCAAACTTCTTTCTCGGTAGTCGGTCAGGTACATAAACACAGGAATACGAGTAGCAAACTTGATTAGCTTTTCTTGTATTTGTTTTCTTAGGCTTTTGTATTCTTTTTCCGCATCTGTAAGTTCTTTCTTTTCCTTTTTAGTTAGTTGCTCATCATTAGCTTCTTTCTTTGCTTTTTTAACGGCTTCTGATTTGTTGATAATGGTTTCAATGTCTTGATTCAAATTTCTAAAGCCTTCAATGCTCATTAAAGCTTTCATTGCTGCTTCATTTGCCATCAATCGGGCAAGCGTGTTGTTGTCCACATTTACGAGCAAGGCACTTTCCCAACGTCTTGCCAAAAGCGTTGCGGTTGTCCCGCTCATTGCCATATCCAAAATTCCGGCGGCATCTACTTGCTTCATTGAACTGCCGTCATAAGCCAATACAGGTAGGAAGTTGATAAACTCAGCAACTTTTGCTTCGGGGTTTGATTCGTTTACATTCAAACGACAACTATAATCGGCAATTTGTCTTAATGCTCGGTCAGGGGCAAAGTCAAAAACGTAACATTCTTCTTTAAGAATTTCTTCTTTGTTGGGTGATTTACTGTCGGGGTTTTTAATGACCCAAGGTGTTTGTACTCGGAAGGCTGCCTGAAAATAAGTTTCAGGACTGGAAGAATTACGCAGCATAAAAATGCCTGTCCAAGGTTTTACTGAAACGCCTGTGGTAAGTTTGCCACAAGAAAGGGTAATGGTTTTTGATTCCAAGGGATTGTCAGTCATTGCATCTAAAACAGGTGGCAATGCTTCTATGCCAATTCCTGCTTGTGTTCCTGCTGCAACTACTACTTTGTAATCGTGGTAAAAAATATTTTGTCGTCTTTCAAGTAACAATGCCATTGCGTTGCAAGCTGCAACGGTGGGCAAAAACCAAAAAGTGTGATTCAAGACTTTGAGTAATGGAGCGTGTGAAAAAGGCAAGGGCGGTTTTTTTGCTCCCATCTTCAAATGGTCAACGGTGGTTTCGCTAAACGAACCCCGAATTAAGTCCAACCATTTTTGTACTTCATCTTCGTACTTGAATCGAGCTTTACGTCCTTCGCCTTCCGCTGAAAAGAATATGTTTAAATCAAAACCATCAAACTCGCCTTGCATAGCAATTTGGCGAATGGAATCGGGTAATTGATAGGTAAGCATTACCATACGTGGTAAGGCTGCATAAGGGTTAGAACCTTTTGTATCATCCCAATTCTCTTTGGCTCGTTGCTCGTCTGAATACGTCCAATTGAAAATTTGCTCTTCTATAAATTCGCCTGAACTGATTGCCCGAAATGGTGTGCCTGATAAATACAAATAGTGATTGGTACTGATTGGGATAATTTTCTCTAAGTGCTCCGCTTTATCTTCTTCGGCAATCCCTTCTTTCTCCATCTTTTTGTATGCTTCAATTTCTTTTTCGGCTTCTAAATCTTTACCGAACAAATCTTTGGCGTTTTCTCGCCAAGCTCCAAAATGGTATTCGTCAAAAATGATACAATCCCACACGGTAGCGTGTACCCATTCATTTTTTGTTTTTATACCGCCTGTGTTGGTGTTTTTGCCTAAAAAATCCTGAAACGAACCGAAACAAACTATCGGTTGGTTTTCACGCAAAGTTCGCAAAGGGTCTTCACGCAAAGTTCGCAAAGACTCTGCGTTCTCTGCGTCTTCTTTGCGGTCTTTGCGTGAAATTTCATTCTCGTGTTTTGAATAAAACTGCCAACCTTTGAAATCTACGTGAGACAATAAATCTTCTTTCCAAGCATCTTCAACAGCAGGTTTGAAGGTGAGCACCAACACTTTTTTCCAACCCATTTTTTTAGCCAATTGATAACTGGCAAAGGTTTTTCCGAAACGCATTTTGGCGTTCCAAAGGAAGTGGGGCGTTCTGTCTTTGTTTTCTTTCTTGAAACTTTTGAAATAGGCGATAGATTTATTGACTGCTGCTTCCTGTTCGGGTCGCATACCGAACGAAAGCACACGGTTTTCTTCTGTTTTTTCGCCTGTTTTGATTTGGTGAATGGCTCTACGCAAATCGTTTAAGGTGCATTTAAACCATTCTCCGCTTTCGTTTACCACTTTCCATTCTCTTAATAGACGGTGTACTTCGTGGTCGGTAAATGAACTACCGTCACGCTTCATTGCCGATTCTTCAAATACAATTTTGTATGGAATAGCTGCCGTGCCTAACTGCTCTTTGATACGTGTTTGTGCATCACGGTCGGTATAGCCGATTTTGAGCAAACCCTTATGCGTAGAAACCCCAACCAATTCATAAGCATAAATGGTTGGATTGACGGACGGTCGGGGTGGAAAGAATTCTTTTTTACTCATGATGCTTTATCCCTTTTATCGTCCAACTTTTCCCATTCTTTCTTGATTTCGTCAAGCAGTTGTTGCTCGGTTGGCAAGGTTAATAGGTATTTTGATGCAAATATTTGTGTGTTGTTTTCGGGTAAGGAGTACTTTACTACGGCATCGTTTTTGTCAGCACAGAGCAAAACTCCAATCGTAGGGCGTTCAAAGTTTTCTTTTATTTCTCTATCATAATAATTGACGTACATCTGCAATTGCCCTAAATCTTTGTGTGTGATTTTATCCATTTTTATATCAAAAAGGATAAAACATTGCAACAAACGATGATAGAACACGAGGTCTATCCGAAATTCATCGCCTTCAATATTTAGTCGTTTTTGTCGGGCAACAAACGAAAATCCATTGCCTAACTCTAACAAAAACGCTTGTAGATGGGTAATAATGGCGGCTTCTATATCTTCTTCGTAATACGCTGCCTGGGGCTTCAGTCCCAAAAACTCCAGAACCGTTGGGTCTTTGATGACTTGAAAGGCTGCTTTGGGCTGGCTCGTGCCTTGGGCTATTGCCAAAACGCTTTCTTTATCTTGGCTCAGCAATAGCCGCTCGTACAGGAGGCTGTGTATTTGCCGCTCTAAGTCCCTTACAGTCCATGCGTTTTTGATGGCTTCAGCTATGTAAAAAACTCGTTTATCGGCATCATCAAGGCGTATCAAGTGTTTGTAATGCGTCCAAGTCAAATGCGAACTCAGTGCGTTCGCATTTGGAAAAACCAAATACAATTGACGCATCAACTCCAATTGCCTGCGTGAGAAACCATCGCCAAACTCATTTTCTAAGTTATGGGATAAGTCTTTTAACAAATAACTCTTATAATCCGCCCGCTCTTTGCCCTGCTGCTCCTCCTCAACTATTCGCTGCCCAATGTGCCAATACATCAGGGTAAGGGCATGATTGACTGACCGAACCGCCTGCGTGCGGGCTTCTTGGATAATTTGCCGTATATCGGTGAGGAAATTACTCATCTGCTCCGACTGTTTGTGATAAATCCATTGGACGAACCATGCTATCAATGAAAGCAATCTCATTTTCTGTTAAGCCATATTTAGCAAAGAGTTTTTCATCATCCCACTTTTCTTTCATTGAAAGATTGGGTACAAAAATGAATTTGCTTTTAGTAATATTCTGAGTTAGAAGAATTGTTGAGACTAAGAATCTGCAAAATTTTGTTCTAAGAAAATTTGCCATATTTTTAGCTTCTGCTTCAGAATTATAATTTCCAACCACTAAATAGGATTCTGTACAAACGGTTTTAGGGGGCATTACTTCAATTCTTGAAAAAATTCTTCTTTTACCTTGTTTATCTGGTTGTCCCCCGTGGTCATTTGAAGCTTTAGATAATATTACTTTCCATTTATCAATTAATTCCTTACCACTTGTTACTTTGTCGGAAGAAATTTTTCCATTTCCTGCACTTGTGATTAAATTAAGGTCTCCTTTCTTTTCTGGTCTAACACTTGAAACTAAACCAAAAGGCATCCTGCTTGAAACAACAGTATCCAAGAAAGAAGTACTTTTTTGCTTGACCTTATGTATAATGTCTATAGCTAAATTATCTCTTACAAAAGTGTCAAACTCGTCAAGGAATCGACTTGATTTAATTACTACTTCCTTTCTTTTTGTTTGTACTTCACAAATACCTTTATAGTCCCTATCCCATAAAAAATAACAAACACCGCCTGCAATATCTACTCCTGGGAAGCAATCTCTAGAATCAGGGAAATCAACAAGATTTCTAATGCTTTTATCTTTGAGCATTTCACTTCTGAATTCATCTAATCCTTTACCGCCCGAATACCAGCGTGCAGGAATAATCATTGAAAGGTATCTAGGCTTCAATTTTTTAGCTTGGTCAATGAATAAATTGTATATTGGTTTTGCACTTGAACCTGTGCCACCCCCATCACTTAATTGATATGGCGGATTTCCAACGATAACGTCAAATTTCATATTGAATATGTTGTAAGGTTTGACTGCCTGTTCGTCAGACAGGTCTGTGTGAATAAAATTGTAAGCGTAGGTTTCCAAGGTATCTTCTCGGTCGTACACTTCTTGGCTTGCTCCGCAGTAGGTACACTTACCGCCTTGCCAGGTATGTTGCATTCGCTCGTAATAGATATTGCCCTGCTCATTAGTAAAGGTGTCGCAAATGGAGTATTTGCCATTGGCAGTTTTGGAGCAATACACACTCCTGCGAGAAAGTAAAGCCGTTAAATCTGTAATGGCTATGCCATAGAGTTGTTTGCTAAAAATGTGATTAATGCGTTCTTGCTTGTCAGGTATTTGCGTTTCCAAGCCGTGCATCAGTCGCTTTGCCATTTCCCGCAAAAACACACCACTTTTAGAAACAGGGTCTAAAAACTTGGCGTTAGGGTTGCTCCACAATTCATTTGGGAGTAAGTCCAACATATCATTCACCAAATTGGGTGGTGTAAATACTTCGTCATTGCTCAAATTGGCAAGGCAGGAGAGTACGTCTGGGTTATAGTTCGTTTGTATCATCTTCTAATAGTTTTTCAAGTTCGGCTTGCAGTTGTTTTTTATCGGGCAGGTAGAGTTGATACTTACTTACAAAAAGTTGGTTGGTAATATTTTCGGTAGCATACTCTACGAGAATATGGTCTTTATCGGCACCTAAAACTATTCCGATAGGTTGGTTATCGTCTTCTGAATTCACTTCCTTTTTAAAATAGTTAAGGTATAAATTCATTTGCCCAACATCTTGATGGGTTACTTCTCCTCTTTTAAGATCGATAAGCACAAAACATTTTAAAATTCGGTGGTAAAAAACCAAATCAACAAAAAAATGCTTGCCACTAATTGAGATGTGGTATTGTCGTTTTTCGAAAGTAAATCCCTTGCCCAATTCTAACAAAAAGTGTTGTAAATTAGAAATAAGCTTCTCTTCTAATTCGCTTTCGAGATACAGATTTTGCTGCGGAATATTCAAAAACTCTAATACATAAGGGTCTTTCAGAATATCTGTAGCCTTTAGTATTTCTTGCCCTTGCGTGGCAAGTTCTAAAATGCCTTTTTTATCTTTACTTAATGCCAAACGGTGAAATAACATACTTTTCATTTGGCGTTTTAGTTCTCGAACACTCCAGTTTTCTATTTGGCATTGTTTAAGGTAAAAACTGATTTCGATTTCATTATCAGATCTTAAAATTTCGAAATAATGACTCCAACTCAAAACGTTAGACAGTGTCTCACTTTTTGGGAAATGCAGATACAACTTTCTCATATATAGCAAATTGGATCTGCTAAAACCTTTGCCGTAATGTTTTGAAAGGTCTTTGGAGAGTTGTTCAAAAAGAAATGTACCATATTCAGCTTTTTCTTTTCCGCCTTGCTCAAACTCTACAATATGCCTACCTATTTGCCAGTAAGTTTGAACCAAAATAGTGTTTACTGCTCTTCCCGCTTGCTCTCTTCCTATGGCGAGTAAGTCTCCTATTTGGTTTATTAAATCATTGTATGGTTGAATATCACTCATTTTCACCCAGTTTTAAGTAATGAATCAGCGGAAAATCTTTTACAGGCTCGTCAATGGCGGCTGCAGTGCCTTCATCATTGAACATGGAGAACTGGTGTGTTTTTTCCACCAAAAATTTAAACATATAATCTCTGCGTTTCAGCATAGAACCGTTTACGGCACTCCATTCAGAAAAAATGATTGGTTGTTTGTTTTCAGGATTGGTAAAGTCCAAGGCATCCCCCCAAAGAATGTTTCTACTCAATAAAAACCGAACGGAACGAATACATTCATTTTTCACCTGCTTGAATACTTTGGAGTACCAATCGGTGTAAATACCAAGCAAGCGGTCGCGGCATTCTTGGGCATTATCTTCCAAAATATCAACTCCATAAATGCTGGAAACTGCAATCACAGCATAGCGTTCCCATTCCACTTGGCTTTTGCTATATCGAGCATCTACTACGGCTAATTTTCGTCTTAATACTTCTGCCAAAAAGTTTCCATTCCCACAAGCAGGTTCTAAGAAACGGGAATCAATTCTTTCCGTTTCGTGCTTTACCAGGTCAAGCATAGCGTTTACTTCACGTTCGTTAGTAAACACTTCTCCGTGGTCGGTAACCCGCTGTTTGGATTTTACTTGGTTGTCTATCAAATGAGTTTGTTTTTCAGCTTTCATCTCTTTAATTGAATCAGGCTATCACCTTATTGTTTTGATTAACCACTTTAATTTCTAAATAGTAAACCTAAAGATAATTATCAACACCTGCAAAAAAAAACAGGGTTGCTGTACCCGTATCAAGTTCAATACATAATATTAAATTAATGTATGCCATCAAGTATTCCTTGTGAGTAGAACATTTGTCATAAATATCTAATATTCAAAACATTGAAAATTAGCAAATTTTGAAAAAAAATTATGAGCAATTTTCTTTTTGTTTCGCTATACTAAAACCATTAGTGTTGTACGTTTAAAGACCGAACAATATTATAACAACATCTTTATGAATAGCCGATTTATTGTTATTTTAGTTATTTTAGTAGGAATAGGTGTTTATGGACAAGCACAGACATCGAAATTTGTGCCAAGAAAAATCAGGGACGTTAGGGGGGCAGTAGGTATTAGCGATGCCGCAATGGTAGATGCCAGCATGATGACAATGGCAGGATTCACAAATGATCCAAGAGCCACCTTGACAGAAAAAAGCGTGAAGCCTTATATGATGCCACCGCGAAATGCAATCAGAAATCAAGATGGTGTAGCTTACTCTTTGGCTAGTTGCTTGGAATTTTATGTGAATTACAAAGAAAACTACAAACAAAATTTAAGTCCCGATTATATTTCCTTGAGTTTACAGGCAATTGGACAAAACAGTGCAACTCTGGATGCGCTTCGCTTCCTGATTGAGTATGGCACCGTTAACGCAGCGATTGTTAACTATGGCTCTACTTCTATTTCTTCAAGTGTATATGCGACACAAAAGTATTCGATTCTAAATTACTTGCACATTTTTAGAGCAGATACTAGAGGAAGGCAAAAAATATTTGAAGTAAGAAAAGCTATTCTTAGAGGAAATCCTGTTTTAGTGGAAATGAAAGTAAACATAAATTTCAATAACTCCAATGGAGTTGACTTTTGGGAGTACGATGGCAGCCCAGTTGATGCTACACAAGTGCTACTGGTAGTGAGCTACAATGAAGAATTGGAAGCACTAGAGTTGCAAAACACTAAGGGCAGCACTTGGGGGAATAGTGGCTATATCTGGATGAAATACAACGATTTTGAGCAGTTGGCGCAAAATGGGTATGTCTTACTGCCCGATTTGGAAAAGTGAAAGAAAAAATTGAGTTCAGCATCTTTTGTTACAGATGCTGAACTTAAAAATACTACCAACCGATAAGCCGGATTCTGTCGTGTCCTATCATTTATCTAGGCTTAGTTTCACAACTAAGCTCTATCTGCCTACCCCTCGGCATCGGACGAGCAGCCCTACATGCGCCGATATACATGGCATTTCAACCCACGAGGTTTATCCACCTTTCGAGTTACCCCGAAACGTCGTGCGCTCTTACCGCACGTTTTCACCCTTACCTGCCCAAGGCAGGCGGTTATTTTCTGTGACACTCTCTATCTTCCAACTGCTTGGAAGTCCATCCGTTAGATGGCGTGGTGCCCTATGTTGTCCAGACTTTCCTCATGTTTGCCAAGCAAACCTGCGATAGGATAGTTGGTAGCATTATTGTAATAAATAAGATGAGCAAAAGAAAAGTTCCTTACATTTTGTTACATATAGGTAGATAGGGTATTCTTAAAAAAAGTGTTGAAAGTAAAAAAAATGTTTTTTTCTTTTTTTGGCTCACAATATTCTATTTTTTCTAAGTATAGCCACCTATTTGCATACAAATAGTTTGTAAACAAAATTAATTTCGCTTTTGTCAGATAGCATAAATAAAATAAGGAAAAATTAAACTTTCATTTTTTTTTGAAAAAATCGAAAGTTTAAGAAAAAACGCTTATATTAGCGGTGTAAGTACAGATGTATCGTTGCGAAATTTTATTTGGTAAATATGCTCTTTGTTTCTTAGAATAAATCTAAATAACAAAATAAAATCGTTTAGTTATCTACCAAAAGAATAGAGCATACTATATTTGCACTGACTTAAAGATGACAAAACTACTTATCGTTATAAAAGTTCCTCATTATGAGATTGTATAGATTAATATTTTTAGTTTCTTGCTTAATTTTTTCACTCGGTAGTCATCTATCGGCACAGGGAGACCCTGCTTTGGGAGAGGGTTTATTTTCCGCAAATTGTGGTGCTTGCCATGTCAGGGATATGAAAACGAACGCTACTGGTCCAGCACTAGGTGGGACACAGCAACGTTGGGCGGAATATCCAGAAGAAGAATTGTATGCTTGGATTCGCAATTCACAGAAATTAATTAACGAGGGTCATCCAAGAGCTGTTGAGCTTTGGAATCAATGGAAGCCAGT
>DAITMC010000022.1:0-25452 GCA_036835365.1 Saprospiraceae bacterium
AATCGTTAAGTAAAAAGCGACACTGGTTACGCAAGGATTTATCCATAGGGAAAAGCACTACACCTACGCCATATTTGCCAAATTCAGGTAGCTCAAAGCCCATTTCGACACACTTTCTAGCAAAGAAATCATGCGGTGTTTGTACTAGAATACCAGCACCATCACCGGTATTGGGTTCGCAGCCGCAGGCACCCCTATGCTCCATGTTAGTTAACATAGTAAGGGCATCTTCAATTAATTCATGTGATTTTATGCCTTCCAAATTTGCAATTAATCCAGTACCACAAGAATCTTTTTCCAATTCGGGGGTGTAAAGTCCTTTTGATATAACTTGCTTCTGCTCTTGTAAATTTTCAGAAGACAATGACTTGATGTCTATTTCTTGCATTATTTTGTTTTTGAACGTTTCTTATGAATGACAAAAATGAATTTATGTTACTTTAATTTGAAATGTTGTATCACACAATTTTGCATATTTTCAACTATAAATATGCAAAAGACTATTGAATCTGACAAATAAAAAATTGAGGCAAACTACAATATCCAAGGTATTATTTGCAATAAAAAGGCATTTTGTCTAATAACATTTTAACAGTAGGAGTGTTTGGATACAATTACTTAAAATGAAAATAAAGTTATTTTTATGCGAATTTGACGTAATATTATTTAGTAATTACTTTGTTGAATGATAAATATGTGCTGATTTCGCAAACTCAATTCATCTATTTAAGGATATAAGATGGAGAGATTAAATTGAATTTACCTGTTGATGGTTGAATAAATAAATCGAGTTTACATCAACATAAATTTACATTACGTTGATGTAACTACGAAAAAAATGGACACTACATCCAATCCAATGCCATTACAAAGGAAGTGAGTACAAAGGGAAGTGGTATCCAAAACCATGCTGGCGTGTACAGTAACATAGCAATCATAACAGCTGTGGATAGTAAAAAAGCTAACCAGTATAGTCTTGTTTGTTTTTTTGTATTTTCCATAAATTAGTAATATTTAATTGATATTTTCGGTAAAGATAGCCATAAACACTAATTTCCTCCTATCAGAACAATATTCCTTAGAGAATAGGTTTTAATTTTTTACAATAGGCAATAGATGAATACTTTACCAACTTGGGAAGAAGGCATCTTCATAGTGCCTAATTTTGGGTGGATAACCTTTTCGAAGCGTAATACCAATGATGTCGAAGCGAATTTCCCAATCGTGGTTGATTTGAAGCATATATACTTGAGCAGCATCAAGCATTAAGCCCTCCTTTTGTTCACTGACGAAGGCTTCTGGTTCACCAAAAGTTTCATAGCTGCGTGTCTTGACTTCAACGAATACTAGCACTTCATTATGCTTAGCAATAATGTCTATTTCTGCTCTACTGAAACGCCAATTGGTTTCAAGTATTTGATAGTTTTTGTCTCTCAAAAATGCTTGTGCTAATACTTCACCTCGATTGCCTAATTCATTGTGCGCAGCCATAACAGATGATTAATTTTGAGATGGAAACGTTTTTTTCCATCTCAAAATGAAATTAAATATTAACGAATAATCAATTTCTGGTCAGGAAGTAGCACTTCTTTTGGATCTAAATTATTAACTATTCTCAATCGCTCGACTGTGGTATTGTACCGCTTGGCAATACTGTATAAATTATCATTCTCTCGAACGATATGAATCTTTGAAGGCTGTTGCTGCTCATAGCTAGTGTTCATTGGCGTGCTGTATCCGTATGGTGCGGGTGCGGTGACACTAGGTGAGAAATTGTTTGTTGCTGTGCTTGCTCCTTTTGGGAATAAATCACCTTCATCCTCAAAGCGGACGGTTGATCTAGGCTCGTTGATTACATAGCGATTGTTCTTATTATTTGGGCAATCGCATTCCCTTGTTTTTAATTGATAGCCTTCGTAAATACCTTCTGTCGGTGCTAAGTCATTGATATATCTGAATTTATCTTCTGTAAACCCATACATAGCCGCAATTTGGGCTATGTTTTCACCGCGTCTTACTCTATGAAAGCCGTCTGTTGTTTGCCATCTTTGCTCAACGGCAACAGTTGGTTTTGGTTGACGGTTTTCTGTGCTGCTTGGATTCGGTGCTGTAACAGTTGAATTACTAACAATTAGGCGATTGCCTGGTATGATTAAATTACTTTTCAGATTGTTCCATTTTTTTAGGTCATCTGCGGTTACTCCATATTGTTTACCGATACTGTATAGTGTTTCTTTTGATTTTACGGTATGCGTTTTTCTTGCTGTACTGGAATTGGTGTTATTATTTGCCGTTGTGGGTACATTTACCCTTTCATCGTTCTTGGTGTAGTACGTATCCGGGCTACTATTAGTATAACTACCTGTATATCGAGAGATAACACCGTAATCAGAAGTTGTTGTTGTGCCACTCCTATCAGGGAAGCGATCTCTTCCGTCAGGCGCACCTTCGTAGTAATTATCAGTCGGTCTAGGAGGGCGTGTGTCAGAAGCTACTTCTATATTTTCTATTGTACTACCATTCTGGCATACTTGATTAATTTGCTCCATTACACTCATAGTGTTCACTCTAGCTAGACGACGTGCTGTTGTTGCCACGGCACCCCCATTGGAGAAATCTCTGGATTGTATCAATCCTATTTGAGGTAATATAGTAATGTCTTTGTTTTCGTTAGTTCTCGTAGTAACGTTGAAACTATAAGCATTTAAACAATTATAGCCGGTTGTGCCAACATAGAAAACCCGCCCACCTGAGGCAGGGTCTGCTAAGTTCTGTCTAGCATCGGAAGACTTACCGTACAGGAAGCGATAATTTTTTTCCTCATATTCTAATCCCTCCTCTGTTATTCTTAAATAACTTGCTGAAATGACGGGTGAAATGATGTACTGTCCTTTGCTTTCTTTTCTTGCAATGAAATATTCTTCCCTGTTGCTTTGCTTCATTCTATCTACAATATCTCTACTAATACTAGGATTGTTACACGTAATGACTGCTCTTGCAATTCTAGATTCAGGGTTTTCATTTTCTTTACCTACTTCCAGTAGAATTCTTTCTGTATTACTCAATCTAAGGGCATAGACTACATATTCTTCGCTGCCCGCTATGTCATACTGTAATCGTTCCATACACACCGGATTGAACAAAATATATCTTTGTCCAAATGCTAGCGTACTTACAGAGATAAACAAACACAAAGTGAAATATTTCATAAAGTTTAGGTTTTCTTATAAACAACGCAAAATTAGCTGTTAAGTTATATCAAATCAACGACTTATGCAATTTGTCTAATTATTTATTTTTTCGAATATCGAGTTTTTGTTGTTTGTATATTTCTTTTTAATTGTTTAATATATTGATAATCAAGTGTTTGAATTATTAAATATTTTTTACACAAGTAGTGTTTTATCTAAAAAATAAATGTAAATAGTCTGTAACTTATTTTATAAATATCGTCTAAGGTAGGTGAGTAAGGATGAATGACATACTTGTATTTGTAGAAAACTTTGAGGGTAGCTTCATAAACTTTATTTATCATACCAGAGCAAAACCATTATTAATTTTTATAGAGGTTGTTCTTTAAAAAAGTTGAAAAAAAACTTTCATTTTCAAAAGAAATACTGCACATTTGCGTCTCTTTTAAAATGAGTAACAACTCATAAAAAAGAAATCGGAGGAATGGCAGAGTGGTTTAATGCACCGGTCTTGAAAACCGACGTAGCTGAAAGGTTACCGGGGGTTCGAATCCCTCTTCCTCCGCTCTTTTATATACCGCTATGATATTATTTGCAATACCAATAAGAAAGGAGTTAAACGCAATACGTCTAACTCCTTTCTTATTGAGGAAATAGTAAACTACCTATGGCAGTAATACTTGGTCAATAGCGTGTATCACGCCATTCACACCTTGAATATTTCTAATTACCACTCTTGAATCGCTTCTGTTTGCGTGAATTGTTAAGAAATGACGATGAGATAGACCCGTAGTGAAAGACTCACCGAGCAAAGTATTGACGGTTCTGCCAGCTAATAACTGAGCAGCCGTGATGTTACCACTCGCTACATGGTACAATAAAATACGCTCTAAAGTAGCTGTCGGTACTTGGTCAAGGCTAGTCAAACGCAAGTGTTTCAGCAAACTTGCGAAAGCATGATTAGTAGGTGCAAATACAGTTAAAGGTCTTGAGGAAGTAGCACCATTTAATGCACGAATAAAATCTACTGAAAATCCAGTTCTTGTTAACGCAGCTACCAAAGTAGAAAAATCTTGGTTAGAAGTAGCAAAAGTTAAGATAGTTGGCAGTGCAATCACTTTATCCACTTTATGTACTACACTTCGGCGGTTAATAACATTGTCTGC
Source organism: Saprospiraceae bacterium (assembly GCA_036835365.1). Classification (GTDB taxonomy): domain Bacteria; phylum Bacteroidota; class Bacteroidia; order Chitinophagales; family Saprospiraceae; genus JAAUTG01. The sequence goes on from DAITMC010000022.1 coordinate 4,358, forward strand.
ATCAATCACATTAATCATACCATTGATTTTTACACCATTGGTGTTGTCAATGTACAACTTCATAGACCGAAAAGAGCCACCCACGTTAACTAATGTGAATGAAGACTCATAACGCTGTAACATACTTCCTTTTTTACCAGTCGGCAATAAGTGATTACCCAAAATAGTTGCCAAAGTAGAAGAAGGCACCGCCTCTAGTGAGGCAATATTGTTCGCAGTTAAAAATGCTCTAAAAGCATCATTAGTAGGGGCGAAAAGTGTAACGCTTAATCGGGTGTTTGCCAATATTTCTGGCAATCCTCTTACTCGGCTTGCTGCTGCAATTAATAATTCGTAATCGGGGTCGCTCAATAAGAAATCAAGGATAGAACCAGTGGTTGTTCTACCTTCTACCTCACTAGCGTCCAGTTCATCTGTGTGGTCGCAAGTTGTTTCAAGGCGTTGTACCAAATCATCTTTCAGCGTTTCTACTGTATCTGTAACGACAGTACTGTCTTGCTGACAAGAAAATAATAGAAATGTAGTAGCCATTACTACTACCAATGCACGAAAATAAGCAAATGCTCTCATAGTTAAAAATGGTAAAATTGGTTAATGAATACTTGTTATGTGCAAAAAAAGAGCAAAAGGTTGCCTAACAGATATATTAAAATTTTAAAAAAAGATTTTACAAATTAAGTTGTTGAAAATAAGTAAGTTAAGTTTTAAACGTTTTTGTTATCTCCTAAAATTAGGGTGTGCTGCTATTTCAGTTTTTTATATTTCAGGCGAATAGAATTTCCAATGACTACGACATCTGAAAATGCCATAAAAAGAGCACCCCACATAGGATTCAAGAAGCCCATGGCAGCAACTGGAATAGCAATGATATTGTAAGAAAATGCCCAAAATAAATTTTGTTTAATAGTCAGCAAAGTATGTTGACTAATTTGAAATGCTTGTTTAAGGCTACTCAACTGCCCATTCAATAAAACTACCTGTGCAGACTGGATAGCCACTTGAGCAGCACTACTCAAGGAAATACCAATAGTAGCTTTTGTCAATGCAGGGGCATCGTTGATACCATCGCCAATCATCGCTGTTGCTGATTTTTCAGAAAATTCACTAATTTTTTGCAGTTTTTGCTCTGGTAGTTGCTCTCCGAAGTAGTCGTTGATACCCAAAAATTCTGCCATTTTTTGCGTCTTTTCTTTTTTATCACCACTCAATAGGATGATATTACGATTTTTATTTTGTAAATAGGCAATAACTTCAGCAGTATCCTTGCGGAGTTCATCTTGTACGTCAATTGTCGCTACCAATATATTGTTTTTTACGACATATATTGAATGTTGATTTTGCGTGGTAAGATGTTGAGCTACTTTGTAAGCACCAATTTTATAATGATTATTTTGCTCATCCTCAGCAGAAAGACCAATGCCTTTATGTTCTTTAACATTGGTCAAGATTGGAAGGGTCAAATTATTTGTTTCTAAAACTTTCACCAAAGATTTTGCCAAAGGATGTGAAGAATGTTGCTCTAAAGCATAAATAACAGGCAGGATATTTTCCTTTTCTTCCTCTTTAAAAAAGTGAATATTTTTTATAATGAACTGACCTGTAGTTAACGTTCCTGTTTTGTCAAAAACGAAATTTTGGATACCTGCAAACGTCTCTAACGTTTGACCGCCTCTGACTAGAATGCCATTTTTTGCCATTCTTCCCACACCTACCATCACAGCGGTGGGCGTGGCTAATCCCATAGCGCATGGACAAGAAATGACTAAAACGGCTATACTGTTCATCAACGCATTTTGAAAAGGAATTTCAAAAAGAAAGTAGGCAATAAGTAAGGTAGCTAGCGAAATGAATAATACAACAGGTACAAAAATAGCACTTATTTTGTCTGCTAATCTTTGTATGTCAGGCTTTTCTTGTTGAGCTGATTTTACTAAATCTATAATGCGATGCAATACTGTCTGACTGCCAGTAGCGGTTACTTGCATTTGAATAGTACCCGATTTTATAATAGAAGCACCAATAACGGTATCGCCTATTTTTTTTTCGACGGGCATACTTTCTCCAGTTAAAATAGACTCATCAATAGTCGCAAACCCTTTTATGATGATGCCATCAACAGGAATAGCATCACCTTCATTCACTTGAAGTAGGTCATTAATTTTAATTTCTTTTTGAGATAAATTTACAAGTGTTCCAGAAGGCATTATTTTTTTTGCTTGAGTTGGTTGAAGTTGTGCTAATTCATCAATAGCAGTGGTTGTTTGAGCAACGGCGCGGTGTTCCATCCAGTTGCCCAGTAAAACTAAAGTAATAATAGTAGCTGCCGTTTCATAAAAAATGTAATCATGGTTGCCTTGTATTGTCCCTACGACGCTATAAATAAATGCGGCAGTGCTACCTACCCAAATTAAGACATCCATGTTAGGAACACCTCCTTTTAGAGAACCCCAAGCACTACGTCCAAAATGCAAAAAGCCAATCGTATAAACAGGTAAGCAAAATAATAATTGAACCCAATGAAGATGAAGTAAGGGAATAAAATTAATTCCTACCATTCCAAATAAATGATGCAGCAATAAAGGTAAAGTAAAAATACTGCTCATCCATAGTTTGCGTTGTAATGTCCACCACTTTTTAGGTTTATTTTCTTCTACTACTTCAAAACCAAGTTTATGAATACCCGCTTTAATATCTGCAATATGGAGGGCCGCATTATTTGTTTTACATCGTACTTCTTTAGTTTGAAAATTAACATAAATATCCTCAAATCCTTTCTTTTCTAAAAAACGACTTAGGCTGGTGGCACAGTTGTTACAAGTCATGCCATCTACTTTTAATGCTATCGTATTTTTTTCTATTGTCATTTTAATTGTCAATTTATAACTCATGCTAAACAAATGGCATCATATAAAGTATGTGTTGCACTCAATTTTTTCTTGTAAATATTTTAGAAATAATTAACTTTGATTAAGATATAAACAATTCAAGCGAGCAATCGCTCATCAAGGAATTTACTAGATTAATGAAGCTATTCGATGTTTATCCGCTCTTTAATGTGGAGCCAATAAAAGGGGACGGTTGCTACGTTTATGACAAAGTAGGCAACAAATACTTAGATTTGTATGGTGGTCATGCCGTTATTTCGATTGGTCATAGCCATCCTCATTATGTAGAAACTATTGCTAATCAGTTGAATAACTTAGCATTCTATTCCAATTCCATACAAAATCCATTACAGCAAAAACTAGCGACACTTTTAGGGAAGCTATCCAATTGTGATGAATATGAATTGTTTCTTTGCAACTCAGGTGCAGAAGCTATTGAAAATGCCCTAAAAATGGCTTCTTTTTACAATGGCCGCACAAAGATTGTTGCGTTTGATAAGGCTTTTCATGGTAGAACGTCGGCGGCTGTGAATATTACCGATTATGAAAAAGCTAAAGCACCCATCAATAAATCGTTTCAAGTAGAATTTCATACGCTAAATGAATTGGAAAGCCTAGAAAAAAGTCTTGCTAATAATGATGTTTGCGCAGTTGTTGTAGAAGGCATTCAGGGCATAGGTGGTATTCACATGCCCCGACCTGCCTTTCTGGAAGCATTGCAAGATTTATGCCGAAAACATAACACGCTGCTTATCCTAGACGAAATACAATCGGGATATGGTCGTAGTGGCTTATTCTTTGCATTTCAATACGCTCATATCGAGCCTGATTTAATTACAATGGCAAAAGGCATGGGTAATGGATTTCCGATTGGTGGGGTGCTGATACATCCGAAATTTAAGGCTCAGCATGGTCTGCTAGGAACGACATTTGGCGGTAGCCATCTTGCCTGTGCCGCAGGTATTGCAGTATTGGAAGTGATGGAAGCGGAAAATCTTGTAGCTCATGCAGGACATCTTGGATGCTACTGGATGCAGCAACTCTATGACATAGAAGGGCTTACCCAAGTGCGAGGAAGCGGCTTAATGATTGGAGTAGAATTTCCTTATCCTGTTGGTGATTTGAGAAAAGAATTGTTGTTTAATGAATTTATTTTTACTGGTTCTTCTTCCAATCCAAATGTGATGCGTCTTTTGCCACCGCTTAATTTACAAAAAGCACAAATAGACTATTTCATAGAGCGATTAAAGAAAGTTTTGAAAGCCAAAAATAGCAAACTCTTGAGCAATGCTATGGTTTAATTGAGTTATCAATAACCTTTCCATAGAAACTATGAAGAGGTTATTGCAGTACTTTTTTTACATTTCATCGGCATCTGCTAAAAAAGGTAGTTTTTTTCGGATGAATTGTAAGTATGCGTAAGATAAAGTTCTGGTTTCAATGATTTCAACATCGGCTGCTTGTGCATATATTTCGCCAGAGGGGCTTATCATACAAGAATCGCCAGTGTAGTAATAGCCATTTCCATCCATTCCACAACGATTAATACCCACTGTAAAGCATTGGTTTTCAATAGCTCTTGCTTGTAAAAGCACTTTCCAATGAAAACTTCTTTGCACGGGCCAATTAGCGGTGTAAAATAATAAATCATATTGATTGCGATTTCTTGCCCATACAGGGAAGCGCAAATCGTAGCAGATAAGTGGACAAATGCGCCATCCATTCCATGTTACAATCAACCTCTGGTCGCCCGCAGTGTAGGTGAGATGTTCGTTTGCCATGGTGAATAAATGGCGCTTATCGTAATAGGAAAAACTACCATCAGGGCGCATCCAAATTAAGCGGTTGAAGTACTTTCCTTCTTCTTGGATAATCAAACTTCCTGTTATCACAGCATGTAGTTCTTTAGCTTGGTCTGCCATCCATGTAACAGATTTGCCATTCATAGGCTCTGCTAGTTCTATGGCATTCATAGAAAACCCTGTGGTAAACATTTCTGGCAGAATGATTAAATCAGTAGTTGTACCGATGAGGTCAATTTTTTCTTCAAACATTTTCAAATTGGCATCTACGTTTTGCCAATGCAGTTTGGACTGAATAAAGGTAACCGTTAAATCTTGCATAATTTTTCGCTTGCTTGATGAAGGATTTGTTCTGTTTTGCCAAAGCAAAATCGTATTAATTTAGCCTTCAAATGATGGTGTTGTTCTTTTTCGTCGTTACTGTAAAACACAGAAACTGGAATGACTGCTACTTTATGTTGCTGCGTCATTCTGATAGCGAAGTCAATATCTGATTCATCACTAATAGTACTATAATCCGCTAATTGGAAGTATGAACCATAAGTTGGAATGGGGGTAAATTGTGTATTGGCTAAAATTTGTCCAAATAAATCTTTTTTCACCTGAAAAAAATGGGGTAATTGCTCATAATAGCTACGATCAGCCAAAAAGTCTGCAATGGCTTCTTGTATGAAATGATTGACACAAAATATACTAAATTGATGATTTTTGCGCAATTCCTTCATTAAATACTCAGGTGCGGCTACATAGCCCATCTTCCAACCCGTGCAATGAAAGGTTTTTCCAAAAGAAAAAACAACAAACGACCGATGCCATAATTCTGGAAAGCGCAAAATACTTTGGTGTTCTTTTCCGTCAAACATAATGTGTTCATACACTTCATCACTGATAATCAGAATGTTAGTGTTGTTTACTATTTTGCTCAATGCCTGCCAGTCGGATACTTCTAAAATAGCACCAGTTGGGTTGTGAGGGGTATTTAGAATAATCATCCTCGTTTTTGATGTAATGAGTTGCTCAAATGATGTCCAGTTAATTTTGAAATGAGGTGCTTCCATACGGTACGGCACAACTTTACCACCATTGACCTCAATCAGGGGTTGATATACATCAAATGCCGGTTCAACGATGATTACCTCATCACCAGCATGGACAAATGCAGTTACAGCAGCAGCTATAGCTTGCGAAGCGCCTGCGGTAATCGTAATTTCGGTCTCTGGATGGATGCTTACACCATAAAGGAAATTATTTTTTTCCGCTAAACGCTCTCTAAGTTTCACCACTCCAGCCATAGGAGCATACTGATTATATCCTTTTTGCATATATTTTGTGGCTAACTCCATAAGTAGGGTAGGAGGGTTGAAATCTGGAAAACCTTGAGAAAGGTTAATCGCATTACATTCCTGCGCCATTTTACTCATTGTTGTAAAAATAGTGGTGCCAACCTGAGGAAGTTTAGACGTAAAAGTTGATATTGGGTTCATGTATTATTTTTGTAAGCACTAAATTAGGACAATTAATTTTTTCCTCTCTCTTTTACGGTAAAATATTATCTACTCAATAGTAGTTAACAAAGTAGAATGTTAAAAATAATGAATCGTACAGGCATAAAATTACTTCTTTTTTTGATTGCCATAGCTTGGTTACAACAACAATGCACGCAAAGAATAGCTGTTGTAGAGTCAAAAACAATTTCTAAAACAGAGGATAATACCACAAACGATAATGTAAGTAAGTTACGCAATAATATCGTAACAGATGCTGAAAAGCTAATTAACAGTGCCTACAAATATGGAGGAACAACGCCTAAAGGCTTTGATTGTTCGGGCTTTACAAGTTACGTTATGGCTAAACATAATATCTTATTAAACCGCTCTTCTACTACTCAGGTTAGTCAGGGTAAACGAATTACACTTGAAAAAGCACAACCGGGCGATCTTATCTTTTTTTCTTCTTCGGGGCGAATTTTTCATGTTGCAATGGTGGTTTCTAACAAAGATGGCTTGACAAAGATTATTCATAGTACGACCTCTAAGGGCGTAATTTACACAGATCTTCAGTACTCAAGCTACTGGTTTTCAAAGGTTCATTCCGTTAGAGATGTAACGATGCTTGCCAAATGAGTAGCTTAATCGAAAAATATAAAAGTTTATGAATTCTATCTTGCAAATTCTTTACAAAAAACTATTTTCACGTTTTGACAAAAAAAGGACGTTGAAAATGACAAACATTATACTATTTGGACCTCCAGGTTCAGGCAAAGGAACGCAAGCTAGCCTTCTTGTTGAACGTTTTGGATTACTTCACATTTCTACGGGCGATTTGTTCCGCTACGAAATGGGCAACAATACGCCACTAGGGCAGGAGGCAAAAAAATACATCGAGAAAGGAGAGTTAGTGCCTGATTCAGTAACGATGGGCATGCTGCAAAACAAATTAGACGCTAACCCCAATGTGAAGGGCATTATTTTTGATGGGGTGCCTCGAACCGTAGCACAAGCAGAGATATTAAACCAACAACTAGCAGCGCGAAATTCAGAAGTAAGTGCCTTAATTGCTTTAGATGTAGAAGAAGAAGAAATCGTGGGTCGTTTATTAGAGCGTGGAAAAACCTCAGGCAGAAGCGATGACCAAAACGAGGCAACTATTCGCAATAGAATAAAAGTATATCACAACGAAACATCTCCTGTTTTTGATTTTTATGCAAAAGTAGGAAAAAGTTTTAAGGTGCAGGGTATGGGCAGTGTTGAAGAAATTGCAAAACGATTAGCGGATACCATCACTCACTTATAGCAAGTTGTGTAGTATATACCGAATTGCTTATTTTTTCTATTCAAGTAAGAAGAAAATAGGTAAGCAATTCGGTATGAAAGGCTTATTTATAAATTTTTACTTCTCTTGCTGTTGGGGTAGCAAAACCTCTGTACATGCCGTCAGTATTGAAAGGCATTGCGACGTTGCCGTACTTATCTACGGCAATTACACCACCGCTGCCATCTGCTTTTACTAACTTCTTGTTGACTACTTCGTTTGCGGCAGCTTCTAAAGATAGCCCTTTATACTCCATAAGGGTAGAAATATCATGAGCGACCAGATAGCGCATGAAGTATTCTCCGTGCCCTGTGGCAGAAACGGCACAAGTTTGGTTGTTGGCGTAATTTCCTGCACCTATAATTGGCGAATCCCCAATACGGTTATATTTTTTATTCGTCATTCCTCCAGTGGAAGTACCGGCTGCTAAATTGCCTTGTTGGTCTAAGGCAACGCAACCGACTGTACCAAATTTATAATTCACTAGTTCTAACATGCCTGTACTTTTATCTTCATTGGATTTTACTCTTTGCAATGATTTCCAGCGGCTCTCTGTATAAAAATAGCTATTATCTACGGTGTCTAGCCCTTGCTCAATTGCAAATAGGTTTGCTCCTTCTCCTGCGAGCATGACGTGCTCCGACTTTTCCATCACAGCTTTGGCTGCGAGAATAGGATTTTTTACTACTGTAACGCCACCTACTGCGCCTGCATTCAGGGTGGCTCCGTCCATAATGGAGGCATCCAACTCGTGGTTACCTCTTTCGTTGAACGCTGCTCCTTTGCCGGCATTAAAAAGGGGAGAGTTCTCCAAATGCATGATGGCTTCTACTACTGCGTCCATACTATTGCCTCCATCTTTGAGTATTTGCTCTCCTATGCTAAGTGCTTCATTTAGTGTTTTCAAAAAAGCTGCCTCTTCTTCTGGGGTTATATTTTTCTTTGATATTGTTCCTGCACCACCATGAATAGCGATGGCGTAAGTTGCTTTTTTCATAGTTGCTGTCGTCCTTGTATTATTTTCTGCTTTTTGTGTACATGCCGTAATGAAAAACGGAATGCAAAGCATTAAAACTAATCTATTCATCATAGTCATTCATATTATTGTCAATAAACGGCTAAATGTAGGAAAAATTTCTTTTTCGTAGCTGTTTGTCTGTTAAAATAGGAGTTTTATCCATTAATTTATTCAAATTTGATTTCGTACAATAGCTTTACGTATTAAACTATTTTAGTTGGAAGATAAACAAACATATACAATGAATCAGTTTTTTAAATTCTTCTTTGCTTCTATTTTGGGTACACTGGTAGCCGTCATTTTATTCTTTATGCTAGGCTTTTTCTTTATTTTAGCAATTGCGGCAAGCGCAAATAAGAAACCTAGTGTGAGCAAAAATTCTGTCTTAGAAATTGATTTATCTAATTTCGTTCCAGAACACACGAACAATATTAGTTTTCAAGGTTTTGGAGACTTGAATCAGCCTAGCGTACTTGGTGTTCACGATATGATAAAAGCTATTGAATACGCAAAATCTGATGATAAAATTAAAGGAATTTACCTGTCTTCCGCTCAGGTGAATACTGGTGGCATGGCAAAGGTAAGGCTCTTGCGCGAGGCGCTACTCGATTTTAAAGAAAGCGGAAAATTTATCATGGCTTATTCAAAGAGCTATACGCAAAATGCCTATTATTTGGCTTCTGTTGCAGACCAAATTTATCTCAATCCTGTTGGTTTTATAGATTTTCGAGGTTTTGGTGGCGTTATTTCGTTTTACAAGAATTTGATAAACAAAATCGGCGTAGAGATGGATGTAATCTATGTAGGAGACTACAAAGGCGCATCCGAGCAGTTTCGCCTAACTAAATTAAGCCCTGAAAATAGGTTGCAACTCAAAGAATACATTAATCATATGTATGGCACTTTACTCATGGATTTGAGTCAGTCCAGAAATTTGAGTCAGGATTCTCTGCACCTTATTGCCAATAATTTTTATGGCGGTAACGCAGATAAAGCACTAGCGGTAGGTTTGGTGGATGCTCTAAGCTATGAGGAAGAAGCGATGAATTTCATTCGTCAGAAAACTGGGTTAGATAAAGACAAAAAAATAAAGTTTATCTCGTTAGATAAATATGCTTCCACTTTGCCTGCGGCCACCAATAAGAAAGTGAAAGATGTGGTGGCGATTATCTACGCCGAAGGAGGAATTGTAGATGGTAAAGAAGAAAACGGTATCATAAGCGATCAGCCTTACATTAATTTGGCAAATAAATTGCGGAAAGATAGTAAAGTGAAAGCGGTTGTACTGCGCATTAACTCTCCGGGAGGTAGTGCGGTAGCATCTGAGAATATTTGGAATAGTTTAAAAGAACTTAGCAATGCTGGAAAACCTATCATTATCTCTATGGGCGATGTTGCTGCTTCTGGTGGTTATTATTTGTCGGCGGCTGGTGATTATATTTTGGCGGAACCTACGACTATCACTGGGTCTATCGGTGTAGTCAGACTTCGTCCTAATACCCACGAATTGGAAAATAACAAACTAGGTATTACCTACGATACAATTCAAACGGGAGCGTTTTCCACAACATTTAATCTTTCACTTCCTATGTCAGCACAGGAGAGACAATTTTTAGAAAACGACTCTAAAGTTTTTTATAATTTGTTCCTAAAGCGAGTTGCAGATGCAAGAAAAATGCCTGTGGAGGAAGTACATAAAATAGCACAAGGTAGAATTTGGACAGCCGACAAAGCCAGAACGATTGGCTTAGTAGATAGCATCGGACATCTAACAGATGCTATCAATATTGCTGCCGAAAGGGCTGGATTAACGGCATACAATGTAAAGGAATATCCAAGTGTAAAAGATCCGATTACTCAAATTATTGAAAGTATCTTCAATACTGATAAATCAGTTGAGCAAGCACTTAAAAACGAACTGGGGGAGTGGTATCAACATTTTAAAGTCTTGAAGCAAGCTACTCAATATCAAGGCGTTCAAATGATTATGCCTTTCCAAGTTGAGGTAAAGTAACCACAAAAAAATAGCGATAACATAGAAACTTGTTATCGCTATTTTTTATCTAATTGCGAGCTATTAACTTATCCTATTTTCTTTCCCACCACAATTTAGTCGTGATTTCGTCAATACCTTGACGGGCAATCACTGCATTGTAATTTTCTGCATTCAAGGCTTTTTCTTTACTTGGATACAAGAAACGGCTAGGATAATTGGAGAAGAAGGCATCAGGACCTGGCTTGATAGTGCTTGGGAAGCCTGTGCGCTTGAACTCAAAAAATCCTTGATAGTCAGTATAAAATAAAGCTAAGTATTTCTGATTGGCTATTGTTTCTAGCTTACCGTCATAAGCAACACCTGTGCGAGTAAGATAATCCGCAGGCATAGTTACGTTCCAGTGGTCGAAAGCTGCTTTTATACCGGTTTCGTATAGGGTTTTAGCATCTTGAGTAATCCAGCCTCTTTGTGCTGCTTCTGCTAGTATGAAAGCTACCTCTGAGTAGATCATCATACGACCTAAGTTTTCATTAGGTTTGAAGAAGAAGAAATCAATATTGAATTTGGATAAGAACGCATCGCCACCTTTATAAGAATAAGCTGGACCATCCACAATACCATTTTGCATTCCTGCAATTTCTGGATTACCTGCTTCTACAGAAGCCACAGTTGGGTCTGCCCAAAATTCCAAGCGCGGGTCGTCGAACTTTCTCAATATGTTCTCTAGTGTTTCAGAAATGCGGTACTCATTGTAAGAACCCACGCGATATACTGATTCTTGACTAACTGGATGTGCATTTGGCAATGACGCTAAAAATTTAACAGCAGCATCATCTACTTTAGACTCCATTACTGGAAATTGAGCAGGGTTGTTTGCGATTTCAGCAATATTAGCAGATGCTAGAGCGGGTAATACTTCGCTCAAGCGCATAGCTACTCGTAAACGCAAAGCGTTTGCAAATTTTCTCCATTTTGTCAAATCACCATTGAACAACAAATCACCTTTTATACGCGGTAGGTTAGCCCCACTCAATAGTTCGTTAGCTATTTTTAGTTCTGATAATAAGCCGTTGTAAATTTTTTCTTGTGGATCATAAACTGGTGTGAAAATACCTTTGTTAGCACTAGCTGCTTCTGTGTAAGGAATATCGCCATAAACATCGGTTAGCATTTGCGTCATCCATACTTGTAAGATTTTGGCTACACCCTCATAGCTGGCGTTTCCTGTTCTTGCTGCTATGTCTTCCAATACTTTTGCATCGCGAATAGCTAAGAAATAAGTATTCCAAGTACCTGCTTGGTCGCCCCAAGCGAATAAGTCAAACTCTGTGAAGACAATGCGCGCACCATACTGTGCCATTAAATTCCCTTCACTCCAAGCATCACTCACCGCTCTTCTTATGGTGTTTCTTTGGATATTAGTCAGTAACAATTCTGGGTTTCTATCCACGTTGAGGGCAATATCTGGATTTTCATTGCTCACCTCGAATTGGTCGCAGCTTGTCAATAATAAGCTGATGGCGACTAAGATAATTAAAAAGATATTTTTCATTATATTCATTTTTTGAAGCACCGACAACAAGTTGTAAAATCTTGTTGTCGGTGGGTATTGTTGATTTAATAATTAGAATTTAAGGTTTACAGAGAATCCCATGCTGCGAGTGGAAGGCACTGTCGCATCTTCTACACCAGGTACAAAGCGACCACCACCAAATGAAAGCAATTCAGGATCGCCATGGTTAAAGTCTTTTGCCCATAACCAAAGGTTTGTACCAATTAGTGAAACTGAAAGCCCTCCAATTTTTGTGCTTTGCAACATTTTTGCTGGGAAAGTGTAGGTTAACTTTGCTTCTCTCAATTTAATGAAGGTAGCATCGTATAAACCTTCTGTTTCGTTTTGACGGCGGTAGCGGTTGTTGTGATAAGCATTAGCTGGCACAATTACATCGTTGCGCTCATAACCTACTACTTGACCAGATGCGTCAAATACTTCTTTTACACCATCTCCGATGATACCATTTGTTCTTGTTTGACCAGTTGCTTCATCCACATAAGTTAAACCAGAATCAAAGATACCAGGGTGTGCCCCACCGAACTCTGGCTCTCGTCCCCAAAGCGTTTCTACTACGTTGCCTGCGGTTGCTGCAATCAGACGTGTTCTTGAAAGTAAATCACCACCTTGTCTCCAATCAAATAAAAAATTTAAAGAAAAGCCTTTGTAAGAAATATCGTTCAACCAGCCTAATGAGAAATCAGGGTTGAAATTACCTAGCGGCCGAAGGGTATTATCCTGCTGTACTAAACCATTTCTAAAAATAACTTCACCAAAGAATGGGCTGTTAGGGTCTTCCACTTTTCTCAAACCAGTTCCCCACATATCACCTACTTGTCCACCTACCTCTGCGACCAGTGTGATTGAGTTACTGCCATAAACATATTGGTCAACACCTGTTGGTAACTCTAGGATTTCACTTCTGTTCAAACCGAAGTTAAACATGGTGTTCCATGATAAACCTTTGTTTGATTTTACTGGCGTAGCGTTCAACATTAACTCTAAACCTTGGTTCATAATCTTACCCGCATTGATAATTCTTGATGTTCTACCTGTACTGTTAGGCAATTCAATCGCTAGGATTTGGTTCTCAGAAATACTGCGGTAGTAAGTTGCATCAATACCGATACGATTCTTAAACAAACGTACATCAGCACCTACTTCATAGGAAGTTTGGATTTCTGGTTTCAAATCGAAGTTCGGTAAAGTATTAGAAGGACCTGCTGTTGCAAAGTTACCTACTGGCTGACCAAAAAATAGAGGATCATTCAAACGGAAAGGGTCGGTATCGTTACCCACTTGTGCCCAACCTAAACGCAATTTAGCGAAAGATAATGCACTACTGGAAGGCAAATTCAATAAGTCAGAAACAATAGCACTTAACGATACAGAGGGGTAGAAGTAAGAATTATTACTTTCAGGTAATGTAGAAGACCAGTCATTACGACCAGTAAGGTCTAAATAAACCAAACTCTTCCAACCAATTTGTGCAAAAGCATAAAGTGAGTTAATTTGACGCTCAGGACGATCGCTTCGCTGTACCAATGGACCATCTGCGTTGTTGAAAGAGTAAATGCCTGGCAACAATAACTTATTGGTCATCAAAGAGTTGAAGTGGTTGAATTGCGTCATTCGGTTACCCCCAAAGTTAGCACTCAAATACCAATCACTATTGAGTTGCTTATTGTAGCTCAACAAGAAGTCAATGTTTGTTTCGTTGAAATTGATTTTATCCTCGCGATACTGACCGTTAGGGAAACGCTGGGTAGAGAAAGCGCGTTTAATGAAGCGATATTCAGAGAAAAAGTCGCGTCCACCCCTCACCATGAAACTAAGATCGTCTGTGATTTTGTAAGTGGCAGAAAGATTCCCCACCACGCGATCTTTTTGTAGCGCATTGGTGTTTTCAAACATCGTAAAATAAGGGTTATCGTGGTAGTTGTAGTTGTAGTTGAACTGCTGGAAGCCTTCCAAACCACGTTGCCAGTAATCGCGTAGGCTATTTACTGCCACGTTTTGTCCCCACCAAATGAATAAATACATCACAGATTCTGTACCATAACCATTTACATGGCGGTTGTCGGAATCTGTACGAATGTAATTAACTTTAGAAGATATTTTTAGACGATCGGTCAGGTTATAATCTCCTGTAAAAGCTACTGTGTTTCTTCTCAAATCGGTGTTAGGTACGATGCCAGTGTTATCTAAGTTGCTATAAGAAATACGGAAGTTGGCTTTATCATTAGCACCGAAGAAAGAAATATTGTTCATCAATGTTCTTCCTGTTTCCATAAATTCTTTCGCTGGATTACCACCATGAACAAAAGGTGTTGGTGTGATAGCACCGCGACGTGCTAAGTCAACACCTGAAGGACCTAGAATATAGTTCAATCCGTGAACATCACCACCTCTGAAGCCATTAGCAGTTGGTGAATCATGTTGAGCAATCAACTGTCCATTCATACGAGGTCCCCAAGATTCATCCACACCATCGAAAGTTCCTCTACCGTAACCATCCACAAAAGCGAATTGGAAGTTAGAGCCTTGGCCATAAACACCTTGATATTCAGGAACTTTTAGTGCATTTTCAAAAGTTGTTTTAGAACTAACTTCTACACCAATTCCTTTTTTGCCTTTTCCAGACTTTGTTGTGATGATAATCGCTCCGTTGGCTGCACGAGAACCATAAAGTGCGGTGGCATTAGCTCCTTTGAGGACAGACATAGATTCAATATCATCTGGGTTAATTTCACCAGCACCATTACCAAAGTCAATGTTCATGTTGCTTGCACCACCAAGTGTGTTTGTTCTTGTGTCTGTATTATTGTTGATAGGCACACCATCAATAACGAAAAGAGGTTGATTGCTACCACTCAATGAAGAGTAGCCACGAATGACAACAGAAACAGATTGTCCAGGACCAGTTCCATTGGCTACAACCTGTACACCAGCAGCACGACCCGCAAGTGTACTCACTAGGTTAGTGCTTGTAGATTGAGCTACTGCATCGCCACTTACTTGTTGCAAAGCATAACCCAACGATTTTTCATCACGCGTGATGTTCAAAGCGGTTACTACTGCCTCTTGCAGTGTAACACCTTCTGTCATAGTGACGTTAATTTCTTTACGACCATCAACGGCTATTTCTTCCGTAGTGTAGCCGATGAAAGAGAACACTAGAACACTGTTTTGATTTAGTACGTCGATTTCGTAGCTACCGTCCACATCAGATACTGTTCCTGTAGTTGTTCCTTTTATGGAGATGTTCACTCCAATGACAGGTTGATTGGCAGCATCAACAACAGTACCGCGCACAAGTGACTGCGCTCC
Organism: Saprospiraceae bacterium; assembly: GCA_036835365.1. GTDB lineage: Bacteria > Bacteroidota > Bacteroidia > Chitinophagales > Saprospiraceae > JAAUTG01. Next base: position 19,752 of record DAITMC010000022.1, read on the forward strand.
TGCTTGGATACTCGCCAGTGAGAAAAATACTAAAGCAAGTAAAAGGCGTAAACCTTGCACATGTTGTACAAATTTCATAGATTTGAGTAGTTTAATTAATAATTAATCATTTTCGCCGAGGTTGGAGTTGTTCCGGCCTCGGTTTATTTCGGCAAAATTGGACATTTATCCTTTCAATATGTTTAATTATTGCATTAACTTTTTGTTAAGAAAAATAAGTATCTAGTTTATTGATTTTCAATAAAAAAACATAATTTTTATTCATTAAAATGTTGAATATTGAGTGAGCTCAAGGTGAGATAGGTTAACCTATTTTAGTTTTGAATGCTCAGTTAATCAACCAATAAGGGGAGATGAACAGTAAAAGTAGTGCCTTTTCCCTCTTCACTTCTAAATTGAATATTGCCACCTAACAAATCGGTATAGCGTTTAACAATAGTTAAGCCTAATCCTGTACCTTTAATATTGACGACGTTCTTTGCACGAAAGAAGCGCGTAAACAGGTATTGCTGTTCTTCTTCAGGGATACCAATGCCTTGATCTTCTATTTCAAAAACAAGCCATTTGCCCGCCACATGGTTGCGAAAAAAGATAACTTTCCATTCTGGGGAGTATTTTATAGCATTAGAAAAAAGGTTGTAAAGAACATTTTTTAGTGTTCGCTCGTCGAGTAGTATCTCTGTATCTTCTATTAACTTTTGATGTTCAATTTTTTGTCCTTCTTTTAGTAAAGTCTTCATTTCATCTATTATTTGGGTAGAAAACGCATTCCATGAAAATACGGTGGGGTTCAACTCTACCTTGCCTTCTTCTAGTTTACTAAGGGATAGAAAGTCATTCAGGATACCAGTTAGGTTATTAACTGCTGACTTAATACGATCAACATGTTTCTCTCGTTTGTCTTGTTGCTCTGTTTGAGTGTAGCGATTGAGCAATGCGGCTGAAGATAAAATAGTGCTCAATGGCGTGCGAAACTCATGTGAAGCCATAGAAACAAATCTCGATTTTAATTCCCCTAGTTCTCGTTCTTTTTCATAAGCTTTGCGTAGTTCTTTTTGCCGATGGCGCAGCGTGGCTTCTACCAATTCGCGTTCTTTTACTTGATGCGCCAACTGCTTATTAGTTTGTAGCATCTTATTCACCACGCTGGAAAGTTCTTCTGTCCTTTGATTTACTTGCGCTTCTAACTTGGTGTTGAAATAGATTAATTCTTCTTGAGCAGCTTTCAAATCTGTTACATCGTGAATAAACCCTGTAAATACTTTCCTGTTGTTTAGTCTTACAGCACTTACACTTAATCGAAAAGGGAAAATACTACCATCTTTTCGCTTGCCCACTACTTCTCTACCAATACCAATAATTTTCTTTTTACCGGTTGTTTTATAACTCTCTAAATAAGTATCGTGTTCACTATGGTAAGGCTCTGGCATCAGCATATTAACATTGTTGCCAATTACTTCTGCTGGAGTGTAACCAAATTGCCGAGCAGCAGCAGGATTGATAGCTTCTACTATACCGCGTTCGCAAATAACTAAAATGCCGTCAATTGCATCTTGAAAAATAGATTGTAAAAGGTCATAGATTTCTTGAGGGTTTGATTCGGTAAATAATTTGTCCACATCCATTATTATTGAAACTTTTGCCAAATTGACAAAAAAATATGACTTTGAAGTGCTGATGAAAATCATTTGAGTATTTGATCCATATCATGTACCTTCATTTCAAATAACGGCATCTTGCATTAAAATCAAAATAAAAACATAAAACATCATGAATTTACTTATTCCTGTATCTAAATTGATGACTACTAAATTAATTACTGCCACTGCTAATGATTCATTGTCTTTAGTGAAAAGTAAATTTGACGAACATCCAATCCATCATTTGCTCGTGGTAGATTATAAAAAGTTGGTAGGCATCATTAGTAGCTCTGACATACTTTATTTTCTTAAAGGCGTAAAAATAAACGATAGTCATGAACAATTCTTCAATGAATCAAGATTAACACATTACACGGCCAAAGATATTATGACAGAAAAAATAGCCACAGTGAGTAGCGATGATCCAATAAGAACAGCCATAGATGTGTTTAAAGAAAACTTATTTCATGCACTTCCTGTAGTAGATAAGGGGGAATTAGTAGGCATTATCACCACTCACGACATCATAAAAGCACTAACAGAAGAAACAATTAGCCTAACGGATTACGAATTAGCTAAGTCCTGATGAAAATGCAAAAGATTAAACTGATAGGAGTTCAAAATAGTAGATACCAACAAATCAAGTCTAACTTGAACATTGCGTTGCAGCGTATGCGACGGTTTGATGAGGTGGAGGAGGTGAACGATATTGATGCCATGCTAAACTATCAGCTTAATGCTATTCCTGCTGTGTTAGTAGATGATGATGTGATATTCGATAGTGGAAATTTGCCTAGTGTGGAGGAACTTATTTTTCTAATTACCCATTCTGCCATTGCTTCGATGAAGACAACAACGATTGTCGTACCCACTGATTTTTCAGATCAGGCTAGAAATGCCTTTCTTTATGCACAGCAAATGGCAGAGGTTACGAAAAGTAAAATTAGAGTAGTGCATGTGGTTAGTCCGACAATGGATATGACTGATTTTTCAGCATTACATGCCGCTACGAAGAGTACAAAGTGGTATAAGAATGCTTTGTTGCAAATCGCTGATTTTGTGGAAGAAAATTCACTCATTAAGGTGAATGGCGTTGTAAAAACTGCTCTCGACGTGAAAACTCAAGTAGTCATTGGTTATCCTGGCGAGGAACTGGTGAATGTTTCAGAACAAGAGGAGGCAGATTTTATTGTGATGGGGACAACAGGCAAAAGTGGCTTGATGAGAAAATTAATTGGTAGTGTTTCCACTTATGTTGCCAGAAATGCTTGGATACCTGTCTTGCTCGTTCCCAATCGAGTGAACTACAAAATTCCTACTAATGTAGGTTTTGCTACCGACAATCGGCGGATTAGTGAAATAGCAATAAAGCAATTTATCAAATGGACAAAACAATTTGACGCTTTTACCCACCTCATCCATATTCACTTAGATAAAAATACGGCTTATAAAGTGAAAAATGCTCAAATTAGAAAATTTAAAGATATGCCTGATTTTGCTTGTAAGTCAATCAGCATCGAAAGTGATTCCATTGAATATGCCTTAAATAGATATGTTGAGAACAACGAAATTAGTTTATTAGCTATCGTAACTTCTCATCGGAGTTTAATTGAAGAGTTATTATTCAAAAGTACCACTAAAGAAATGATAATCAATACTGAAATTCCATTGTTGATTATGCACCATGAAGATTAGTGTTTCTCGCTTGTTCTACAAAACAATTTTTTCCAACTTAACTAAAAACAAGATGATAAAGAAAATACTTGTCCCTACGGATTTCTCCCAAAATGCTAAAATAGCGGCCGAGTACGCTATTGCAATGGCAAACGAATTTAATGCTAAACTTACCCTTTATCATGCCTTTCAAGTGCAAGTAGCAACAGGCTCTTTTGCTTCTACCCAACACTTTTTTGAGCAAGATGCACAAGAAAATATGAAAAAAATGGTGCAATCACTAACGCATGACATTTCTGAGCAAGCAGACATGGAAGCAATTGTTGTGCAAGGTGATTCCATTGCCTGTATTGTGGATAGGGCAAATAAAATGAACTACGACCTAGTAGTAATGGGGACAAAGGGGGCTACAGGGCTGAAAGAGGTATTTTTAGGTAGTGTTACTAGCACTATTTTGCAAAGAGTAAACATACCAACATTGGCGATACCAGCAGCATTTCAATTCGAGCAAATTAAAACGATTGTTTTAGCTATGGATAGCCAAGGCATTCAACAAAAAGCTACCTTACTACCTTTAATTGATTTAGCAAAGGCACTTCATGCTACTATTAGAATTTATCATTTAGTTGAAGAGGAGGAAGAATCTGACTTTGATATTGCCCCTGAAATTGATTTGGTGTTGCAAGAAGTACCCCATACTTTTCATGTGGAAATAAAATCGCTGAGTATAAATGAAGCCATCAATAACTTTGTTGCTGCACAACAAGCAGATTTGCTTTGTATGATACGAAGAAAAAAGACCTTCTGGGATCGCTTGTTTTTTGGAAGTTCCACTACTAAGGAAGTATTTGATAGCCCTGTACCACTTCTGGTGCTTCAAGAATAAAATATTAAGTAAATTCACTATAAATACTTGATTGATGAATCGCTTTCTGCTACTGCTTTTCACTTGTTTATTACTCAGCTCATGTGAAGAATTGGATATTAAGCAGGAAATGACTCAATTCGATGAGGTATTCATTCCTACTTGGTATTACAGCTATACTAAAGACCTGGTGCGTGCTAGTATGACTGCCAATACGATGATGCAACAATGGCAAAATTTAAAAACAGACTATCAGTACATCTCTGATTCGTCAGTAGATTGGCAAGAAACCTATGATTGTATTGATGAATTAATGTCGCAATCCATTCAAGCGATTAAGCAAAAAAATCTAACTCATGCGCTTAATTATTTGGAGGGTATAAAGTTTGAGCTAGCAGAATTGCGCAGAAGATATGCTATTCCTTATTATCTGGATAAGGTTTGGTCTTTTCAAAGTGCTTATGACTTAGTATATCAGTTTGCTCATCCTGACTATATTTTTACCACCGAGTGGCATGAATTTGATTGCTTAGTAGAAGACATGAACTTAGCTTGGGCAGAAGTAGTGAACAGTAAATTGGATACTAATTGGAATCCTACCAAACAGCAACGATTTGAAGTACTAAAAACGACCATCACAGCTCAATTGAAACAATTTGACCGCGATGTAAAAAAAGCTAACGTTGAGTCCGACATACTTTACAGTAAAGTCAAACAAATACAAACAACAATGTTGGCTTTGATAAAGCTATTTGGGCAATTCGGATCATTAGACAGTGGTCAAATATATTAAACAAGTAACATTGAGTTATTTTGATATAATATTTTATTTTTCCACTAATAACTGCTTCAAAAGTTAATTATTTCCTAAAAGAAATAATTATTTGATACTCGAAAAAGTTGTAATATAAACTGCAACGTTGCAGTAAAACGACAGTGATTCAACAAAATAAAAATAAATTAGTATGAAGCAGCAAACTTTCTTCGTTCGCTTGTGCCTTTGTCTTGGCATATGCGCTATACAAATGAATGCCATCGCAAGCCCCACAAAATCAGAAGCTTTAGAAAAAATCCGAACTGGATTGGCATACATCACTAACCAAGTAAACATTCAAGATGCTGATTTTTCTATAATTAAAGAAGACCAATTCGGAATAGAACTTTCCGGAGTAGCTACGCTTTTTGGCGTTAGTAATGTAAATGTACAAGCCACTATTGGGCAGTTACAACATAGTATTAACCTTATTTTTCCGAAAGGAGCAAGTACACAAATACAAATTGCCGATCAAACACTGAGTAGTTGGTTACCGAACTTTTTACAAAATAAATTAGACTTAACCAATGCAGCATTGACCATTTTTCCGAAGGAAAATAATAGAATACTATTTAATGCTAATCTTTCTCAACCTAATTCCAGTAGCCTCATTGATTATGGAGGGCTGAAAGTAAGCCAACCCAATTTATTATTCAGTTTAGCGAAAACTGGTGGCACAAATCCACAAACGCAAGTTTCTGCTGGATT
>DAITMC010000023.1:0-24721 GCA_036835365.1 Saprospiraceae bacterium
GTTGTGCAACAGGCACAGCCGTTTTGCAAAAGCGGGGGTTTCGTGCTTCTATGACATAAAGTGCTAAATTCAATCTTTGTGCATCTAATGAAGTTTAGTGCTAAAATCCCCGCCTTCGCCAAGCGGCGAACCGTTAAATATCCAAATTTTTTTTGGAAAATAAGCATTTACTAATGGATAATAAACGTTTACCAATAGATAATTATGTTAAATTACATTGAGTGCTGGAGCATGAAAGGATTAGATTCTCATTAGGATACCTGTTTCGCCTAAAACAAATAGCCTACGTATTAATGCGTAGGCTATTTGTTAGTCCTATATTTTAAGTCCCTTCCAAGTCTTGATAAAACTATACGATTAAAGCACTTTTTCCGTATTCTGGCACCGTGGCATCCGGCTTACTCAGATGGTGTAACATCCACATATGTTTCTTTAAAGCCACCCAGAAGTTAGGATTTTCGTGGTATTCAATGCCAAATTCTTCTGCTGTTTCCTTCAAAATATCGGTCAATTTATCGTAATGCACATGGCATATTTTTGGAAAAATATGATGAATAACATGGATGTTAATACCCCCCATTAGCCAAGTGCCTAGCTTGTTTTTTCTTGAAAAATCAGCGGTGGTTTCTAAGACGTGTAAGGCGTAGTTGTTGTCAATATTGCCGTGGTCGTCTGGATGCGGGAAGTGTGTACCTTCGTAGATGTGTGTTACCTGAAAAATCAAGGCAAAAGTCAATCCTGGTAAGAGGTGTAAACTAATCCACGCCAACATAATCATCCAAGCAGGTGCAGAAAGAAAAATAAGCGGCAGCACCAACGTCAAGCCATAATACACTGCTTTTGAGATAAATAGAATAACATATTCTCTAAATGGATGCTTAATGGCTTTGTTGTTGCCAATGTTGGATTCTACAAAAAACCACTTAAAATCCTTTGCCGTTACCCATTGTAGCATAGCGAATGAGTACAAAATAGGCGTATAAATATGCTGCCATTTATGATAACGCAAAAAAGGCTCATCTGGTGTGAAGCGAAAAAGCCCGTGCGTTTCCAATGTTACATCAATTCCGTGTATGTTAACATATCCATGATGTGCGCCGTGCATACGACGGAAGAGGTATTGATTACCGCCAATAAAATTCATGCTATAGCCCAACAAATCGTTGATCCATTGTTTTTCGGAATAGGCATCGTGCGTGGCATCGTGCATGATGTTGAAAGCGATAAAGATATTCACAAAACCCAATAAAGTAAAGCCCAACAACAAAGTCCAGATACTACCACTTAGCATATCAGACATGATGAGTGCGTACACACTCGACCAAGCAAAAATGGCAAAGAATGTCTTGAATATCATTGCGCCATTGGCATAAGGGCTGATATTATTTTCCTGAAAATAGGCATCCACACGCTGGCGAACTACTTTTATAAATTCACTTTTTTTGGGGGTGCTTTTAAAGCGAACGCGCTTGTCGGATGTCATTTTGTTCAACATAATTAAGCGATTTTATGATTGTTTTAATAAGCAATGTTTACAACGAACAAAAATAGAAAAATCTCTAAGATTTTTATGCTTTTTGCCAAAGATCAGCAAGACTAAAAATGTAAAATAGCTAAAATTCAACTTGCTTTTTCAGCGTTTCTTTACCTCTTCTCACAACAATATTGGCAGATTCGCCCAACTTGAATTTACTAAGTGCTTCCATATAGTCGTAAATGTCTTTTACTTTTTGGTCGCCAAGTTGAATCACAACGTCGCCTTTTTGAATATCCGCTTTTTGAGCAGGGCGATTGTCCAAGACAGCATCAACTAGCATTCCTTCCCCACCGTAGCTATAATCGGGCAATACGCCTAAAGTAACACTAAAGCTTGCTGCTTGTCTTTGATTGCCATCATCAGTTTTCGCAAATACTAACTTAGTTTCCTTGTCCAATAAATCGAGTAAATCCAACATATAATCGCCAATTTCTTTCATGCCCTCGTAATTAATTGACTCGCTATCGTCGCTAGGCTTATGATAGTCCTCGTGTACACCTGTGAAGAAATGCAGCACTGGCAAGTCTGACAAATAAAAAGAAGTATGATCTGACGCCCCTACACCACTATCAAAAGTTTCTATTTTTAGTGGCGTATTTTTTATTTTTGAGAGTGCTGTTTTCCAAATGGGTGAAGTGCCTGCCCCATTAATGAGCAAAGTTCTGTCGCTGCGCAAACGCCCAACCATATCCATGTTGAGCATATAGTTGACTTGTTTTAGGTCAATGGTTGGTTGTTTTACAAAATGTTTCGAGCCATAAAGTCCAAGTTCTTCACCTGAGAAAGCGATAAACAGATAGTTGTTATTGTGGAGTGTGCTTTTTTTGAGTTGCTCGGCCAAGTAAAGCAAAAGTGCCACCCCGCTAGCATTGTCGTCCGCGCCATTGTGGACGAGTGCACCATCCAAAAAGCGCGAACCGAATGCCCCTCGCCCAATATGGTCGTAGTGCGCTCCAATAATGACAGTGGTAGCAGCATTGTTATCCAAAAAGCCAACAATATTTTTGCCTACTCTAGGCTCACCAGTTGTGCCATGAGGATTGGTAATGAAATTGAAAGCGAAAGGCTGAATGAAAGTGCCACCATCGCCTTTGGGCATTAGCCCAATTTGTTTGAAGCGTTTGATGATGTATCGTGCTGCCAATTCCTCCCCTATCGTACCTGTTTCTCGCCCTTGCAAATGGTCAGATGCCAAATAAACAACATCAATTTGTATATCTTGCAAAATATCTTCTTGTGTTTGTGCTAACACCAAAGTAATGGAAAAGGCAAATAGAAAGAGAAGCGATATGCGTGTTAGATAATTCATCTTTTTTTAGTTGAATTTATAAAAAAAACAAAAATCCATCTTTATTTTACAAAATCAATTAAAATTCAGCTTTTTCAGTTCGTCTAATCGTCAATGTTGCGTCAAAAATAGCATTTTAGTGCGTTGGAGAATCGTCGAGCTGCTTGATGTGCTATTATTAATGGATGGGAATCTAACTGTTAGTATTTTAGCATTTATAGCAAATGTTGAATAAAAAATTATTTTTCACATTTTTCTTAAACCTGTTTTAGTATGATAACAAAGCGAATAAGCTGCCTAATGTTTATGTTTTTTTTCTTGAGTTGGGCAACTGCACAAAGTATTTTACTACCTAAGCATCTCAACTTTGAACCTGAATTGAGCTACGATGCTACCCTCCCCTCGCCCAGTGCTTTTTTCGGATACGAGCCGGGAGAAAATTTTGCACTTTATGCAGAAGTGGTCGCCTATTTTAAACAATTAGATGGACTTTCTCAAAAAATAGTTGTCCAAGACTATGGCAAAACGCATGAAAATCGCCCTTTAATTTATGCCGTCATCACCTCTGAAGCGAATCATCAACGATTAGAAGAAATCAGATTGAACAATTTGAAGTTAAGCGACCCCGTCAATACTGGTTTGACGGAAGCACAGTCAATCATGAAAAATCAGCCAATTATTATTTCCATGAGTTACAATATTCACGGCAATGAACCCTCTGGCACAGAATCTGCCATGCAAGTGGCTTACCGCTTGATTGCAGCGCAAGACCAAGCTACAAAGGAACTTTTAGACAATATGGTGTTCGTGATGTACCCTTGCTTAAATCCAGATGGACGCGACCGCTACACCTATTGGTACAAATCGGTGAGTAGAAATATGCCAGCGATAGAGCCGAACGACCTTGACCATCAAGAGCCTTGGCCTCAAGGTAGGACGAACCATTATTGGTTTGACCTCAATCGCGATTGGATATGGGGCGTGCATCCAGAATCGAGAGGGCATACCGCCATTTATCAGCAATGGATGCCACAGTTGCACACCGATGTACACGAAATGGGTTACAATAATAACTACTTTACTGCTCCTGGCACTACACCGCGCAACTTATTATTGCCAGATGCTTATGAGCCGCTCTCCGATACCATTGGAAGGGCAAATATTGCTGCTTTCAACCAAAATAAGGTTGATTACTACACTCGCGAATCGTTCGATTTTTTCTATCCGAGCTATGGCTCCAGCTATCCAAGTGTACTAGGCGCTATCGGAATGTTGGTGGAGCAAGGCGGTATTGGCGGCGGTCGAGTGATTCAAACGAACGACGGCACGTTGCTTACTTTTCGGCAAAGAATATTCGATCAATATTTGACTTGCATGGCAAGCATCAAAAAAGGGATACAGCAAAAACAGCTATTTATGCAATACTCCTACGATGCCTTGAATCCTAAGAACAGCAAATCCAAAACAAAAGCCTATTTCTTACCTGATGATAGTAGTGGCTATTTGTATGATTTGCTACAAGTATTGCATCGTCAAGGGGTGAAAATTGAACGCACTAAAGCTGCTTTGAATGCCACTAATGTTATCAGCTACAAATCAGGAAAAGCAGAGACCAAGCAATTTCCAGTGGGCACTTATATTATTTCAACGAATCAGAATCGTCATTTACTTATCAACACCATTATGGCAAAAACCTTAGCGATTGAGGATTCTGTGATGTACGATATGTCCACTTGGTCAGCGCCATTGGCTTACAATGTGGCAGTATATTTTACAGAAAGCAATATAGCGGTCAACACAGAAGTCGTTGATAAATTACCAGAAGTACCTCATGGGGTAGAAAATGCGGATGCAAACTATGCGTTTATCATCAATTGGTCGCAGCGCAATGCCCCGAAAGCGTTAGCGATGCTATGGGAAAAAGGCTATCGCGTGCGTGCTGCACAAAAGCCCTTCACTATGAATAAAAAACAGTTTAGCGCAGGTTCGCTTACTGTGCTATTAGGGCGAAATAGGGAAAAAGCACTAGAGATAAAAAATGATATGCAAGCAATAGCCAGTCAAGTCAAAGTTAGCATTGTAGGGGTTAATACTGGTCGAGTAGATGAAGGTATTGATGCTGGCTCGGGAAACAATGTTCCATTAACGCCACCCAAAGTCGCATTGATGGTAGAGCCCCCTTTCGATTTACTGGCTTCGGGGCAAATTTATTTTTTATTTGACCAAGAAACACGATTACCCATCGAACGCATTAAAACTTCCATGTTAGTACAAACAGCTATTCCAAAATTTGGCAGTCGTTATGGCTTTGCTGATTTGAATGACTACGATGTGTTAATTCTTCCAGGAGGTGGGCAAGGGCTTGCCAAAATATTCACCAAAGTAGAATTAGAGCAACTCAAAGCATGGGTGAATGCTGGTGGCACATTAATTGCTTCGGAAAGTGCTATCAATTTCTTTACAGAAAAAGGCTCAAAAATGACCGCTGTAAAACTTGCCGAAATGAAAAGCGACTCTTCAGAAGCAGCAAAGTATTTGGCTTACGGAGATAGAATTGATTACTACGGCAAGAAACGCATTCCAGGTACTGCACTCAACGCTAGTATTGATACCACTCATCCTTTAGCGTTTGGTATGCCAAGTTCGCTTTATACCCTCACCTCGAGTAGTAACGCTTTGTTGCCTAATCCTGGCTTACAAACTGTGGGAAGTTATGCCAAAGACCAAGCTAGCCTATTGGCATCAGGCTACATTGCAGAAGATAATTTACGCCATTTGGCAGGCAAAACTTTTGCTGGCGTGCAGCCTATGGGAAAAGGGAAAATTGTATTTCTAGGAAATAACACCCAATATCGAATGTTTTGGATTGGCGGAATGCGCATGATGCAAAACGCCGTGATGTTGTTGCCTAGTTTTTAAGATAAAAAAGAGCTGCTGGTTATAACCAGTAGCTCTTTTTTATTCTCATTTTCTTCTATCTTCTAATTAACTTCAATACTAATAGCCAGGATTTTGCACTAAATTCGCATTAGCATCTAAATCTCTTTGTGGAATGGGCCAACGTAACTTATCCGCATCTGAAGTAAATGTCTTTACAGGTCTTCCAAGACGAATTAAATCATGAAACCTGTTTCCTTCAAATGCCATTTCGACCCGACGCTCTAAGATAATAGCCTCAATCAAAGCATCTGCGTTGGCAAAATCAGCAGCAGAAAAAGATACAAGTGCATTGCTGTTAGCTACAACCCCACCATTGGCATCCTTTACGCGCAATGAACGTGTGCGAATAGCATTTAGTAAAGTGAGGCTTTCGTCATTTACACCATTTTGACGCGCTAACGCTTCTGCTCTCATCAAATAATATTCTGCTAAACGTTGAATTGGTGCATCGTCTGCATTATTCGTAAAATCTTCATATTTTTCAATATTACGAATATTGTTCCCCTGAGAGGTCAGTGTAGTAAAGCGCAAATCTTCAACGGTAAAACCCGCTGCTGTAATAGCGGCTTTCTGTGCATCAGTAACTATTTTTTCATAACCATTACTTACTAAATCAGCCGATACTACTACATCACCACCTCTACCATTAACATGGTGAAATGTTGCTAAAGAACCATTCACACCGGGGTTATCTTGCACTGTATGCACAACCGCCCAAATCTCTTCAGAAGAACCTTCATTTACAAAGAACTCTGCGGGTTCAGCAGTTAATGCAAAACCGCTATTGAGTACCTGACCAGCTAGGTTAGCCGCTTCTGGATAGTTGCCTTGCTGAAAGTTAACTTCTGCTAAGTATCCAAACGCTGCCGCTTTGCTTGGTCTTCCTCGCCCCGCTTTATCTGGTAGTAATGTGGAAGCACGCTGAAAATCATTAATTACCTGAGCATAAACCGCAGCTACACTTTCCCTAGCAGGGAATGTAATATCTCCTGACACTTCCACTGGAGCAGTCAGAATCGGAAGCCCCAAATCACTTGAAGACGAAGCCCCAAAAGGTTTTCCGAAAAAGCGTATCATTTCAAAATAAGTGGCTGCTCTAATAAAAAGTGCTTCTCCTTCCAAACGACTAGCAAGTTCACTCGTTAAAGCAGGGTCTTTTACAGTAGTTAATGCTTTTAGCACTAAATTCGCATGATTGATCGCACGGAAACCTTGCTGCCACATACCTGCAATTTCGCCATTAAAGGCATCAACTTGAATATTAAATACATCAATATAGCTAGGGAAAGAGCCTCTCCACTCCCCATTATCTGCCATAATATCAGGGCATAGGCTAGTATTTGTTCCAAATAAATCCGAGTTAGAAACTGCATTGTAAGCACCAATTAACCCTGTTTCAATATCCTTTGCCTTAGTGAAAGCGGTAGCAGAAGGAAGCGACTGTGCGGGTTCCGGGTCATTCAAGAAATCTTCGCAAGCACTAAAGAGTACTGAGAAGCAAAAAAGATATATTATATTTTTCATGTTATTTTTTATTTTATTTAAGTCCCTATCTTTACAAGAAAAATGAACTTATTTAATGATTTAAAATTAGAATCTAACGTTTGCACCAAAAGTCAACGTTCTTGACTGTGGACGGCTAAAGAAAATACTTCCTTGCAAAGCGCCTGTTGCAATCTGTCCACTAGCTTCGGGATCTAGTCCAGCAAATTCTGTGAAAGTCAATAAGTTCTGCCCAGATGCAAATAGCCTAATGTTCATTTTTGATTTACCTACATTCCTAAAATTATACCCCAACTGAATATTTTTTAGTCGTAAAAAATCAGCATCAGAAAGATAACGAGTAGAATGTTGACTACCATTGGTTGTACCGCGCGCTTGAGGAACATTTGTATTAGGATTTTCAGGTGTCCAAGCCTGTAACTGGTCTCTAGTCTGATTCCATGTTGCTGCCATGTTAGTAGCATAAAAACGTCCTTCGTCAAGGTACAATTGATGCCCTACCGCAAATTGAAACAAAATATTCAAATCGAAATTAGCATAACTCATAAAACTTGTAATCCCTCCAGCAAAATCAGGAATCGAATTTCCTGCAATAATTCGATTAGCTGTGCTGTATGCTCTTGAAGCATTACCTTCTAAATCGTTGAATAAGGCATCTCCATTGGTAGGATCAACACCGGCATAATCTACTAAATACCAACTTCGGATGGTTTCACCTGTTCTAATCAAGCTAGTTACGGCTGTTATATCATCGTCTTTGCCATCTCCATTATTATCTACCAATTTTAAGACTTCATTTTTTAAAGTAGCCCCATTCACGCCCAAAGTCCAGTTGAATGGACCTTTAAACACATCTACATCTAGTTGGAACTCTACACCTTGGTTTCTTATTTCTCCAGCATTTTGTGTGATAACTGCATTAACAATACCTGTTGTCCAAGGAATTGGAACATCGAGTAGCAAGTCGCGTGTATCCTTAATGAAGTAAAGCACATTACCACGCACTCTGCTTTTAAATAGCTCAAATTCTATACCTCCATCAATAGTTAAACTCTTTTCCCATTCTAGGTTTGGATTCTCTAATCTATTAAACATAAAACCAGGAATGCCGTTGTAGTCGTTGCCAAAAGCAATCAAGCCGCGTGAATCGAAGTTACCAATTCCAGCATTACCTGTTAAGCCATAGCTTGCTCTAAGCTTCAGAAAGTTGAACACATCATTATCGGCAAGAAAATTTTCTTGTGTTAGCACCCATCCAGCCGATACCGCGGGGAAAACACCATAGCGACTGTCTGCACCAAATCGAGAAGAACCATCTAAACGAACGGAGCCTCCTATCAGATATTTATTAGCGAAGGCATAATCTGCTCTCAAAAAAGTTCCGATAAAGGTTACATCATCTGCTTCACCGCCGCCACCAGTAATTTCAGCAGCAGAATTGAGTGTTTTTAAACGGTCATCAGCAAAAGTATTGCCTTCTACAAATTGTGTACTTATCGTTTCGCGGTTTGCAGTAAACCCTAGTGTTAAATCAAGTAGGGACTGTCCAAAGGATTCATTGTAAGTAGCAAAACTGTTCCAACTATAATTCAATACTTGTTGGTTAGCAGCAGTTGCTGTACCATCAGAGCCAAAGCCATCAGTAGTAAAAGATGCTGATTTTGCCAAATCCTCTACTTGTGTAAACTGGGTTCCGAATTCTGTACGCACTCGTAGCTTATTGAGTGGTTGGTATTCCAGATATATGTTACTCAATATTTGAGTAGTAGTAGTAACAATGTCTTGCCCTTCAATATTTGCTAAAGGATTTCCTGCAAATTGGGTTCTACCAATACTAGAGGGGATAACACCACCTATTACATTTCCATTTGCATCGAATGGACTAATAACGGGAAAAGCTAGTACACTATAAGTTTGAGGGGAAGCTACGTTATTATCTTCATTTTGACGATTATTTACTGTTCTAGTTGGATTAAGCTGAATACCTGCCTTCCACTGGTCTAAAAACTGCTGTTCTATATTTGCTCTAAAGCTATAACGCTTTAAATTGGTAGATTTAACCCAACCATCCTCGTCGCGATAAGTTGTACCAAAGTAAAACTTGTTTGTTGCTGTTCCACCTGATACACTTGCCGAAGTTTCTTGCACACCTGCTTGCTGAGAAACCAAATCGAACCAATCTGTATTTGGCTGACTAGCTACATCATAGAATTGATTAGGATTAGCATTCTGGAAGGTTCTAGTTCTATTCCATAACTCAGCATATTCCTGTCCAGTCAATAAATCAAACTGCTTTGTAGGTTCAGAAACTCCTGCATAGTAGTTGAAGTTAACAACCGTTTTTTGATTGTACTTACCTGATTTCGTAGTAATTAAAATTACTCCATTTGAACCACGAGCACCGTAGATTGCAGCAGCAGCAGCATCTTTAAGTACTTCCAACGATTCAATATCGTTTGGATTTAAGCCAATCAAAGGATTAGTACCTCCCAAGCGATCTGCTCCTCCTACTCCTAAGTTCAAAGCACCATTTACCTCTGCATTTAGAATCAAGCCATCTATTACATATAGCGGTTGGTTATTAGCATTAATTGACCCTACCCCACGAACACGTATCGCTTGCTGTGCACCCAATGTTCCAGAATTGCCGGTGATAGAGACACCTGGCAGTCTTCCTTGCAAAGCACCCTCAAAGCCTTGCACCGAAACATTTTCAAAGGCTTTAGAATCAACGGATGCAATAGAGCTAGTCACTCTAGCTTTTGACTGTGTCCCATATCCAATTACCACCACATCATCCAGTATTGCTGAACCTGGTTCTAAAGCAACGGTATAGTTACTTTCAGCAGTCAATGGGACAGTTTTAGTGGTGAAGCCAGTGTAAGAAACTGAGATTGCAGTTACATTGGCAGGTACGTTTAGAGAAAATTCTCCGTTTAAATCAGTAGCAGTACCTGTTGAAGTACCCTCTGCCAATACAGTAGCCCCTATCAAGGGTTCACCAGCATTGTCCATTACTTTACCCGACACTGTTCTTTGTGCCAGTGAAAGGCTAGAACTGAACAAGAGGATAGCAAGTAAATAAATAAAATTTTTCATGCTAATTCAATGTTTTAAAAAAATTGATTAAATAATTAGTTAACAACTACCAAATTTTGTGTTGATAAAAATAGTAAACAAAACTTAATTAAAATCAAGCATCAAGGATTATTTTACTACTTTTTCCTTCTTAGAAACGAAACACCTACATTAAATGCTGCTACATAAATCTATCAATTTAAGATTTAAGTAACTTTTACTTAACAGACATTTTAATGAAAAAAAGAAGGTATGGTTCAATATGGTCATTAGTATTATCATTCTCAAGTTAAAAATTTTTATTTCATTACATATAAAATACTGAAAAACAGCTACTTGAAAACAAAAAAACAAATTTTAATTCAAATAATGAGTAGAGATGTCCAAATAGATTAATCACAATTGCCTATCTTTGTACTTGCTAAGCATTCCGAACAATAAGGTTACTAATTCTTAACCAATTAGCCATCTTGTTTTGAAACTTTGTGTTGAGTAGGTGAGTAATTTTTATATGTATTGTGTGCAAAGAAAATGATGGTAGATAAATTAACAGAAGAAGCGAAAAGGTTTAAGCGGAATTACAATAAGGGAACACTTCGATATAAGGTTATGGCTTATTATGGTGGGTATGTCCTAGAACTTTGGAATAGACTATTCAAGATACCTAAGAAAAAAAATACGCCTCAATTAAAATTTATCATCTTCACTTCTGGTCGTTCTGGTAGCACACTTTTAGTGGACTTACTTAATTCCAATCCTGATGTACAGTGCGATTCAGAGATTCTTAAACGACGAGTAGCTTTCCCGATGGGGTTGATACATCATTTTGAAAAGTCTTCTAACAAATCTATTTACGGCTGGAAATTACTTTCCTATCAACTACTAAATGTACAAACAGGCATCAAAGATAAAGCAGCTTTTTTCAAGCATTTGATAGAGCAAGAAAACTATAAAGTCTTGTACCTCAAACGCGACAATAAGGTGAAGCAAGCATTATCCATCATTTATGCGTTTTATCGAGGAGCTTGGCATAGCGACGAAAGTGGTCATCAAAAGCCCGTACAGCCCTTTGCACTAGACCCTAAAGTCTTTTATCACTTTTTGCAGGAAGTGGATATTCTGGATAAATTCGAGGAAGAACTCATGGTAACTGTTCCCCATTTGTTCATTTCTTATGAGGAGGATTTAAGTGATGCCGCTTTTTACGGACGAACGGTTCAGCGCATTGCCGACTTCTTAAGTATTGATATTCCCGAAAAACCACCTAGTACAAAGCTAAAAAAAGTGACTCCTACTAAGTTAACTTCTATGATTACTAACAAGCAACAAGTCATTGACTATCTTGCAGGTACGCCTTACGAGGAGTATATGCCAGTCTTAGAAAAAATGTAGATTACCCTTCCAGAATTTGCAATTTCGCAAACTTTAACATAATTCGCTTTTCTGGCTCATCTAAATGCGGAAAAACGATGGTGGCTACTCGCTTCTCATTAGTTCCATCAATATTTTTTATATTCCCTTCACCAAATTTTAAATGTAAAATTTTTTGACCAACCGAAATTTGTTCTGAAGGACTAGGTTTAAAAGTGCTTGGATCAACAATCGGAAGGTTATTTTTCTTCACTTGATTAAAATTACCCCGTACTGCTGCTCGGTTAGCGGTTTCAGTGGATGTCATTTTTGCCTCTACTGTGCGCTGATGCAAAGGTACGTCAGCATCCAAGTGTTGCCATTCTATCTCTTCAATAAAGCGACTCGGCTCGTTGTACCTCATTTTACCATAGCTATATCGGCTAGTGGCATAAGTGAGTGTTAAATAGGTTTCCGCCCTTGTGATAGCCACGTAAAACAAACGACGCTCTTCGTCAATTCCCTCCATTGTATCAGCACTCATAAAAGAAGGAAACAAATTTTCTTCTAAACCCACCACAAAAACCGAAGGAAATTCTAAGCCTTTTGCTGCATGAACGGACATTAGCGTTACGCGGTCATTGTCCTCTTTATCTTGATCTTGGTCAGTAACCAAAGCAATGTTTTGCAAATAGCTTGCCAAACTTTTATCTGCTACACTAATATCTTCCTCTAAGTCACTTTCCACAAATTCTTTAATACCATCCAAAAGTTGGACAATATTTTCCATTCTATCCATTCTATCTTTGCTTTCCGATGGAGCATCTTGCTTAATCACTTCGACTACCCCTGATTTCCGAGTGATGAAATCTGCCGTTTCGTAAGCATCTAATGCCGCCGCCTTTTGCTGAAAGGACTCCATCAGATGCACGAACCCCGCTAAGGCTTTATTCGCTTTCGCACCTAAAGTGGGTGAAATAGTAGGCAATACCGACCACATAGATTGTTGAGATTGACTCGCCAATCCACTAATTTTATCTACGGTGCTATCGCCAATTCCTCTTCTTGGATAGTTAATAATACGCTTTAATGCCTCATCATCATTAGGATTGACCGCCAGTCGCATATACGCTAAAAGGTCTTTCACTTCTTTTCGTTGATAAAAAGAAAGCCCTCCCACAATGCGATACAAAATATTATATCGTCGCAAATATTCCTCGAATACTCTCGATTGAGCGTTGGTACGATACAAAATGGCAATATCCTTGTTGCTAAGGTGTTCTCTGTTTTTTTGTTCAATAATCATATCCACCACACGCTTCCCTTCTTCCGTATCGGTGAGTGCTTTGAACAATTTAATTCGGTTGCCTGCTCCTTTTTCAGAACGAATAGTTTTTTGAATCTGATTTTTGTTGTGCTGTATCAATTCATTCGCTGCTTGGACAATATGCTCTGTGGAGCGATAATTTTGCTCTAGCTTAAAAATTTTAATCTTGTCATTTTTATAATCCTTTTCAAAATCTAGGATATTTTGAATGGTTGCGCCTCGAAAGGAGTAAATACTTTGTGCATCATCACCAACAACACAGATATTCTTTGGGCTATTCGGATAATCCACTAATTTTTTCACAATCCGATATTGTAAAAAATTGGTGTCCTGAAACTCATCCACCAAAACATATTTGAATCGCTCCTGATATTTTTGGGCAACATCAGGATTGCTTTGCAACAATTCAAACATTCGGTAGAGCAAGTCGTCAAAATCCATTGCGCCAGAGCGTTTGCAGCGCGCTGTATATCGCTCATAAATTTCATAGACATAAGGTTTTTTTGCTGCTCGGTCTTGCTGAATTAGTTCCTCTTTTTGAGCGTACAGTTTAGGCGTAATCAAATTGCTTTTTGCCGAAGAAATTCTCGATAGCATCGCTCCAGTATTATATACCTGCTTATCAAGGTTCATCTCTTTGATGATGGAGCTAATCACGCTTTTACTATCTTCCGTGTCGTAAATGGTGAAATTGCTCGGATAGCCTATTTTTTCTGCTTCCACACGCAGAATTTTAGCAAAAATAGAATGAAAAGTACCTGCCCAAACTTTTTTTGCAGCCTCCCCGACTACTTTTTC
Source organism: Saprospiraceae bacterium (assembly GCA_036835365.1). GTDB lineage: Bacteria > Bacteroidota > Bacteroidia > Chitinophagales > Saprospiraceae > JAAUTG01. The sequence goes on from DAITMC010000023.1 coordinate 13,822, forward strand.
AATCCGCACCTTCATCTCACGCGCCGCTTTGTTTGTAAAAGTCAAGGTCAATATTTCCCAAGGTTGGGCTTTCGTTTCAATCAAATGCGCAATGCGGTAGGTCAATACACGCGTTTTGCCCGAACCTGGACCCGCCACCACCAATACAGGCCCATCAGTTGTGGTAGCTGCTTGACGCTGCACCTCATTCAATTCTTGCAAATAGTTTTTTTGGCTTGACATCCTCAATCTTAAATTGGTCAAAACACAAATTTAGTATTATTTGCTAATTCTAGCGAATGCAGCATCAGTAACTTCCGCTAGAATATTAGAAACAAAAATTGGTTCGTCAAAATGAAAAGTTAAGCCTTTAAAAGATGTACAAATAAACCATTCAAAATTCTGGGTTTGAACCAAGTAGATTTGGGTGGCATTATTCGTTCTTCGTTGACGAAGTGCATAAAATCTTCAACAGGTAGTGGCGCTAAGCAAAAACCAACTCTATTTTTATCTTCATTTACCAATTTTTCTAAGGCTTCAAAATTAGTATCATCCCCTGCAATGTACTGGATTCGATTGTTAGTGCGTATGTTTTCCACTTTCATCAAGTGCTGCAAAAGTTCCAAATCTAACAAGGCGGCATCCAATATTTTTTGTGTTGCTTGTTGATGTAGCATAGCAGGTTTCCAAGTCAAATCAAACCATTGTTGTTGAACATACATTTTCAAGGAATGCTTACTGGGCAGATGCTTACCATCGCTTTTTTCTATGGTACACCATTGGCTTAAATGTTGCATCAAATCCCTTAGTGTACGTTCGGGAAGCCCTTCCACCACGCGGTGAAAAGGTGAAATCTCCACTTGATCTGCCGAAAATAGCGTACAACAGAGAGGCAGCGACTGCTTCAATTCTGCTGCATATCGCGCAGTAATGGTTGTGCGATGATGACCATCTGCAATGTAGGTATGCTTTACACACTGCTGGAAAAGCTGCTGAATAGCAACTATTTCATCTGCTTGATGAACTTCCCAAATGGTGTGTTGACTTTTGCCTTGTTGGAAAGTCAAGAAAGGCGTTTGTTGCTGTTGCTTTAACATCCAATCCTCAATTTCAGGGACTGTATGGTAAGTGAGCAGCACTGGTTTTATTTGTGCATTTCTATCTTTCAGCAACGCCAACTGCAGTTTTTCTTTGGTTTCTAAAGTCCCTTCATGTGCCTTAATTGTTCCATCAGTGTAAGATTCAATTGGGACGACCACGGTAATGCCTTGATAAAAACGCTTTGGTGTATCTATTCGATAAATGTAAATCGCTGGCTTTTTTGTTGGCTTGAAATATTCTTTTTCATAAAGTGCTAAAAAATCATGTTTTACAGCAGTAAAAAAAGTGCTTAGTTGCTCAATTCGATCAAAATTGGGAAACAAAACCGAAGTAGGCAAGATTTGCATAGCAGAATGATTAGCGTATCAAAGTGTTTACTGACCATGCAAAGGTATAATTTCCTCACCAACCCTTTACGATTTTTTTAGGAAGATGATAGGCACTTCATAGTTCCAATCATCTTCCTATTTTTTTATTCCAGTACAATCATTTTTTTCGTTGCAATAAATCCATCCGTAGTTAAGGTGTAGTACAATACACCACTTGCCAAATGCTGACGATCAATCTCGATGCTGTTGCGTCCTTTTTGGAATTGGTCTGTTTTTCTATACAGCACCTGTCCACTTAGGTTGTGGATGGTCAGTTCCCCTCGCATATCAGTTGGCAAATCAAATAGGATACTTGTTGTTTCGTCAAATGGATTCGGTACGTTTTGGTACAAGTAGAAGCCATCGGTAGTTGGCAATTGAATTCCTAATTCCAAATTATACAAAGTGCCGTTTTTATCATAAGCCTCAGCAGCCGTTCGCTTAGCATTGATACTTAATAGCGCTGCTGATACTGCTTTTTGTTGAGTATGGAATATCAAACTTAACACTCTGCCTTTGCTTGACTCCCCATTCCAACTCACCGTAATGATACCTTCTTCTTCAAACACACCAATTTGGCTGTAATGCACAATACCATCTAAAACACCTGTTAAATCAAGGTATTGATTATCATAACTAAAAGTAAATTGGTAGCCGCTCAGTTCGTGTTCCATATCAAGATGGACGATGATTTCACCTTCTTTTTCTGTTTGCTCCACAATAGCTTGTACGCCGAGCGTTGGTCGGATATTTCTACCCTCTACCCTATTGCTATTTGGAACGGCTGAACCATTAACGTCACCAACTTTCACTGCCACAAAATCAAGGTTTAACCTATTCTCTTCTAAGTCGTTGATATTGTAAACTTCTGGGAAGTTTTCTGCAAATGGATTTGTTGGATCAATAAATTGATAATCCGCTGGGATAAATCGCCAACTTGTATTATTGGTCAGCGCTGGGTCAAGTGTCAAAATCAATCGTCGTAATACTACCATATCCATAGTAGTGATTGAACCCGAGTTATTGACGTCCGCAGCAATAATTTTGTAAGGTGAATCTAACGGTTGTACATTCAAAATATGCTTAGAAATCAGCACTAAATCAAACGTGGAGACCCCATTCAAATGATCATCATCTTTATATGGCGTTACGGAGTAATCGTATCCCATTTCCAAATTATAAATGCCATAAGCACCTGTTTCACTTGTTTGAGTAGTTGCAAATGCAGCGCCTGAGACTTGAACTTCTGCATTTTCTATGCCGTCATTTGTTTCCGTAGCAATTGTGCCAGCGAGTGCAGCACCTTGCGATGGATTCACACATGGATTATCCACCACATCAACGGTTTCTTCCCCCCCAAGAACATTAACAAATGTTTCGCAGAAGGCGGCATTACCCGCAGCATCTCTTGCCCAAAGATAGACGGTTACTATACCTATTTCCCCATCTTGGCAACGGAACGTTCTGATGGTAGAATCTGGATAAATAGCGGGGTCAGCAAAAGTCAAAGTTACATCAGAGCAGAAATCAAAGGAGCCTTTATCGAACCAATCGGCAGCAATACTGACACTGCCGTTTGGCATTGCAGTCGTAGAAAGTCCGAAGATACATTTAGGTGTTGGTGCTTTGCAGTCCACTACCTCAAATGGAACTTCTAGTTCTGTTCTATTCAAACAAGCATCTTGCACTTTTAGTACCAAGGTATGTGTGGTCGTTGTTCCACCCTGCTGAATTGGATAATTTCCTGTGATGCGATAACGTCCTTCCCCTAAATCTTCTAATTTTCCAAATGGATCGTTTATAGCTGTTCCATTGAAAGGTTTGAGTTGATAGGACAACGTTAATCTATCCACTACCTCACATAAATCATCTAATGTGAAGGTGATGTCCACTGGTGCGGTGCAGACATTGCCTCTTGATTCATCATCGCCGCCGCAGAAAATGTCAAAAGGTTCTACTTCAATTGTTGGTGGCGTTACATCAATCACTCTTATAATTTGACGATATAAGAAGTTGCCGTATTCTTGCGCACTGACATAACTGCGCGTAATGCCAAATTCATCTGTTCCTCGATAAGTGGTTGCATTTCTAGCAGTGTCTGCATTATCAATTAATACAAAATCGCCATCAAAACCAATGTTTAAATCCGTGCGATAAGGGTCGCCATCTGTTCTGTCGTCAATATCGTTGATGCCATCTCTACCCAATGGACTAATGATGACATCATCTCTGGTTTCTAAGCCTTGAATAGCACTTGTGTTAATGTATTGGTCAGTGTAACCGATGAATACTTGACGAGTGAGCAAACTGTCTGGTCGCTGCACCACAGCGATTTCAGTATTCGCAGGGTCCCAAGTACACCAGTTGATGAAGTGGTAAGTATGTACAATTTGATAACAAGCACCATCAGAAGCAGCAAAGCGTTTAGTATCCACATTCATTGCCCAGTGGTCGCAGCCATTGTTGTACTGCAAAATACCTCTACTTGCACGAACAGGGTCAATAAACGACGTTGGTTGTATTCTTCTAGGCGTAATTCTTTCGGTACAGAAAATTAAGTCATCTAATGGGAAAGCCATCCCCCAATCATGGAAATTATTATCCACCGTAATGGTTAGTTCCGCTGGCAAGGAAACGTTACCGCAAGCATCCACCAGTTGATAGATGATGGATAAGCTGCCTCCTCGACAAGTTTTATCAAATCCGTTGCTCTGTAGTTTATCTACTAACAAACGAACATTATCACAATTGTCGCCTTCCCCTAACAGATATTTTGCATTGGCAGGGTCAGTAAATTCGCCACTGGTATTGAACAAGCGCTGAATAGCTTCATTTGGTTGACTAGAACCCAATGCCTCTGCAATCAAAGAAGTGAGGGTATCCAAGCAAGTTAAGTTAATGTCTTGTTTCTTTGCTACTGGCGGAATTTTATCTTGCAATTCTACTTCTACCATACAATAGTTGAAGTTTTTGTGTCCATCTTCTACACGGAATACGACCGTTTGTGTACCCGTACAGCCATCCATATCTGCTTTAGTGAACTTCACTGATTTTCTGAATAATGAAGAATCACCATCAAAGAAGATATCGTTTTGTGTAGCGGATTGACCAAATAAAAATCCTGCTTGGTTCAATTCATCCATTCTAGCTACGGTGAACGTTACTTGTCCGCAGTTGTCATAAGAACCATCGTCAAATGCTTCTGCCGGAATTTCTACTTCACACTCTAAGCCCATAGATACCGCTCTGAACTGCTCGCAGATCGCTACTGGAGGAATTACATCTTCAATGAAATCCTCTCCTTTTAGAGTACGCTCATTTTTGCAATCGTCAATTAATCTCAACTCCCAAGTAAACGTTGAGTTGATTGGTAGCTTGTTGATTCTGTATTTGCCATCGCCATCAATTTTTGCAGGGAACTCAAATTCGCTGCCGCCGTTGATAGATAAGAATGCTTTGATGTCATGAGAGCAATCGTCTCTGAAACGGAAAGTGATGAAACCATCGGCAGTACAATCATGGAAACCACCTAGACCTGTTGCTTCAAAACGAGGGTGTTCCTCATCCAATAATTCAGGAGCTTTAGTGTCTCCTACTTTCACAACTTGCGGAATAACGTCAATCAGTTCTAAATGTCCATCGCACCAGTTATATACCGTCCATTCACGGAAGATTTTGTAGGATTTTTCGCAAGTTGGAATAGGGTTACCATCTTTCCAATCAATGGCATAACCACAAGTTGCGTGGAAATTATCGCCAATCATTGCCGCTGGTACCTCATCGCCGCTACCATTGGTGAATAAAGCATTAGCGAGTAAGTCGGCTGGATTGACTACTGCTCCTGAACCAGCACCTGAGTTCACTGGTGTGGGGTCGAAATTTGGAATCATTGACCCATAATTAGCAAATTTAGCTGGGTCGGAAGCCCATTTTTCAAAAATCGCTAGCGGACTTGGATCGTCGTCGCACGCCAATTCAATTTCTGGTAGTGGTGCTTTAATGTCTGGCTGCACCACCGTAACTACTTGGAATAATGTGTTGGAGAGATTCCCACATTTATCCACCGCTTGAATGCTACGCACAAAAGACTTAAACCGAGCAGGATTGCTACTGTCTGTTTCTCGATTGAAAATAGTGGTTAATACATCAATCAAGTCGGTAGTTGGCGAAACATTGAGTTGGCGAATCAAGTCATTGATATCTAATGTGTTCTCTGTGCAAGTAAATTCAACAACCTGCCATTTACTCCATGCGAAGTGCGCATTACAATTTTCGTGAATTTCAAAGACACTGCTTAATGCTGGAATGTTGATGGTTCTAGCATAGCCACGATCGCCTACTCTATCTGGTGTATTTGCTTTAACTGCATGTAGCGGGAACAATTTTATGCTTTTGGCTGCATCTGTCATTTTGTTTAACTCCGCCAACAATTCATTAGTATCGTAATAGCATTCTACGACTATTTCATCTGATGTACCGTTCAACACTGGCGGCACCTTATCTTCAATCACGATGTTCCCCCAACAAGCATCTTCAAAGGATTTTCCACCGCATACTGCTGGGATGGTGCGCGTAATTTTAACCTCTAGCAATGTACCACAATCCACGCCAGAAAAATCAACAATCGGGAAGCCGTCAACAGTTGTTCCTATTTGATTTACATTCGGATTCGTGAAGAAAATATCATAAATCGTTCCATTCACTAGGCAAGGGTCTTCTACCAATAAATCAGGTGTCAATACTACTACACAATCGTTGAGTAGGCTCACGTTGATTCTATCGTTGCAAGCCAACTGCTTAGGATAAAGCTGTATGGTGGTTTCACATTTTTCGTTCGGATAGTTTGGATCGCTGAACGTAACCGTATGTGTACCAACAGGTAAGTTATTGATAGTAAGTTTATTATTCGCTAAGTCAGGCACGAAATTAGCCACTGTACAAGTGCCTAAACTGATGTTAGGTAATGTTTTCACGCCACAATCTATATAGACTGGCATATCAATTACTAAACTATTGGAAGCATTGCAATCGTTGGCTGCTAGAATGTATTGCGTTCTTGCTGGGCAAACAAAAGAGCGATTTCTAGGCAAACAAGTAATATTGGCTTCCCAACCTTGACCGCCAATGCCATCGCCATTTTTGATAAACTCAAAAGTGATACAACCACTTCTATTCAGACAAGAAGCCTGTACCATTCCTCCATTAGGCGCGCTGCTTACACCGCTTCCTGTGCCAGTACCTAACGTTGCTGCCGCTAAATTTTCACCATCATAAGCGATGAGTTGATCACCAGTAGCGACATCAAATATAGTAAATTCAACTTTAACTTCCTGATTAGCAGGATCATCTGGACAAATAGTTACAATATTGCTCGATGCTGCTGCATCCGTATAGGCAAATGAAGGACCACCTTCATCAAAGAAGCCTGAGTTGATGCCACAATCTATGGTATAGTTCAAATTAGTACCGCCTGTTGGCATGGTAATGCCATTTGCGCAAGCGACATTGTAATTGCAAAGGTTGTTTGCAGATAAGGCAGTTGTTCCATTAGTAACCGTGATTTGATAACCAATCAATTCCACATGTAAACCACGCAGGATGTAAATACCTGAACCCGACGGCATTTCAGTCATTAAATCACCTACTTGAATAGGATTCAGCGGGTAGCGCACGCCCTTGGCAGGTGGGAATGTACCAGCAGGCGAGCGGAATAGCCCCACCACGCTTTGTACACGCCAAGTTTCACCTGGGGCAGAATAAACAGTAATTTCTTCTGCAAATTGACCATCCAATATGTTGGTGGCACTTCTGTTGTCGAGACAATTACAAGGGTCTGTAATTACTACATCTCTGACAATGACTTCAAATTCGCACACGCCCTCGTTTCCTGCTTCATCTGTTGCTGTATATCGAATTAGTGTGTAACCTAAATTTGGAATAAATTCAGGATTAAGATTGTTGCTCAGTTTCAATTTATCTTGTGGTGTGCAATTATCTGTGAACATTGGTGGTGTCCAAGTTACTATGCCGCCCTTTTTGTAAAAGTCATTAGCTCCATTGATAATGATGTCGCTTGGGCAGTTTGCGGTCATTGGTGCTTCTTTGTCCTCAACAGTAACTGTAAAACTGCAAGAAGCTACATTATTGTAGCGGTCTGCTACGGTGTAAGTTACGATAGTTTGTCCTACATTGAACATCAAACCACTTGCATCACCTATGCCGCTTGCTTGTGTTGCCCCTGTGGTAACGTAAGCGACTGTTGGATTGCTATCGCAATTATCTATGATATTTTTTAGCCCAATACCTATGACCACTGCATCGCAGCGTTGTGCGTTTGTTCCCATTTGCACATCTGCTGGGCAATCAAAAGTAGGTGCCTCGGTATCAGGTAGTGTTTCGATAAATGCACTAGCCGTAGCTACACAACTATTGATTCCTATTGCACTCACTACAATATTGTAAGTACCGCCATCCAAATCAAAGAATGAATTGCTGGATTGGAACGTTGTACCCCCATCAATGGAATATTGCAAGGCGCTGTTAGGGAAATTCGCAAAAATCTGAATAGAGCCATTGTCATTGTCTGGGCAGGTTTCTCTAGTCGTATTCACCCTGGTGATTACGACTGCTGGGCCAACTGGAAGTGTCGCTTTAATTTCCTGCTGACAATTTTCTAGGAATTGTACCTTCACTAAAATCGTGTATTCGCCTGGAGCTAGTTCTTCAAAAGTAGGTTCATTTTGGAAAGTTTGCCCACCATCAATGGAGTATTGAATTGGCAAGGTTGCGGTTGCTTTCATTTCAATTTTACCCCCATTGCTACCTGCACATAATTCAGGCGTGATGGTTGGTTCGTTGACGATGAGGTCGCAGGTGATGCAACCATTTTCATGTGTTCCAAATCCTTCAAAATTAGGCAAACCAACACTTTCCCATTCAATAGGCATTCCAAAAAAGGCATCTGTTGGATTATTATCACCTTTTTGAATAGTGGTTAATCTTTGGATAACATTGTTTTTAGTACTTACTGTACCTTCTATCCAACCATCTACATCAGGGTCTTGACCTATTTTACCGATTACATCCAAGATTTCTCCTCCAACACCGCCTCTCCAAAGTACAATGGCATCGTTGCCATCGAAGATTAAATTAGCTGTCAAATCTGCTGTAGCTACTAAAGTTGCGTTTGTTACTCCTTGATTGACAAGCACAAAAGTGGCATTCGGATTGAATGTACCAGTAAGTGGTATAGTTACATTTGGACTAGTCAAATTAGCATTTCCATTCGTATAAATAGCAATAACATATTGGTCAGCATTAAAATCAATGATTTGTTTTGTTGGATTGTATAATTCTAATGCTTTATTGTTGCCTTCTGTCTGCTCTGCATATTCTGAAATGAATACGTTTTCACAATTTTCCAATACATTGCAACCAAACGGAGCAGTTCCCACCTCCACATCACGCAAGAAACATATTGGATTGTCAGAGAAAATAGCAGAAAGTTTGTAAGTGCGTCCATCGGCTGGGAGTACAATTTCAAAAGTGTGACTATTACTACTACTTAAATTAGCTACATCTACCGAAGCGGATATGTCACCAAATAGACTCAACTTACCAGTGGTAGGTGCATCGCCAAAATTAACGGTGATAAGTGCCGTAAATTCATCATCTAATGGCGTTGGTGTGCCTTTATCATCGCAACTGCCTTTTTCAAGAGTAATAGCATCAATCAAACAAGTAGAAGTATTGGAACAATCGTCTGCATCAATAGCAATATTTAAAATTTGCCAAATACTGGTTTCGCCTGCCAAACCATTCGACACATACTGAACACCTATGTAAAATGGACCCTCAATATTGGACAAATCTATTTGTGCATTTGGGTCAGGGTCGTCAAAAGTTCTCAGTTCAATCCAAGTAGCATTTTGAACTGATTGAGCATTATGGAAACCATCATAATCTGTGGAGTAAAAGAATTTTAATGGCGAGCCGTTGAAGTTTTCTCTGATTTCAGCAGAGAAACTCACAAAATTTGCCTTATCGTAAAGCAAAGCATTGGACACTAACCAAAGATTACTTTCACAAGCTGTACCACAGAACCCATTGGCAGCGTAGAAACCATCGGAGCAAATCCAGTTGTCGCCTTCACTATTCAAGGTTACAGGAACAATATTGAAGAAGTCGCAATCACCTGTTATGCAGCGAGGACAAACTTGCGCTCTACCTGATAACGCTATTTCACAAACTTTTTCAGTGCCTTCTGTAATGGTAATGCTCCATGTGCTACCTTCTAAAATAGTGATGATAATTGTACCATTTTCCACCATTGTTGGGTCGTCTCCCGATATTGTACCTTGTCCTGTGTTGGTCAGTATTGCGGCAGCATCAATTCCTTGGTAAGCTATTCTAATTTCTACGAGGTCGTTTAGACCTGTCGTTTCTGTCAAACAAGTTTGGGTAATCTCCGTAATTGTAATGCCACAAACTGGCGGAAGCCTATTCATGCTGCCTTTTGTATTGAAAGCAGAAGTTTTTATCCAAACACCATCAATAAGCTGAATGGAGCTACCTATCTCATCTGGCTGAGCAACGCCAATATCAACGCTTTGTACGCCATTAGCAATACCGTTAGTCCCCACAAAATCGCCTTCATAACTCAAAAACTCAATCAAACCGCATGGTCCACCTAGTGCAATTCCATCTGGTGCACCATTTTGAATACCATTGGCAGGTAATTCCCAAACATAGTAGCTACCTAAATCATCGCTGGTAACAATAATGGCATTATCGTTTAAATTGATTGTATTATAAGTCCCCCCGCCATTGCCATTGTAAAGCGCAATTTGGTATTCGTTTAAGTTTATCGGTTGTGGATTCGCAATAAATACCTCTACAAATTCATCAACATCATCACCGAAGTTATCGTAATGAAACTCGTTGATGCGTGCGTTTGCTTGGTCGCATGGTTCGCAAACAGAAGCTGTACCAAAGATACTCAAGTTACAATCATCATTAGAATCGGTGATAGTAATAGACCATGCCTCACCTTCCGTTAGCGTGATAGTGATTATTCCATTTGCTACCATTGCTGGGTCATCTCCTCCAATTGTACCTGCCCCATTGTTCACAATGAAAGCACCAGTCTTGATGCCTGTGTAAGGAATGCTGACTACGATAGGGTCATTCGTATTCTCTGTTTGTGCCTGACATGCTTCTTCAGGCGCACCCAAAGTAAGGCTACAAGGTGAACACTCGCTGATATGCCTACCTAAGTCTTCGATATTATTCACTGCATAACCGTCCCATTCTAATGCTGGGTTAAACCCATCATTGGGGTTAGTGTCGCCTCTCTTAATTTCAAATTTCCTGCGCAACGTATTGTCCATTGTCGAAGTTAAGCCACTGCCCCACTCTGTGCCTGGATTATTCCCAACTTGTCCTAGCACATC
>DAITMC010000024.1:0-24487 GCA_036835365.1 Saprospiraceae bacterium
AATATTTGGCCGCTCGATTATACTTTCTTTTTCGATTACAGATTGAACGAATTGGCACAAAACGGTACTTTAGGTATATTTATGCTCGTTTGGGGCACTGCCCTCACGGTTATTGGCGTTCCTTTGTTTACCTACTTTTTTGGAAAAAGATGGTATTGCTCTTGGGTGTGCGGCTGTGGAGGATTGGCAGAAACACTCGGCGATCCCTATCGTCAACTCTCTGATAAAAGTGTGAGGGCTTGGAAATACGAGCGTTGGATTATTCATGGCGTTTTAGTCGCAGCTATCGTCATGACGGCTATGGTGCTTTATACCTACTTTTCTGGTCAATATAATGTCCTCTTTCTCAGCAGCGATTCGGTGCGCTCGTGGTATGGTTTCTTAATTGGCTCCGCTTTTGCAGGAGTAGTCGGTACTGGATTCTATCCATTAATGGGCAATCGAACATGGTGTCGTTTTGGCTGCCCTTTGGCAGCTTACTTGGGGTTGGTACAGCGTTTTCAATCTCGCTTCCGCATCACCACCAATGGCGGTCAGTGCATTTCCTGCGGCAACTGCTCCACTTACTGCGAAATGGGTATTGACGTTCGCTCCTACGCCCAGCGCGGTCAGGACATTGTGCGTGCTTCCTGCGTAGGATGTGGCATTTGCGCTGCCGTTTGCCCTCGTGGTGTATTGCGCCTCGAAAACAATGCTTCGGATGTCCATGAAAGAACCACGCATTTGAGAACCATTCACGTTACAGAAGATCAAATTGGCTTGTTGTATTGATTTGGCTTGTTGTATTGTTTAACTGTTGAATTATTTATTGGGGTGTAAACAAATAAACGATTCAACAAATAAACACTTAAACAAATAATTAAACTTGAAAATTATCTGTACAGTAACCAACGATTTATCCTACGACCAAAGGATGATTCGCATATGCACTGCCTTATCCGATGAAGGTTACGATGTGCTTTTGCTAGGTAGAAATCGCCAGCAATCCATCCCATTAAAACAAGAACCATTTGAGGCAAAACGCCTTCGTTGCTTTTTCGAAAAAGGCATATGGTTTTATATGGAGTATAACTTGCGCTTATTTTGGTATTTGCTTTTCCAAAAAGTGGATGTACTCTACGCTGTTGATTTAGATACCATCTTGCCTTGCTTTTGGGTGGCGCGTTGGCGAAAAAAAGTCATAGTGTACGATGCCCATGAGTATTTTACTGAAACACCAGAACTTGTGAATCGGAAGATCGTACAATCCATTTGGAAGTGGATAGCGCGAAGCACTATACCACATATTGATTATGGAATTACAGTGGGAACTGGGTTGGCACAACTTTTCCAAGAAGCATACGGAACGCCCTTTGTCGTACTGCGCAACATGCCCTTTCGCACCCTGCCTGTGGAAGCACCAAAGCATGAACCACCGTTATTACTTTATCAAGGCGCACTCAATATGGGGCGAGGGCTAGAGCAAATGATAGCTGCTATGCCTTATTTGCCCCAGACCCAACTCTGGTTGGTGGGCGAAGGTGACCTTTCGGCACAACTTCGAGCGCAAGTGGCTGAATTACAACTTCAAAAACAAGTCCAGTTCTTAGGTTACCTCACCCCTGATGCACTCAAAGTGATCACTCCAAAAGCAACCATTGGTCTTAATCTATTAGAAAACAAGGGGTTGAGTTATTACTATTCCCTCGCCAATAAAGCTTTCGACTACGTACAAGCAGGTGTGCCTTGCCTCAACATGGATTTCCCTGAATATCGTTACCTCAACGACATTCACGAAGTGGCACTACTGATTCCCGATTTAGCTACTTCCACCATTGTGGATGCAGTCAAAAAACTACTCAATTATCCAGCACAGTATAAAACTTTAGTAGAAAACTGCCACCAAGCCGCCCAAGTTTGGAATTGGGAATCGGAGCGAGTACGACTTATTTGCTTATTCAACCAAATAAATGATGAAAATTTTTTACGTTAAGGCAGCGTTTCTATATTCGCAAACGTTTTCGGAGCATAAAAGAAGAAAACTCAATTTCATGTATTTATTCGTAACTTCAATATAGGTAAGAATAACTTGGTTTTTAGTTGGTTTTGTTTGTTAGTAGTAAGGGGCGTTCAGTAACGTCCCTCTTTCTTATCTTCCGCTATGCTCAAATTTTGACAAAGCTACCTTTTAGAGTGATATGATTTGGTGCTTTAAGGACGCAATGATAAATACCACTTGGCTGCTTGGTAAGATTAATTTGGCTTACGTTTTTGTAACTTCCTATTTTTTGTCCAATTGTATCATACAATTCCACTTCAAAATCTTTTATTGGATAAGGTAGGGTCAGGTTAATTATTCCATGAGTAGGATTTGGGAAAATGGAGATATGATTATAGTCAAATGTTTCAAAAGTTTTAACTGTCGTAGTACAATTTGGTAAACCAAAGACTTTATCTAATACATCGGATTGTGCTGTTCGTAATCCGCATGGAGTGCCATTTGGCGTAGCTTTAATTTCTAAATAACAATCTTCTGTACCGTCATAAGGTCGCCAATTCGTCAAATTTGTACCATTTGGATTGCCTGTTTTTGCAAAATTGACCCAGTAATTTAGCATATTCACTTGCATGCTATCATCTTGAGGTCTGAATAACAAACCTCTACCAAAGGGAGTATCTTCCCATGTGTTAAAGATGTAAAACAATTCCATACCATGATAGGCACCAAAGGCTTGTAAACCAGGTATTTGATGTTCATAGGTTAAAAAATATCGCCAGACGGCTTCGGTTTGGTTCTCGCTGACACAAGTGGCTAATCTTCGCGCTGGTGCAGTGAACTGTAAGTCTGTAAAAAAGTTAATGTATGAGGTTCTAGCTTGTTGATTGTTTGTTCCAGGAGGGTATAAGTTGCGCACAGAGGATTGAAACGGAGAGGGTACAATTTCTTGAATCAACTGATTGAATACTAAAGGCGTGATAGCGCTAGGGGCGACAATACTGACTTCGTTGGCATTAGAGCCTACGATGAGAGGTACTTTATTAAAATTGCCACTTTGAAAAGCACTAAAAGGAGTTTGTTCAAAAACATATCCATCTAAAGCAGCCGCCCAGTTGAGTTGTACTATTCCGTTTTCAAATGCGCCAGTTAAGTCTTTTACCAAAGAATCAGCGGGCAAACTGCGCATATATTTTATTTTTTCCAAGTCATTTCCAATAGTAAGGTATTTATCAACATAGTCAATGCCAATTTTTCTAGCTTCTTGATACGGAAGCATCACTGGCGAACCACTCTGAACGATTGCCCTATGAAACAAGCCACTGGCTAGCGGCGACACCAATAAATTACTCACATTCACCGCCCCAGCACTTTCTCCAAAGATAGTAACATTGTCTGGATCACCTCCAAAATTAGTAACATTATCTTTCAACCAACTTAAAGCCATAATTTGATCTAATACAGCAAAATTGCCTGATTTAGCATTAACTTGTTCTGCGTCAAGCCCAGGATGAACTAAGAAACCCAGTGGACCAAGCCTATATTGAATCGTTACGACAACTACCTTACCTCGTGCTGCCAGATTTTTTCCAAAATATAAGAATTCATTAGTAGAGCCGTTTTGATTACCGCCACCGTGAATAAATACCATTACAGGTAATTGTTCAGAAAGGCTTGGCGTCCATATGTTTAAGTATAGGCAATCTTCATTTCCAATAATTTCATTTTCTGATTTTTGTGGACAAGATGGTGCGAAAGTAAACGCATCTCGAACGCCTACCCAAGTGTCAGGTTGTTGTGGTGCTTTCCAGCGCAAAGTGTCAAGTTCGTTAATAATAGGTGGTTTAGCATAAGGAATACCTAAAAATTGAACGACATCTCCATTCTGATTACCTTGAATCTGACCATATTGGGTATTGACTACTTGAGCCATCCCTTGAACAATAAATAGGAGGATAAAGAAATAAGTTAACAAAGTCTTCATAAATAGAAATTATGGTTCATTTTATCTAACGCTGCCGCTTTATTTTTCTTATGAATATTTTTTAGACTAATGCTATTTGATAAAAAATAATATATTTGTATTTATCATTTGTAAATATTCATATGTTTACGAAATTGATTTACTGTAATTAATAAGTTGAATTAAAACGTATTTGTAAATATTTTTTCAATTAATTGATTATTAAGTATTTAAAAAGTCTGCTATTCTAATTTGACCAATTTTAGGCTATTAAGACAATACTAGAGTTAGCATTGTCCTTGCGTAGCTCTTGTTTGCTGTAGTTGCTATTTATTAACTATTTAATAAAGCAGCACCATGAGCAATAAAAGGTTTATTGTTTTACTATTGAGTTTAAGTTATTTTTTACCGTCAAATGGACAACTTCAGAGAACCGCAAACGATGTAGTTATTCCTTACGAAGGGCATTTTGGTTATGGCACTAATCTTGGCTATTATCCGCCTTGGTCAGCGGAACAGCTTGGTGATTTGGCATTTGGAAATCCTTTAATTGATATTCCCGGTGTTGGTATTACGACCCTTCGTTCTGCGCTTTTCGAGTTTTTTCAAGAGCAATGGGGTTATGAGTTCCGTGTTCCCACATTTAAACACTATCAAAATTTAGGAGATATTGATCACGTCCTTTTTGTTGGATATCCAAAATGGGAACATCGAGATACTACACACTACTGCGACAATATTCCTTCCGAACTTTTTACCAATCTTTATGAGCCTATTTGGGATGATGGCTTAGATGGCACACCCTACAACGATGATAACTATTATGCGGCTTATCTTTATAAAACAGTTGCATTATATAAAGATTATGTAAAGTTTTGGGAAATTTGGAATGAACCAGATTACTCTTTTTCACCCATGTCTATTTACGCACCAGGTGTGCCTGGAAACTGGTGGGAAAACAATCCTGATCCTTGTGATTATGATATTCATGCGCCAATTTTTCATTATATCCGAATGCTTAGAATTAGTTATGAAGTCATTAAAACCATTGATTCCAGTGCTTATGTGGCTATCGGCGGTATTGGCTACCCAAGTTTCTTAGATGCTGTGTTAAGAAATACAGATAATCCAAATGATGGCAGCGTCAATACGGCTTATCCATTAAAAGGCGGTGCTTATTTCGATGTATTAAGCTATCATGTGTACCCTCATATTGATGCTAGTTTAAGAACTTGGAACAATGAGCAACAGAAATTTAATTATAAGCGCAATACAGACGAAGCAGTAAAGGGAGTTATTGATTTAAGGGATAGATTTCAAAATGTGCTTTATAAATATGGTTACGATGGTGATAAATACCCTGAGAAAGAGTGGATTATTACTGAATCTAATGTACCTAGAAAACCTCTAAATGAAGGGTTTGGTTCTGATGAAGTACAGCGAAACTTTATTATTAAGGCGTTAGTAGAAAGCCAAAAGTATAATATAAAACAATTCCATATTTATACGCTTGGCGATAAATGGGAGGAAGAGGAGGCCACTCAGCAATTTGAGGAATATCAAATCATGGGTCTTTATGATAAATTAATAGATAGGCAACTCAATGAAATCAAGGCTAATGAAGTGGGAATTGCTTACAGGACTTCTTCGGAGTTACTTTATAAAAAGAAATTTGACCATGCTGCTTTTGAAAATTTGAAATTGCCCGAAGGCATTAATGGTGGGGTATTTCGTAGTCAGATAGGCGAAACAACTTATGTGCTATGGGCGGAAACTACAGAAGACCAGTCAGAAATAGCAAAAGCAACACTCAATCTGACTAAATCCACGGGCATTCGGAAATTTATTCAAAAGTATTGGCATAGTAGCGAAACCAAAGATTCTACACTAGTAGAAGGGAAACAAATCAATTTGACAGGTACACCTACATTTTTAGTCCCAGTAGAAAATAATCATGGAATATCCGTTACTCCTTATCAGTTGGATGTCTTTCCAAATCCATTTACAGATAACTTACATATTAAATTGGATTTGCAAGTAGAGCAAAAAATATATCTAAGAATAACTAATCAGTTTGGTCAAGTAGTTAATGCTTTAATACCTAATGTTTGGTTGGATACAGGCATACATACTTGGGAATTAAATACGCAACAATTTAGAGATGGAGTTTATTTTTTAGAATATACATCCAATATACTAAATACAATCAGTAGGGTATTATTAATAAAAAGTAGATAATGTCTAATTGATTTAATAATTGAATGGTTCATTGTTTTATAAAATAATGAACCATTCAATTATTAATAAAACTGGTTATAATCTACAACCTCCAGTAAAATCACGAGCATTGAATTTTGTACTCACACTGCCGCGAAGGTTTTGGTAAGTACCTTCTATCGTAACTTCATGCTCACCGTTTCGCTTGGGACTACAATATTCAAATAAGTAGTAACTATTGGCATCATCACTTATTTTACTGGCAATTTTATTAAAAGTAGCAATTAGCCTCTCTGTATTTTGCGCTAGCTCAAAACCATTTTTACCAATAGATTTCAAACTTTCTGTATCGATTTCGCTACCCAATCCAATACTATAAAAGGTCACTTCTTTATTTGCTCCTTTGACGGTATTGATAGCTTGGTCTCTAGTAAATCTAGCGGCTTGATCTGTACCATCTGTAAAAACGACCATAGCAGCGGCATGAGAAAGATCGTCGTTGGTAAATTGTAGCGCCACATTATTAATTTTATCTACTCCTTTTATTACTGCACCATATAAATCGGTAGAATTATCTTGGCTTATATCTTTTGTAATGCTCTCTAGCGCAGCGACTAACTGCGTTTTATTATTTGTGAAATCAATTAATTGATGCAACTTGTTTTCCCCATCAAACCAACTAATACCTATTCTAACTGCGCCGTCGCTTCCTGTCGGAATAATTGCATTAATAAAAGCTTTAGAAGCTTCTTTCAACTGTGGCAGATAGCTATTGGTAACACTACCACTCAAATCTAAAATCAAGAGGGTACTATAACCGAATTTTTGAGCGCGTGGGGATATTTTTCTAGCCGCTTCATCAATAGAGATTCGATTTTTATTCTCAAAAATTGTAAAATCTTTTTCTTGCATTCCTGCTACGGGAAGACCCTCTTTAGTTTCCACTTTAAAAAAAATAGATACTTTTGCAGGTAAAGACTCCGATTTATTTTGTATAATTAGTTTTAAACCATCCGTTTGAATGATTTCTGGTACTTCATCTTTATTACAACTTATCATAAAGATGAGGGCTAAATAGACTAAATATGGAATTGCTCGTATCATTTTTACTCATTTTCTATAAAGGAATAACGAGACGGGCAAAAAAAAATTGCAAGATGAAAATACACATCTTGCAAAAGTTTTCTTAAAGTTTGTTCCGCTTCCTTAAAGTTATTAACACTTTATATTTCTTCTACTGTAGTAGCTGTATTGATATTTGCTTTTAGTTCTTCCACAGAAGCATCCCGTTCTTGTTCTGTTACAAAAACTCGACTCTTTCCAACTACTTGACCATTAGTTGCTTTTACATTAAAAAAAGGTTTGCCACTTGTTACACCCACTTTCAAATCAATGTTACCTGCGGCTCCGTTTTTTATTAAGGATTGAATTCCTTTTTTTGCGCTACTTTTTTGTTTGTAGCCTTCACTCGTAATGATGGCATTACCAGAATGGTCGCGAAGGGTAAAATAAAATTCACCATTTTTATCACTTTTTTTTAATTCAAATTTCATTATTAAAGCGTTTTAGTAAGCTAAAAAATAAAACAAATTTTTATAAAAAATCAAATATTCACACCATACTTCCACTGCTTAAATACCTCCCATGCAATAATGCCTACACAAATGGATATGTTGAGCGAATGTTTTGTGCCAAATTGTGGTATTTCTACACACTTATCCAAATGGGGCAATAAATCATCACTGATGCCTTTTACTTCATTTCCAAATACAAAAGCATACTTTTGACTGAAATCTATTTGAAAGTCACTCAATAATAGACTTTTATCTGTTTGTTCTACACCAATAATATGATAACCTTCCGATTTCAGTGTTTTAACAGCTTGAATAGATTGATCAAAGTAGTGCCATTCGACTGCTTCTTCTGCGCCGATTGCTGTCTTTGTTATTTCTTTATGTGGTGGTGTGGCAGTGATGCCACATAAATAAATGCTTTTCAAAGCAAAAGCATCAGATGTCCTGAAAGCAGAGCCAACGTTTAATGCGGAGCGCACATTATCTAGCACAATAGCAAAAGGTGCTTTTTCTTTTGTTTTAAAATCTGCTATTGAAATGCGCTTTAATTCTTTTAAGCTAAGTTTCTTCATTTCCTTTCGTATAATATAATCTCAATTCTATTTTTTTTGAATATCTTTTTTATATTCCATTCTTTTTCTAGTATATCAATTTCTTCATCGGTAAAATCATTCATAATAGTAGCATACAATATATACTTATCTTTTTTTAAATCGGCACTCATCATACCTTGTTCCATAGTACTTAAATCTTTATATTTTAACCTACCTATTTCTGGAAACCTAGTTCCAATCTCCTCTATGGGTATAGATTGTTCTTGGATATAATACATCATTTTTTCTCGTAGTTCGTAATAGGGTAAATGAGCTAATGTACTATCCCAACCTTGTGCTATTTTTTTAGGATAAATCCATAAATTACCTGTCAATAAGCCTATAAAAACCAGGCTATAAAACCATTTTATTTGATTTTTAGCAGTATGGTTAAATATTAAATAGGAACATAATAGTAACTGAAGGAAATAAATAGGCAACAAATAACGATGACCTAAAAGCCCTTTATAAATTAGTAAGGTTGGACATAAAATAAATAATGCAAGTAAGTTGATAATGATTAGTTGCTTCAATGTGATGGGTGCTGATAGGCTCGACTTATTTTTAACAATATGAAATAAGTTATAAAAAATAGTAAATATAATAAAGATTCGACCAAAATCTAAAAAACGCCAACAAAGTAGTGCTATGTTTTTTAGAAAACCCATTCCATTTACTCTTTCAAAACTGGCTACCCAAGGAGACGATTCATGATAGCCTATCCAACCTGTTTGGCTATAGTGGTAAATTAGAAAAGTAATAGCTAATAATACAGAAGGAATAAAAATAAGACCTGATTTTATAAAAGTGCTAATTTCTATTTTTGTATTTTTATTTGTGTCAAAAATTTGAATAAAAAATAATAAAGCTACAACCATCATGCCTCTTAGGCTAATCAATACTAAGCCCAAGGTGGCAGTTAAAAGCAATGTATTGGAGGGTGCTTTTAAAATGGAATACAATCCTAAAACGAAAAAAGAAAATAAAATGACATCAGGGCTAACCAATAAACTCTGAGCGGCGAAAGTAGGCTCAACAAATAAAAGGAGTAGTAGATAAACTCCTTTTTGCGCTCCTAGAAAATGTGTTCCAATTTGATGCACCAACCAGATGGTTACTAGCGTGAATGGCAATAATGCTAAATGACTAATCCACAATGATTTTCCGAAGAGCATCCATAGCGCAGCTAGATACATACCAAAAGTAGGTGGATGCCCACTATCTAGCTCATTGGGTAATAGAACATAGTTGAATTTATTTTCAAAATACCAATGTGCATGTTTTGAGCCTAACTGAATGGTATCCCAAAAAAAAGTATGGTCATTTACCCACCACGTAGCAAAAATGGCGATACCATAAAAAGGTAAAAGTTGCCAATACTGCTTTTTAAATGGCTTGAATAACATCATATTGGGTTAGAATATGATGAACTCCCGCTCTATCTCTAGCGACTACAGCGGAGATTTTTCTGTCAAAATATTTTCCTAATAATCGAAATGACAAGTCAGCATCTACAATTGGAAAGGATTCGCCCATGATGGATTCTACTGGCTTTTCTGTGTTGGTATATGGATTTTCAAGCATATAAGATAGAATTTTGCTTTCTGTGACTGCCCCAACGATAGTACCATTATCCATGACAGGCATTTGAGAAATGTCGTGTTCCTTCATGATTTCGAAAGTGCGACGCACTGTTTCTACTTTTTGTACCGCAATAAAATGTTTATTTTTTTTCATGGCAATAATATCTTTCACTTTTAACTCATCGTCTAAAAAACCACGTTCACGCATCCAATCATCATTATAGATTTTTCCGACATATCGGCTACCGTGGTCGTGAAAAATGACGACTACTACATCCTGAGCAGTAAAATTATCTTTAAGTTGCATCAGTCCCTGCATAGCCGAACCGCATGAATAGCCAACTAGCAGCCCTTCTTCTCTTGCAAGTCGCCTAGTCATAATTGCACCATCTTTATCTGTTACCTTTTCAAAATAGTCGATTAAGCTAAAATCTACATTTTTAGGTAAAATATCTTCACCAATGCCCTCTGTGATGTAAGGATAAATTTCTTTTGGGTCAAAAATTCCTGTTTCGTGATATTTTTTGAAGACAGAACCATAAGTATCCACGCCCCAAATCTTTATATTCGGATTTTTTTCTTTCAGATATTTTGCTGTTCCAGAAATTGTGCCACCTGTGCCAACCCCTACTACCAAATGAGTTATTTTGCCCTCTGTTTGTTCCCATATTTCGGGACCGGTAGTTTCATAATGTGCTTGTGTGTTGGATAGATTATCGTACTGGTTGCACCAGAAAGAATTGGGTATTTCCTTGCTTAACCTGGCAGCTACGGAATAGTAAGACCGTGAATCTTCAGGTGCTACATTGGTAGGACAAACGATAACTTCTGCTCCTACAGCTTTTAGTAAGTCAATTTTTTCTTTGGATTGTTTATCTGTTGTGGTGAAAATACATTTGTATCCTTTTACTGCCCCTGCAATAGCCAAACCCATACCTGTATTTCCAGAAGTACATTCGATAATAGTGCCACCCACTTTAATATCGCCTCTAGCTTCGGCATCTTCTAGCATTTTAAGTGCCATGCGGTCTTTAATAGAATTACCAGGATTGAAGAATTCTACTTTACCTAATACTAAAGCAGGTAATTCAGCAGGTATTTTATTTAGTTTTATCATTGGTGTATTACCAATGGTAGCTAATATATTTTGAAAATACATAGGTCAAAAATTTGTTGATACTATTGAATTAATGGTGTAAAGTTAGCACAGTTATTTCAAATACCTGACTTCTGCGAAAAAACGCTTGTCAATAATCATTAATAATTGCGATACCATTTCTGATACCACAATAATGACATTGGTATCATCTTCTTTCAAAGATGCTGGAATCCTTCCAATTATTTTAACATAAACCTGTCTTTTTTCCGAAGGATTTTCGATGCGAATAATTGAATTAATAGGCGCATAATCGTGAAGGGCTACCAAACTTGTAGTCCTCATATTTCCCTGAACAGTTACTTTGGCTAATCCTTTATGCTCCCATTCAGTTTTAACATTACAAGCATTCAGGTAATCATTTCTATTTTTATAATATTCATTCAGAATAGGGTTATTTGTGGTATCTGGGTCTTCATTACCGCTACCAGAAGGAATGCCTTTTATATTCATCCAGCCTATAAATAATCGTTGCCCCTCTTCTATCTTATCTGTATCGAGCCTGTTGCGCCGCTTCATTTGATCTACCGACATTCTAAAATAAGTATTGCTAATGGTGTAAAGTGTTTGTCCTTTTCCTACAATAAAATAAACAGGGATGTGTATTGAAGGATTTAAGTTATCTTCATATCTATAAATTGCCCGATGCGGAATAGGAACTCTTATGACTTCTTTTACTTTGGGCATTTTACCTTCTAAAGAAGGATTGTAGAAGTAAAGTTCTTTCATTGAAATATTGTAGAATTGCGCCAAAGAATATAAGGTTTGTTTGGGTTCAAGAATGTGTTTAAATATTTTCTTGCCATTCTCGCCTAATTCTAAAAAAATGGTGTCTTTTGTGGTTAAGTAACTGGTGCTATCTCCTGTGAAAGCGCTAATTTGAAAAGTAAGAAATAGTAGAACAAAACAGTAAAACAATTTTATGATCATAGTTTTCTCATTATAAAAACCGAACAGCACTATAACGCTTTATAATGGGTATTTAGTTCCGATTCGATTATGAAAATTTTAGGTATTATTCCAGCAAGATACGATTCTTCTCGATTTCCAGGAAAACCTTTGGTGAAAATTGGAGCGCAGTCAATGATACAGCGCGTGTACGATCAAGCAAAGCAATCTACTTTGCTACACGAAGTGATTGTTGCTACGGATGATAAACGAATAGTGGAGCATTTGCAACTATCTGGTCGTCAGGTAGAATGGACCGATGGTTTACATCAAAGTGGTACAGATAGAATAGCGGAAGTGGCAGCTCGCCATCCACAGTATGATATTATCATTAATATACAAGGCGATGAACCTTTTATTCAACCTTCACAGATTGACGCAGTGATACAACCCTTTTTAGAGAACCCTAAAGTGGAAATCACTACTTTAATGAAAGCAATAACAGACCAAACAGCACTTTTAAATCCGAACATTGTAAAAGTTATTTTTGATCGTTATTATCAAGCATTATATTTTAGCCGTCAACCTTTACCCTTTTTGCGAGATATTCCAATAGAACTTTGGTTGAAGCATTACACCTATTTTCAGCATATTGGATTGTATGGCTTCAGGAATACTATTTTACAAGCCATTACTCAACTTCCTCAGAGTAGATTGGAAAAAGCAGAAT
The DNA here is from genome assembly GCA_036835365.1 of Saprospiraceae bacterium. Classification (GTDB taxonomy): domain Bacteria; phylum Bacteroidota; class Bacteroidia; order Chitinophagales; family Saprospiraceae; genus JAAUTG01. The sequence goes on from DAITMC010000024.1 coordinate 12,680, forward strand.
CTTTAGAGCAGCTTCGTTGGTTGGAGCATCAGTATGGTATTCAATTATCCATTACAGAGGAAAGTAATTTTGGTATTGATACTCCAGAGGATTTAGAAGAAGCAAAAAGGTTATTCAATTTATAGATTTTAAAATTTATAAATTAGTGGAATAAACACAGTGGCTAATATCCAAAAAAGTAAATTAAGTAGCGTACCTACTTTTATAAAGTCTATGAATTTATATTGACCTGCGCTATATACCATTGTGTTAGTTTGATACCCCACTGGAGTCATAAAACTAGCGGAGGCTGCAAAAGTAATGGCTATCAAAAATGGTGTAGGAGAAAGCTCTAAATTATTGGCAGTAGCAATGGCAATAGGGGCTAATAAAGCGGCAGCAGCATTGTTGGACATAATTTCGGTGAGTAAAGAGGTAAATAAGTAAAGACCCGATAAAATAGCGATTGGTCCCCATGTTTCCAATGTTTGTACTAACTGATGAGCAATAATTTGGTCTAGTCCTGTATTGCTCATAGCTGTTCCCAAGCTCAAAGCTCCGGCTAGTAAAAATACAATACGCCAATTAATAGCCTCATAAACCTCTTTCATAGAAAGCGTTTTAAGTAGAACTAATAAAATGACACTTGCAATAGTGCCGACCATAATGTCTAGTATATTTAGGGCGGCTAGTGAAACTACCATCAATATAAGTATCATAACGATGGCAAATTTCTTTCTGCTAAAATCAGTGATATGGTCTTCTGAAAGTATAATGAAAGGGGTATCTTGTCTTTTTTCTATTTTTTTTAATTCTGCTACAAAATGATTTTTTACTTCCGCAAGGATAATATCGCCTGCTTTTAGAGGAGCGTTGTACAGGTATTCATGTTGTATTGTTTCGTGGTGTTTAATAGCCAAAGGGGTAGCACGATATCGTCGCCTAAAGTCTAAGTCCCTTAAAGTTTTGCCTTCCATGTCAGAATTAGAAGTGATAATTATTTCTACTAAGGTAGAGTTTTTGTTTTTTAAATTATTATCTCCTATTTTTACGCTAGGATTAAGCAGGATTTTAGTGCGGTCTTTCAACGATTTTAACTTCTCTACGTTGCAACGAACCTTTAAAATATCATTGGCTTTCAATATAAAATCACCAGCAGGTAAATTAAAATTACTCCCATTTCTGCGTATTTCGATAATGTCAATTTCTAGTTCTTTAACTAATTCTGATTCCATAATTTTTTTCCCAACAGAACCTGAATGTTCTAATAATTCTATTTCGGTCATATAGTCACGCATCTCAAATTTTTCTTGGAGGTCTTCTTCTTCCTTTCGGTCGGGCAACAATTTAATGCCAACAAACACCATATAAACAATACCTACTACGAGCAAAATCAATCCCATAGGTGTTAGTGTAAACATGCTAATGGTAGGAGCGTCTAGTTTTTCGGCGATTCCACTCACCAAAATGTTAGTGGATGTACCAATTAGGGTACAAACCCCTCCAAAAATAGAAGCAAAAGAGAGTGGAATCAACATTTTGGAAGGATTCTGCCCAGAGGAATGGGCAATTTGAATGACCACAGGGATGAACACGGCTACTACGGGTGTATTATTTACAAAAGCAGAAATAACAGCGATTAATATCATCATCAACATGATGCCGCTATTGAAATCGTGCCTGAAAACATTAGACAAACGTTGCGCTAAATATTGTAAAGCACCAGTTTTGAGCAGTGCCGCACTCAAGACAAACATGAAAGCAACGGTAATGGTTGCTTTATTACTAAAACCATCTACCCCCTGCTGAGGGGTGATGACACCTGTTAAGATAAGCAATGTCATGGCTAGTAATGCTACTAAATCGACAGATAAAAGTTCAGTAGCGAATAAAACAACGGATAGACCAATAATAATCAATGCAATAATGGCAGCAGTGCTCATCATATCTAAATACTTTAGCGAGCAAAAGTAATAGAAAAAGCGATATGTCCGATTAATTTAGTAGGATATTGATATGGTTGAATCGAACTATTAAGATATCAACTAAAGCTAGTTAAGGACTTAATATTTTTTTCTGCTATTATTTTTGTTTTGCTGCTTCTGCTGACCTCGTTCTTTTATAATTTCCTTTTTCTGAAATTTCTTCTTAGTTTCGATGAGTTGGTCTATCAAATCCTCTCTGCCAATGGCAATAAGTTTATCCTTAATTTGTTGATGGTTTTCTCGTCTATGCCAAAAAAAGAAGAGGTGTTGCTGTTTTTTTTCTCTTGGCGATTTTGCGGTATATACAGGCTTTAGCGTATAAGGATGAACTCCGGCATAGTAAATGACCGTCGCAACAGTCATAGGTGTGGGGGTGAAGTCTTGTACCTGCTCTAGTAAAAATCCCATGTCTTTAGTTTCTACCGCTAAACTTGCCATATCTTGTGCTTGTGAGCCTGGATGACTAGAAATAAAATATGGAATAAGCGGCTGATTTAAGCCATGCTTTTTATTGTAGTAATCATATTTTTCTTTGAAATCGTGAAAATGCTTGAAAGACGGTTTGCGCATTATTTTTAAGGTCTCATCAGAAGTATGCTCTGGTGCTACTTTTAGTCTGCCGCAAACGTGGTGCTCCACTAATTCGTCCATGTATTCATTCAAACTGCCATCGTTTTTCTTATTGTAATCATCTACGAGCAAATCGTATCGAATACCACTGCTGACATAGGCTTTTTTTACGCCTTCGTGGCTGCGTACTTTTCGGTAAATATCTAATAGTGGCTTATGGCTGGTATCCAAATTGGTACAAATAACTGGATGAATACAAGAAGGTGCAACGCAGCGATCACAAATAGATTGGTCCTTGCCTTTCATGCGATACATATTAGCCGAAGGCCCGCCTAAATCACTAATGTAGCCTTTAAAATCAGGCATTTTAGTAATTACATCTACCTCTTTCATAATGGATGCTTCGGAACGGCTGGCAATAAATTTGCCCTGATGTGCTGAAATTGTACAAAAACTACAACCTCCAAAGCAGCCCCTGTGCATATTGATAGAGAAGCGAATCATCTCGTAAGCAGGTATTGTGCCTCGCTTCTTGTATTTTGGATGTGGCTGACGTGTGTAAGGCAAATCGAAGGAGCTATCAATCTCATTTTCCGTCATTGGCGGATAAGGTGGATTGATGATGAGTATTTGTTCACCCACTTTTTGTAGTATCCTATCCGCCTTTACTTTATTCGATTCCTGCTCTACGTGCTTGAAGTTAGCAGCATAAGCAATTCTATCTTTTAAACATTTTTCATGTGAATTAATCCAGAGGTCTTTCCAGTTCTTGTTTTTAGGTAAATCTGTGGATGCAGGTTGCAACAAACCTGTTTGAGGAACAGTATTGATTTTAGCAAATGGCACACCACGCTTTAGTAGCCTGACAATTTCATAAAGAGGTTGCTCCCCCATCCCATAAACTAACATATCTGCGCCGCTCGTAGTCAAAATGTTTGGGAATAGTTGGTCTGACCAGTAATCGTAATGAGTTACTCTACGCAGAGAGGCTTCAATGCCACCAACCAAAACAGGCACATCAGGAAATAACTGCTTAAGTGCCTTAGTGTAAACGTTTACAGCGTAATCAGGGCGAAATCCTGAAGCTCCCGAAGGGGTGTAAGCATCCGTAGAACGTTTGCGACGTGCGGCAGTGTAATGGTTGACCATAGAGTCCATGCAGCCCGAAGTAACTCCGAAGAAATATTTTGGTTTACCCAATTTCTTGAAATCGCGCAAATCATCCTGCCAATTAGGTTGAGGTACAATAGCTACCCTAAGCCCTTGACTTTCTAATATTCGACCAATAACAGCACTGCCAAAAGCAGGATGATCCACATAGGCATCGCCAGAGATGAGAATAACATCCAATTCATCCCAGCCACGCATTTCAACTTCTTTTTTTGTGGTTGGCAACCAATCCGTTACGGGTCTATCTATCATTGTTACTTTTCTGATTTACACAAAGGTACGTCAGAAAACATTGTAAAGTGTTGAAAAGTCAATAGCCGTGTAAAGAATTTGTCAGAAAATTCCTTACACGGCTACTCCTTTAGCGCATTAATTCAGTACTTCCTGTAAATAGTTGGCGTACGCCATCGGCATATTCTACATCTGCAAACCAAACGTAGGTTCCCATTGGCGCATTTTTTCCTTTAAATAATCCGTCCCAACCTTGTAATTCTTCATTTACTGGGAAGTCTTCATTGGTAAAAATTAATCCACCCCAACGGTCAAAAATTTTGAAAGACTTTACTTTAGTACCAGCTTCGCTGTAAACTGTTAATCGTTCATTCTGTCCGTCGTTGTTAGGACTAAAGGCATTAGGAATGTAGAACTTGAAAGTTCTATTGACTCTTACTTGTACTCTGTCGCTACTTTTACAGCCTTTTTCGTCCATTACTTCTACTTCATAATAGGTACTGCTTTTAGGTGCAATAAATGGATTAGGACAATCTAAACAACTTAAAGTGGAATCTCTAGTAATGGTTTTCCAGTGATAATTGACTTCGCCTTGATTGTTGATGAGTGTAGTGAAAAGTTGTTCCGTTTCGCCATATTCCAGTTCTAAGAAATCATCTTTTTGGGAAATAAATACTTCAAGTGCATTTGGAGAAATCAAATTTATCTGTTCCTGAAATTCACAATCGTTTTGGTCTTTTACGACCATGGTATATGAGCCAGCCGATAATTGAGTAAAACTAGGTGTTCCTTTAAAAACGACTCCATCCATACTATATTGATATTGAGGTACACCACCATCAGCAGTTAGTAAAATAAAGCCATTTTGGTCGTTTGCACACCGTGGATTTTCCACATCAACAGCTAAGTTTAGTGCAGGTGGACTGCTCACTTCAAATTGCAAGGTATCCGAGCAGCTTTCGGCATCATTGATAATAAACTGATAAAGACCAGTACCTAAATTCTCCAAAAGATAATTGGTTTGATTAATGGACATAGGTGCATCTTGCTGAAAAATAAAATGAAAAGGTGCATCTCCATTTATCCAATTTAGCATGGCACTACCGTTACTGTCGTCTGCACATTTTAGTGCTAAACTAGCACTAGCCATAGCAAGTTCTAATTCACAACCTATGTAAATACAAACGGTATCGTTGGTAGGAAGATTGCAAATCATAGGTAAGCCTTCGATAATTGGGCGAACAGCAATACTGATGGCTTCGCTTTTATCCAACCCGCCAAGTAGGTAGGATTGTGCTTCATTGGGTTGAAACCAATCTTTGCCATTAATACTAATTTCGTGCGTATCAAAAAAAGCGTCGTTCCATTCGATAGCCAATTCTTTATTATCCGTAATAGAGCAAAGAATAGAAGGTGCACCTATATTAGAAATGTTGGTAACGGTCATGGTATCACTGTCTGAGCAGCCATATTGGTCATTAACCTGCAAAGTGAATGTGTTATTCATTTGATTATTAGGAATAATAGTAGGTTCAGGGCAGTTAACACAAGAAAGTTGGTTGGTGGGTGTCCAACTATAAGTAATTTCATTTTGTGAGCGAAAGCTAATAGACCAATGTAATACACTACTCAATTCAACACCATCTCTATCTGTAACCAGTAAGCGCCATTCCCCATTGATGTCACTATCAAGTAAGTTATTCCAATTGCCGATGGCTTGAAATTCACCGGAGTAGGGGCTAGTGGCATTTTGTAGGCTATTCGTAGCCGTTGGCGTGAAGCAGGTTTGTCTAAATTGTTCGCCAAATGTTCCTGTGTTATTGACCAAATCCATGCGTCGCCCATTAGGTGCTTCCAATTGGATTGCAATATCCGAAAGAGGATTATTAACACCACTTTCTATATCAATACAAACAGAAACAATATTGGAAAGGTCATTGATAACTTCTGGTGTGATGCTATTCACTATAATACTACTCGAAAAAGGTGCCCCCACAGGATGATTATTAGCACTCAAATTGTCGAAATTTGGAAAAGCATCAAACTGGACATTTTGTGTCAAATCTTGTGCATTCGCTGAGATATTCGGTATAGCTTCATCGCAATACGTTACATCTTGTAAGCCATTAAGTATAGGAACACATTGGTAACAATCTGGATGAGATAATGGCAGGGACTGAACTGCGACCGTAGTATCGTAAGTGCAGCCAAACTCGTTGTAAGCGATAAACTGATAAAGGTTATCGCCAGCGGTGGTAAGGATTGGGCTAATATTTTGGTTTTCCTCAGATAGATTTGCCGACTGGTCTATCCATTGAAAATGGGTAAGTTGAGGTTTGAATTTTTCCAAAGCAGGGTATAAATCAGGCGCAAAAGAGATACTCCATTCAAAAATATAGCCATTGTCTTGTAGCAAGAAATCTTCAATAGTAATCGTCCATTCACCATTGAGAGGGCAGCCTAGTAGGGTATCTAATGGAGTCAGTGAATTGTAATCACCTGTGGGAAGCGTTCTACCTTGTAGCGTATTCTGTGCGTATTCTGTCCAGGTGCCAGTAGTGGCATTAGGTGTCCAGCAGTAATTATATCCCAAACCTGGAGAAAGGTCAGCTTCTATATCAATAGGCACACCAAGGTAAACTTCTCTTCGTCCTTTATCTTCAAATTTTTGAAGCATAGCCTCTACCCCGCTTGGGCATTTAATGGATACCTGTAAATCGCGCATATAGGAATGCTCTATATTGACACAAATACCTAGTAAGTCGTTAATATTCTCTAATCGTTGCCCAGATGAAAACTGGGTAATATTGACACTGGTTTCGTAAGCTACACCTTTTCCATCGGGTAGGAAGAGGGAATCAGAGCGTTCATAACGCGGCTCAAAAGTAGCTTCTACCGCTCTAGCACTGACAATGGCATTCGTGTTAATGCTGTCTATTGTTCCTGTCAAATTAATCGTATCACCGATACAAAATTGAGGTGTTTCTTGTATAGTAAATGTTGGTTTAGGAGCTACTCTTATACGTTGGTCGAGGCTGTTGCTACTAACACAACCTACTTGGTCAATAATATTGAGTTGAATGAGATAGCCACCTGCTTGTTGATAGGTATGGGTTACTTCTGTACCCGATTTACGTGTGCCGTCGCCTAAGTCCCAGAAATATTCTGCGCTATTGATATGGCTGTAATACAAACCTTCCTGCGGGAAAATCCCTCTACCTTGTAAGCTAACTTCTTGCCCAATACAAACATCAATCCAACCTGTATCAGTAGGCATAACTGCTGGGCTACTATTAACTAGCTCTGACTGAATAGTTTGGCAACGGTCAATACAGCCTATTTCTGCACTCCATCCTCTGCCCTCGGAAGGAATAATTAGAACACGACGGGATACAAAAGTTACAGTTAAACATCCAGTTTGATTGGTGCGAGTGGCGGAAACAGCAAATGGAATATCGTTATTCGAACGCCTATCTACGGTCTGTAATAGAGGTGCACCCGTAGTCGGTCCGTCATAAAAAGTCAGTACGTCAAGTTCTCTTAGGTCTAATTCTCTGAATGTTAAGCGTACTGATTTGCCAGGCTGATTGGTCGCAGCGCAAAACGTTACTGTAAAATTTTCTCTATTGGCATAGTTGCTATTCGGTCCACCACTATCAAAAAAGTTGCCTGAGCAAGAACGGATAACGGTGTTATTGACGGCATCCATGTTGTAGCTTTGGCTTTTTAGCTTTTGCGGTGTCAAGAAAATAAATATAAGCATGAATGCAAGCAGAATAACTACTTTAGTTTGGTAGAAAATTGGCATAGTGAATTGATTTTAAAATCTTATCCGTGAAAAAATCAGACCAACACTGTGATGTAATAATGGGAAACTAAAGTGTGTAAAACTGGGTAAGTAAAGTATGGCAGTTTTATTAAAAGTAAATTTTCATACTTCTAATATTCTACACGAAGTTAACGCAATAAAAGTATATTTTATGTATGTTGATGGAGTGTTTTTTTTGAAAAAACATTTTCTGAAGATAACTTTTGAAAAAAAACAAGAAGTATAAATTATATTTTTTGTATATTTATTGTGTAATTCTAGAATAAGTTTTTCATGCCTAGTCTAATACAGCAATACAATTTCTCCAGATTGTTGATAGGGCTTGTCTTTTTTAAATTCACCACCAATTAAATCAAATGTTAAAGACCAAACATAGACGCCTTGAGCGGCTTTTTTACCTTTTATTGTTCCATCCCAACCTGTAAAACCATCGTTAACATTGGTTTGGTAAACTAAATTACCCCATTTATCAAAAACAACAAACTTGTAGTTTTCTATGGATAAATCGGTGTAAAAAAAAGGGTGAAACAAGTCATTATTACCATCAGCATTTGGAGAAAAGGCAGTTGGAACAAAAATATTTACATTGCATTGAACGGATTGAACTAGAATGTTAAAAAGGATTGTTCCACAGTTTAATTTAAGTTCAAACTGATGTAAACCCGGAGTAGTTATTCTTTTACTAAATCCTTCAGCATCAGACCAAACTGGATTCAAATAACTGAAACCAATAGAGTCAAAATATTGATAAAAATCAATCTTAATTTCCTTATGGTAATCACACAAAACGAATGTATCCTCTATCATGGAGGGAATATGGCGTAGTTCAAAATTATCGAATAGAAAGTAGGTGAAATTAAACCAATTATCTATTGCGTTGCTATCAATGCAAGGATAGATAGGTGGAAAATCACCAAAACTAAGCCCGATCGCAAGATCAGTGTAATTACTTGGTGCTAAAAAACAGCCTGCTAATGTTGTCCAATCATCGCTAGGTTGCGTAGCTGATAATACAGGTGAATTGAGTGAGATGACTTGGTCTGCATTTACCGAAAGGGCAGTTCCATCTTCTATATCTTTGACTGTGGTAATTTTTTGATCGCTTGCATAGACCTGTACTGCAAGTGGTGGCTCAATCGGACAAGCCTTCGGGGAACTACCAGGAAGATAGATACCTCTTGGCTGTACATTTACGGAAAAATAGTAGCGTTCACCAGCAATTAAATTTGCATTTAATCTGGCAGCAGCGACTTCACCAGCAATAGTATAGCTTGTTCTGAATGCAGCATAAAGCCCTAAAACACCATCATTGATGTAGAAAATATCGCTATTACGCCCAAGAAAAAGCCCATTATAGTTGTATTCACAACCTTTTAAATACAAATCTGGAGTTCCTCCAGCTTCATACCAAGGCTCTACTGCTTCAAAACTTGCATATAGAGGTGGGCAGTTGGCTGTAATAGGAACAGTAAAAGTAGGATATGGAATAAGATTCTGAGCATTTACGTGAATTGATGTAAATAACAGTAAAAAGGTAATTATTTTCAACATAAAATCGCTTTATTTGAACTTTAGAAAAAAAATAATATTTTGGGATTGAATGAGGACTACTCACCAGCGAATAAGTGCAGAGCCCCAAGTGAAGCCACTACCAAAAGCAGCTAGGCAAACTAAGTCATTGTCTTTCACTTTGCCTGCTTCCCATGCTTCGCAAAGGGCAATTGGTATAGAGGCGGCAGTTGTGTTGCCATAGCGTTGAATGTTGTTCCATACTTTTTCATCTGGCAATCTTAATCTTTGTTGAACAAATTGGCTAATACGTAAATTAGCTTGATGCGGAATGAGCATATTAATATCTGTGGTTTGATAACCATTCGCATTTAGAGCCTCTTGAATGACTTCAGGAAACTTGGTTACGGCAAATTTAAACACATGTTGCCCATCCATGAATGGATAAATATCCTCAGTTTCGTACATATGTGGCGTGAAAAAAGCACCACCGAACTCTTGATTTTCTGGGTATCCAAATCGCTCCTTGCCTAAAAATACACCACCATGAGAACCTGGATTAATATAAGACAAACGTTCAGCATGATCGCCATCAGCATGTAAGTGGGTAGAAAGAATACCTTTATTTTCATCTTCTGAAGCTTGCAATACTACCGCACCTGCCCCATCGCCAAAAATAACGGTTACTCCTCGCCCTCTTGTCGTAAAGTCCAAACCACAGGAGTGCATTTCAGCTCCTACGACGAGAACATTTTTATACATTCCTGTCTTAACGAATTGATCGCCAATGGATAAGGCGTAAATAAATCCGCTGCATTGGTTGCGGATGTCCAAAGCTCCAATACCCTGCATTCCCATCTGACGTTGTAAAAGCACGCCACTACCCGGGAAATAATAATCAGGACTTAATGTAGCAAAAATAATGAAGTCCACTTCCTTATTGGTTATACCAGCTCTTTCAATAGCAATTTCGGCTGCCTTCACCCCTAAAATGGAAGTATTTTCTTTATGTTTTTCGGCATAGCGACGTTCAACGATGCCTGTTCGCTCCTGAATCCACTCATCGGACGTATCCATTACTTTCAATAAATCGTGATTGGTCACTATTTTTTCAGGAACGTAATATCCTATACCTGCAATTTTTGATTTAATCATGTTTTGAAATGGTTTATCAATAAGACAACAAAATAATTTATCTAGTTCTTGTTTTTCTATATTATCGTTGTAAATATTTTAAATCAATTGATTAAACAGTTGAATAAATTGTATATTATTATATTTTATGTTTATCCAATATTGGTTTATCGTTAATTTATCAAAAATCGAAATAATTTGTTGGAACACAAAAAATAAGAAACAAATAGAATAAAAATCTTTTACTTAGAAATAAACCGTCATATACTACGTTTATCAATAGGCTAATGTAAGCCTAAACCGCAAACCGATAAGTAATGAAACATTTCTTGATAATGTGTTTTTTTAGCCTACCAGTGCTAGGCATCAGTCAGTCAAGTCAAGTGAAAATAGACGAGCGTTTGTTTGAGGTGTTTGATAAAGCCTATTTAGATAATTTGCAGACGGCTAATCCTTTTCTGATTCACCGCTGGAATTATTACCTAGACAACGCTTATTACATTGCTGAGGACGTAAAAACAGTACAACATGATTATCCTGATGTTGTGATAGATGACTTGAAACAATTTAATGTCTTTTTACTGGAAAAAGAACAAGGAATAAAAGGAGCATATCAACAAGAAGTGGCATACCGTATAAATGGTACAAACAAAGTGCTTGTTTACTACGCTGCTAAGGATTTTACAGCTAAACTTAATAAACATTTAGGTCGGGAAAATTAATTTTTATCGTAGCTGAATATACCTTTACTTTGCACCATCTAATAACTAGAACATAAATGTAGCCCATTAAATACCAACGGTATCTTACTACCCTGCACCATTGGTTTTACTTTTTAACTAAATACCTAATTGCCTTTAAAATTGAGATTGAGAATGGTCAGATTTTACTCAACACAGACACTACTATTATTGCTAATGAGCTATCTAATGTTTCATGGTAGCCTTGACGCTCAAGATTTTCGTATAGATCAATCTGCTAACATCACGGCTTGTAGAGGCAACTTTTATGATAGTGGAGGGGCTATTGGTTTTTATCAGCCTAATGAAAATTATACGACTACGATTTGTTCAGATGGTAGTTTGGGGTCTCATATTAAATTGTTATTCAGGGAAGTAGATTTGTATAGAGAAGACCAACTCTGTATTTTTGATGGAAATTCTATAAACGCTCCGCTCATAGCTTGTGCTACTGATTTTACCACTATACTAAACTCCGACATCGTGGGGGTATCTCCCAGAGAACCTATTGCTGTGCAGGCTTCTGCTAATAATACAACGGGTTGCTTAACCATTTCTTTTACCTCGAACGGAACGAACCAAAGAGAAGGTTGGCGTGCTGAAATCTCTTGTATTCCAGCTTGCCAAAGAATAGAGGCATTCATTACAGATTCTAACCCTA
>DAITMC010000025.1:0-11015 GCA_036835365.1 Saprospiraceae bacterium
CTTTTCAACTCAGGACGCACCGAGGCGAGCGCTTGCTTTCCCCAATGGATTTGCATCAACCATTTTATTCACCCTCAGCTATTTACGGTGGCGGAACGATTGAGTCATCGGGAAAAATATTTCTTGATGTATTGCAAAATGAAGCTACTCCTGCACAAAAAGATGTCGTTATTGCTAATGCAGCGATTGCGATTCACTGTATCCAACCTCAACAAACCTTGATGGATTGCGTAGCGGAAGCCATTACATCACTAGAAAGTGGTGCGGCGCTGAAATGTTTTAAGCAGTTAGTGGAGCGTTGAGCTGTTACAAATTTTGATGATGAGCGTTTTTTGATGTAAAAAAAATAGTAACTTTGAGCATCATAACATGGAAATCATCAACTCAACACAACATGGGAATTATACAATGGCTCAATAGCGGTAATCGAAAGAACTGGCATATGGTGGTACTCAATATTATTATGGGAATCGTTATGTCCATTATCATTATTCCTTCTGTGGTGTACTTCACCAAAGTAGTGCCTAACAAATATGAGTTTTCGGGATTTGTCATAGACGTAAACACCAACGAACCTGTAAAGGGTGCGCAAGTCTTTTTTCCAAAAATTGGTGTTGCCACTACCGCACAAGATGGACGATTTAGGATTAAAAATCGCTTTCGTTCTGACCAGTTGCCATTTACTATAAATGACCAAATATCCGTTGAAATTTCTGCACCTGGTTACATCGAATTTAAAGAAAATTTCGAGTTAATTAATTTCAAAATGGATGCTTTGCAATACCGCCTCGAAAAAGAATAGCGTTACAACTTTTTAAGTTAGGGGTGCTCAACATTCAAAACTAATACCAAATTATTATGCGAATCTTATTTTTTCTTCTTTTACTGATGCCTTTGGCAGTAATGGCACAAACAGTAACTGTGAAAGGTCATATTGTTGATTTTAATGACAATCCTGTGGTTAGTGTGCGCGTCAAAGTAGGCTCGGCAGCTTCTGCTTATACCAATGAAGATGGCTTGTTTGAGGCACAACTTTCCTTGCGTAGCCATGCTAACCGACGCATTACTATTGTAGCAGAAAAGCGAGGGTATAAGACTTATGAAGATAACTCGCTCATTATTACGGACAGTAAAACAAGAGTGTTAAATAAAATTGTGTTGCTCAAAGAAGGAGAAAATCCAGTAACGGCGACCACAGATATGGTCGAAAAAAATAATAGCATCATAGAGGCAAATGACAAAATGATTGAGGAAAATCAAGCAGTGCTGAACAATATGGAAAATTTGCCCATACAATACAGGAATCAAGTTCGAGTGATTCAAATGCAAATTGACCAAGCGAGAGTTATCATGTCAGAAATCAAAGCGACGATTCGTAACTTAGAAGATGAGATGAGCAAAAATACAGATAAAGACCGTTTCTTTCAGAACTTGTTGACTAGAGAACAGAGTATTATTTCACAACAAGAAAGGATTGTAGATAGCCAAGAAGAAATTATTAAAGTCATTGTCACGCAAGCAGCAAAAAATACATTAAAAATAGCAGACGCTAAAGTTAAATATTTGAACAACAATGAAATAGATATCACTTTTCGTTTGCAGGATGCTTTTGCAAAAAATCTAACCGCTAATTCTACACAGGTGATTGGTGTAAAAATAGAACAACTTACGGGACAAAGCAGTACGAAAGTGCTGAAATTCAAGCCAGAAGGAAGTCAATTGGAGCGCGATTTGCTGGAGCAAAATGTAGCTTTGACAGCAGAAAACACTATCCGCTTCACTAGCCCTAATGCTTTCAAAAATAGTAATAGGAAAAAGGGATATATTGCTACTTTTTATGTAGGTGATGCCATTATAGGAGTGCAAGGATTTAGGAGATAAAAGTGAGTAAATAATGTCATAGGTATTTGATAATCAAATATATGAAAATGTAGAAAGCGTTTGATACGCAACCTAACCTTGCCGTTTGATAAAAGAATTTTAACACTTGTGTATCAAAATCTGTTGTTAACGTACTTTGCAAGCAAAAGGAAATTTATTGCCTTATCTTTGTTGAAAGCTAGGGACAAATATCTGGTAATTAAAAAAAAAGAGTGACCTTTATCTGTATTTTGCGTCTAAACTGAAAATATTGACAATAAAAGTCGATTATCAATCGTAGTTATAGATTAAAAGATATTAGCCATCGCTTACTAAAGTTTACACCATAATTGGTAAAAATAAATAGGGTAGATTCTGTGTGCTGTAGCCATTAGGCTCAGCATTAACAAGAAATTCACTCATTAAAAATTAGTAAGTCAAATTATGTCATTATCATTGCTTTTACTTCAATTTATTTTTTTTCAACCTACTATTCAACAATCCTTGAACACATCAATCGTAGCGCTGGAAGCAGTAGCTACAAACACCGCGAAACTAGATACTCTACAAGCTACTATCGAGTTGGAAGCTAGAGTAGCGATTGTTGTCAACAACGCCGTATCCATTTGTAAAGGCGAGGGATACTTCACAGGAGGTCGTCCTCGATTTGTATCCGGTATTTTCCGCGACACGCTAAGCACCCGTCATGGTAAAGACAGTATTGTTATTACAAACCTTTCTATTATTGATTGTAGTTTTGCGGAGTAAGTTATCTAAAGGCTCCTATTATCCTAATGCACAAAAACGATGCCGTTGGTGATAAAAGTCACTGACGGCATCAAGAATTAGTATTAATTTTATCTCCATGAAAGCATTACCATTAGTTGTTAGAATTTTGTTAGCTTGTGTAACTTGTATAGCGATTTTCACCGTTTTGGGGTTGCTGATTTATTACTTTATCTATTAAAATAACTCAATTCAAGATGAAAAAAAATGTAGGAACAGCAGATCGCATTGTTCGATTAATCGGTGCGGTAGTTATTGCAGTGCTTTTAGCCACTAACACAGTTGCCCTAAGCTCTATATTAGGTATTATCCTTGCAGTGGCTGGCGTTATTTTTGCCTTCACAGGTCTAGTCAACTGGTGCGCTATTTATTCTGTTTTTGGAATTTCCACTTGCGCTATAAATACAAATAAAGCATAAAAAAGAGTGCTTGTCTTTGCATTATAAAGGCAAGGGCAAACGCACCAAAATATTCAGATTTTGACGTAAATATTTTGATAAACTTTTATATTATATACTTTATTTACTTTTTACACAAAAGTTGTCTAGAAATGATTTGTCTTAAAACGAATCATTTCCAGACAACTTCTATGAGAAAATTTGATGCGTTTAATCTAAATTTCCTCTATCAAAGTCGCAATCCATTTTTATTGAGTTTAAGTGAGAACTTGGATAAATTTTCGGTATGAGAAAATTTATCCAAGTTCTGAAAAAATCACCTAGATGTAATATTAACTGAAGCCGATTTAAGTTGAGGGGAAATAGCTGTGAATTTAATTTCTCCTGGCGTTTTAGTGCTCTGTAAAATCACTTGACATTTTCCATTGAAAAGCCTCCGAAAATATGCCCCTTCTAAAATTTTATCTGCTTCAAGGCTAGCTGGATTACCATTGCCTACACCAATAATTTTTCCAGCACCTTTTATATCGAACACAATAAAACTTTCTGCGTCTGGTACTTCCCTTCCCTTTGCATCTAATACTGTGATGTTTAACACGCTCACATCTTGTCCGTCAGCATAAATATTTGTTCTATCTGGAGTAATAAGAATTTGAGTAGGCACGCCTGTCGTTTCTAATGTAGTTGTCAATTGTTTTCCACTTTTTATAGCTCTAGCCTCTAATGTGCCTGGTTCATAAGGGACATTCCATTCTAAATGTCTATTTTTGATTACTTGTTTTTTTCCCAAACTTTTATTATTTAGGAATAGTTCTACTTCTTGAGCATTGGTTTGACACCAAACGTTAATTGTATCACCTATTCTACCGCCCCAATTCCAGTGAGGATAAAGATGGAGCACATCTTCGTCTGTCCACCAAGCTTTGTAGTAGTAGTAATTGTTCTTGGGAAACCCACAAACATCCATAACTCCAAAATGGCTATTGACGGATTGTTTACGATAAGGAGAGGGTTCTCCACGATAGTCAAATCCCGTCCAAATGAAGCCACCCATCAAAAAATCACGTGTATCATAAAATGACCACCATTCCTCTGCATTAGCACACCAACCGTATGGAATATTCTCTTTTTTATCATAATCTGTCATAAATCCTTGGATTGTATCCATTTGATACTGTCCTCTCGTGCAAAGTGTACTTGCCTCCTCAGAGCCAATTAGAGGCTGATTGGGGTGTTCTTTATGATAAGTATCTATGTCAGAAATATTCATATAATTAATCCCTCTAACATCCATTATTTCATTCACTCCTTCGTACTGATTACCATTATTTCCACCGTAAGTACTTAGGCGAGAAGGATCTAATTCTCTTTGAATACGTTTCATACTTTCTGCAACTCGTTTGCCAGTTTCTTTATTCTGCACATTCATTTCTTCATTACCAAGCGACCAAATGAATACGGCAGGACTATTTCGGTCGCGAAGAATTAATCTTCTCAGTTGGTCTTCGTATTCTGGAGAACTACTCAAAGTACGTGTTTCAGGCATAATAAGCATTCCGAGTTCATTACAAGCTGCCACGATTTCTGGTGCTGGTGGATGGTGAGAAGAGCGGTAGGCATTTACACCCATTTCTTTAAGTTTCTCAATTCGATAATATTGTAAGCGATCTGGTAGTGCAACGCCTACACCTGCGTGATCTTGGTGCATACAAACTCCTTTAATTTTGACAGACTGTCCGTTTAAGAAAAATCCTTTATCAGGATCAAATTGAATAGTTCTAATTCCTGTGTTGACCGAGGATTGTTCAGTGATTGTACCATTTTTTCTGATTGTAGATACCAATTTATAAAGATACGGATCATCCAATGACCATAGTTTAGGTCTTTCTACTTCTAACACCGATTTATCGTTGATTGTAGTATGTGCATCTACTTTTAATTGTTTTTCAATTTGAGCAACTAGGTTATTTTGTTGGTCTAATAGTTGAAGTTTAAGAGAAATATTAGTAATTTGTTCTTCTGAGTTGCGTACATTTGTTTCTACAAAAATTTGTGCAGATTCATCCTTTACTGTGCTGGTAACATAAGTTCCGTGTTCGGGAATATACAGTTTTGATTTTTTGATGAGCCAAGTGTGGCGATAAATACCTGCCCCCTCATACCACCAGCCTTCCCATTCTGTTGCATCCACTTTTACAACGAGTAGGTTAGATTGATCAAAATTTAAAAAATCAGTTACATCATACATGAATTCCATGTACCCTCCCATATTGTTGCCAAGATAATATCCATTAAACCAAACTTGGCAGTCGCGAAAGACCCCATCAAATTTGATGAATATTTTTTTGTCTCTATCAGCATCTGTTAAATTAATAGTTTTTCTATACCAGCCTTCAGAAGTTTGTGGATACTTCCAACCCACTGGTTTGAAACCATGACTATTCAAGCTATGCTCCTTCACAAATGGTAATTCTATTGCCCAATCGTGGGGCAAATTTACAGTGCGCCAAGCAGTATCATTATAATCGAGCGCATTTACACCTTCCATTCGCCCTACTTTGCTGAAAGGTAGGAAATTTTTGTCGTATAAATGATACTCGTAGTCATTTTTAGCAACATCCCCTAAATGAAATTTCCAGTTTTCATCTAGTGAAAGTCTTTCTCCTGTGAATGCCTGTTGCCCATGTGCAAAAGTCCATCCCAACCAACTAATGAAAAAGAGGAATTTACTTCGTTTGGATAAAGAGATAAAGGTTATAAATAGTTGTATCATCTTTGTTGCTTGTTTTTTATGATGTTGATAATAGAATCCATGCGCTGCACGCGTTGTGGTTCTGTGAATGCTAAATTTTTCGATTCTGTTATGTCGTTTTCTAAGTTATACAGTTGAGGCTCATTAGAAAGTCCACTTCGAATATTTCGTTTTTCCTCAATCCACCGAAAACTATTAGGTTCTCTGGAAGCTATATATTTCCAGTTGCCCTCGCGAAGGGCTAACGTATAAACTTCTTCCAACATAATATTACGCCCTTGTTGTGTTCTTCCCAATAGTGCATCCAGTAGGTTTTCGCTATCTATTGCTTCTTTATCTGCTAGTTCTAAACTAAGCATTTGTGCAAAACTCGCAAAAAAGTCCACTTGACTAACTAGCGCGTTACTCACTCCTGCTTTTACTTGACTAGGCCAATACACAATGGTAGGAACGCGGTTTCCTCCCTCTAAGATGCTGTATTTGCCACCACTAAAAGCACCTGCTGGTTTATGATTTCTTAGTAATTCAACAGATTGGTCGTCATAACCATCATACACCACTGGTCCGTTATCACTAGAAAAGATAATAATCGTATTTTTATCTATGTTTAATGCTTCTAGTTTCTTCACAATTTGCCCGACCATCCAGTCCATTTGTACGATGGCATCCCCACGGGGTCCCATTGTCGTTTTTCCTTGAAATTGGTCATTGGGTAGGCGCGGTACATGAATATCGTGGAAAGAATAAAATAGAAAAAAGGAGTTATTTTTGTTTTGCTCAAGAAAATTAATGGCTTTGTCATTCAAAATATTGGGCAATTCTTCATCCGCATAGCGAGCATCCATTCCGCCTGTCATATAACCTATGCGACTAATGCCGCTAATAATGCTCCCACTATGCTGTGGGTCGCCTTTTTGTTTAGATAATGCTGGATTTTTTAAACCATCGGGTTCAGCATATGGATTTTCTAAAGTTCTTGGGTCATCCACAAAAGTTACAAGCAAAGGATCTTCATTGTTTAATTTATCTACCCTGTAATTTTCTAAAAATACGGTTGGTACTCGGTCCCCAGTAACGGGAATGATATAACTGTAATCAAATCCTAATTCCAGTGGACCAGGCTTGACTTCGCTATTCCAATCAATTACTGAACCATCCCCTACTCCCAAATGCCATTTCCCAATGACCGCAGTTTGATAATTTTTCCTTTTGAACAAGTCTGCCAAAGTGCTTGTACCAGTTGGAATAAGTAGCCCACTATCGCTACCCAATATATTGACATTTTTTCTGAAAGCATAATTTCCTGTAAGCAGGGAATAGCGCGAAGGCGTGCAAGTAGAGGCAGCACTATGCGCATCTGTGAAGCGCAAACCGTTTGCTGCCATACGATCAATATTGGGGGTTGGAATGTTGCTTGCACCGTAACACCCAACATCGCCGTAGCCTAAATCATCTGCATAAATAATGATAACATTGGGCATTTTGTTTGTTGTTGTGTTTTCTGGCAACTGGCAGCTTATAGTCAATAATAAACTCAATATGAATAACATACCCCAAAACAAAAAATAAAATTTGGTCATCTTACTATATTTTAATACCTAATAATTTAAACACTTATTTTTGAAAAGATTAATTATTTACTCGCTTGATACCTTTATAATTTGGGTTCGGATACATCATTTGTGCTTTAGTACGCACCAAATATTGTTCTAATATCTTGGTCATTTCGGTTGCAACTGCTGGTTCTTTATTGAATAAGTTGTTGGATTCACTGATGTCTTTTCGCAGATTATATAATTCGTAAGTATTATTTTCGTAACGGCGTATCAATTTATAATCGCCTTTGCGAAGTACGCTGCTTGGTGTATCTCCTTGATTGCTGTAATGTGGATAGTGCCAAAATAGTGGCTCTCGCTCATAGTTATCCAATCCTTTCAACAACGGCACTAAACTTTTGCCGTCGCAGTGTTGCTCTGGCAACAGCTCAACACCTGCCATTTCAAGTAAGGTAGGGTAAAAATCGGTACTAATCGTAGGTGTATTAATGACTACGCCTTTGGGGGCTTGCCCCGGCCATTTAATAATAAGGGGTACTCGAATACCTCCTTCATACAACCAGCCTTTACCGCCACGAAGGGGCAAATTGGAAGTAGGCGAACTCTCGGCGGTACTTAGTCCCCCATTGTCGGAAGTAAAGACCACAACAGTATTTTTCTCCAAACCCAATGCTTTGAGTTTATTGATTATTTTACCAATATTTTCATCCATGCTATATACCATCGAAGCATAAACGGGGCTACTTTGCACCAAGCGATCTTTCCATTCTCCTTTTTGCTCGCTGTTTTTTATCCATGTTTGTTCTGTTGTGAATGGATCAATTTTATCCAAGCCCATGGCTTCTGCTTTTTCTTTGAATCGTTGAATAATTTCAGGCTTGCCTTCTTGTGGATTGTGTACGGTATAAAAAGAGAGGTACAACAAGAAGGGTTTTGTGCTGTCTCTTTGTGTTAGGAATTTCAAGCATTCATCCCCCAAGCGATCCGTCAAAAATTCGCCGTCTGGACCGTCTTCCATCATCGGATTTTTGTAAGGACTGAAATATCCCCCTCTTGGGAATCCCTTTGCCCAACCTCCAATATTGATGTCAAATCCTTGATGATGTGGCCAGTATGCTTCATCTTCTCCAATATGCCATTTGCCAGCAAAAAAGGTTTGATACCCGTTCTTTTTCAAGGCTTCGGCAATGGTTGTTTCATGGTGAGGTAAGGCAAGATTGAAGGGTTGGGAGAGCAACTGATCATTATCGGTGTTGATGTAAGATTGCCTTCCAGGAATCCAGTCCGTGATGTTGAGCGTTGCAGGGTATTTGCCTGTCATAATGCTTGCCCGCGAAGGGGAGCAAACAGGACAAGAAGCGTAAGCATCTGTAAATAATGCACCTTCAGAAGCCAATTGGTCCACATGAGGACTCTCATAAAAAGTGCTTCCAAATGCACCAATATCGCGCCATCCTAAATCATCTACCACGATGAATAAAAAATTAGGACGTATCTTTTCTTGCTTTGCGGTGCAGCTAAAAAGTAAGACGAGGAAAAGGAAAAAAAATAATCTGGTTACTGTTTTACTCATTTTTTTGATTTGTAAAATGTCTGAATGATTCAGTTTTGTAATTAACACAATAAAATTTATTATCTTTTTGTAATTTCCAATAAAACAACCCCTGGATTGGGCATATCAAATTGAGCGACATAGCCATTTTTTGATTTGGTCAACAAATTGGTAGCGCTTTCGCTGGTGAGTTCATTTTGTGCTTTTAATTGGTTGAGTTGGGCTTGAGTAGGTATGGCAGGGCTTCCCATAGCTTTCCAAGCGTTCATTACGTTGTTGTGGTCGTTATCCAAACGGTATATTTTAGCCGTAGCAGGATTGATTTGTTTTGGGAGCGCAATAGATACCTGACATTTTCCTGGTTCGTTACCTGCTTGATATGCTATATTGAACGCATAACAAAGTGCCTGAATTCCCTTTGCTGATTGAGTAATGATTGCACTGGCTTGCCCATCTGCCGCGCCGAGTGCTTCTATTTCTATTTTCTGATTACCTAGTCGCGTTAAGAGTTGGTGTGCATGATAATTTTGTTTACGCAGCCCTTCCATAGTTAGCATCCCATAATTACCATGAAAAGTTTCCAAACCATAGCCTACTTGATTGTATATATCGCTCAAACACCAATAAGCAAAATAATCTGCTTCTTGCGATACTTCGTTCATAGTTTTCACAATAAAGGCTGCCTCATTAGCTGTCTCTCTCACAGGATTAAAAGGATGCCAAGAAAGCCCCCACTCGTTCATATGAAATTCTCCTTTGTAATTATAATCGTTCATTATTTTTTTGATGCCTCGCACTACACCTGATGTGAAGTTGGGCGATTTGTTTTCTTTATCTTTTTGAGGACCTTCGAATGGGGATAAAGGAGCGTTAGCACTGTCATTATTGTAACAATGCCCAATGATGTAGTCGGGAATACAATTATTTTTTTCTCCATATAGGAGTATTTCCTCTATCCATTCCCCACGAGCAGTGGAGGGTCCGCCTATTTTCAAGGCTGGGTCAATATTTTTAATAGTGTCGTTCAAAATCTGGTAAAGTTTCCAATAACCCTCTTGTCCGCCCGTCCAGAAACCATCGAGGTTGGGTTCGTTCCAAGCCTCAAAGTACCAAGTTTTAAGGGTGTCAATACCGTAGCGATCTACTAAGGTACCGATGAAATTTTTGAGTAATGCTTCCCAATCTTTCCAGTCTTTGGGGGGGGTTACATTGTTTTTTGTTTGGAAAACAGTTTTAGTGCCAGATGCCATTTCGTTAGGCATAAAGCAGGGCGTTACCACAGGGCTAAGTCCAAGCTCTACTAGCCTATCGTAGATGTAAAGTGGTGTTCTCCAGTTGATTCTAGGGGTACTTTTTGCGACTTTATCTTTGCTAAAAAATAGGGCGGGGTCAATGGAAAGTGCATATAAATCCTCGTCAAAAAGTCCAACTGCACGCACATGACGCAAGCCAAGTTCCTGTTTTGCCATCACAAGTTGCGACTGCATATCGCCTCGTTCTATCCAACGAAGTTGATCCACGTTGCCTAGCCCTTTCCAAGTATGTTTGAAAGGGGTACTTTTTTCCCATTTTGGATCAATGTTAAGAATATAGTTTTTAGGTGCTTGTGCAAAAAATGGTTGGTTGGGTAAAAGTATTGTTCCCATTCCTGCATATCCTATTGTTTTTATGTAATTTCTTCTATTCATTAGTTTGTTGTTTTTGTTTAAAGTAGGTTGTTAAAATTAATTTGTAATCTAAAATTAGGGCAGTTCATAAAAAGCCATACAAAATTTGGCATTATAATAGTATTATTGCACTATTATTTTTTCATTGAAAATATTATTTTTATCGTGAATAATTAATTGGAATACTCCCTTTTGTAGAGAATGAATATCAAGGAAAAGTACCTCCGAAGAAGCAGCTATTTTACTCAATACTTTTTTACCTACAATAGAATAAATTTCCACTAAAGCGCCTTCAGAAAGTCCTTTTATATTCAATATTCCTAAGTCTGTTGGATTAGGATAAACTTTAAGGATATTTTTTGCAGTACCATTCAATAGAATATTCGGATTGATAAGATCTGCTCCACTGCTAAGAAGAACAATCTTGGTCAATTTACAAACAGG
>DAITMC010000025.1:11115-24014 GCA_036835365.1 Saprospiraceae bacterium
AAGATAGTAACTACCAGGACTTGGTGTTATCCAAGTAAAGTTATAAGGAGCAGTTGTATCTTCTCCTAGTTTCGTACCATCTACAAAAAATTCTACTTTACTTACAGTACCATCCGTATCACTAGCGATAGCGGTAATAGGAATATTATTGCCCTGTTCAGTTAATGTACCAGAAACTGGAGCAGTAATCAATACTGTTGGAGGCAGATTAATTGCTCCGGTATTAGAATTGAGTATCAGCTCAGGTTTATCTTCAGCGCTTTCACTAGCGCAAAATCTAAATAGACTTGGGTCTTGAGTGTAAACAGTGATACCAAGAATTTGATTGCGGTTATTCAGCTCTTCCTTAACAAGTCCAGTAATGTCCCACTCAAACCAATCTTGATTAAATCCATTGATTATTAAAGAGTTAACTGGTGTCCCTAATGTAGTTTGAGGTGGATTATTCCAAGTGATAACAGATTCTAGCCAACCATCGTCAATATCATTCATGGTGTGAATACTTGTTAGTGCTGGATTGGCATTGGACTGCACACAAACCTTCATGCGAAGTTTAGCTGAATTAAGATTTTCAGTAACTGTTGCTAAATCAAACTTAACAAAGGCGATACGCTCAAAAATAGAATTATCTGTCCCTTTTCCTCTAATTTCGAGTAATGTACTATTTCCGAAGTTAGTATTTTTATCGTTTTTAAAAATGTAGGCATCATCCGTTGGATTCAATACAGTTGTTGTATTATTCGTACAGCCTTGCGTAGTGATAGCCGCTACATTAGAGCTTTCAGAGGATTCTGACGGATTGAAAGCTCTAATTCTATACGAGTAGAAAGTACAGGGATTAAGTGTGTTATCTTGAAAAGTAGTTGTCCCAGTGGGAATATTTGCCAATAGAGAAAAATCAATTTCCCCATCTACTTTCCTTTCCAAAACGTATCCTGTTGCATTTGTAGAAGCATTCCACCCCAAGTCAATAGTTGTATTAGAAGAGTTATTAATTCTTAATCGCCCAGGTGCAGAAGGTGCACATAGAACGGTAGTAGTAGCTACGGTACTTGATGTAGCAGAGACTCCCACCACATTATAGGCGTAAACTCTAAAAGAATAATTGGTAGATTCAGTTAATTCAGTGTTGATGTAGCTTACTGTGTTGGCGCTTAAAGTGTCAATAATAAGGAAACCACTGCCTGAATTGCGTTCCACAATATATCCTGCTTCATCAGATGCGTTGTCATTCCATGCTATCGCAATTTGGTCACAGCCTGCAGTAGTAATTAATAAGTTGCTTGGAGCATTGGGAGTAACACATAGACTTGTCGTTGAATTACTCGCCCCTATTGAACATCCATTAATATTACAAGCACTGATGCGATAGCTATAAGTTTGACAAACGGATACCGTTAAGTCATTATAAGTAGTGGTATTAGCACCTACCGTTGCAATCTTAGTAAACGTAGTTTGATTAGGACCTTGACGCTCTATATCAAAAGACGTTTCGTTATTACTATTATCTGTCCAAGTAATGGCAATAGCTGTGGAACTCAATGGTGTTAAAGTAGGTGCTGACGGAGCATCTGTTTGCCCAACTACTAAAGCTACGATTGCTTGGTCACTATAATTGATGCTATTGAAGATACGATAAGTAAAAGTGTCTATTCCTTGATAACCACTATTGGGTATATATTTAAAAGTGCCATTGGCATTGAAAAAGTCTAATACTCCATTATTTGGATTGGAAACTAATTCTGCGGTAATGCTATTACCATCCATATCTCTGTCATTAGCTAGTACCCCTTTTGAAGGGTCGCTAACAGTTAGATTATTTGATTTTACGCTGTACAAATCATTCACCTCGTCTGGGATAGATTGTGTAAAGTTATTACCTGCCATCACTTGAATTAATTGTGCTGGTAGCGGGGCATTGAATACTTTTACATCATCCATCAGCCCTTTAAAAAAATTAGTGCCATTGGGCGCAGGTGCACCAAAATTATGTGCATCTGTAATATATTTAGCCCCTAGTGCACCAAACTCTAGGCTTGCTTTAAAATCACTTCTTGTACCTCCAGGGTTATCCATTTCCTGTAGTTTGCCATCTACATAAAAACTTAATGCTCCCCTTCCTGATGTTCCATCGTACACCAGTGCAATATGTCGCCAATCGTCAGAACGATAACCCACTGTACGTATTTCGCTTCTAGCCCCATCATTCATGGCTACTGCGGTCATCTGACGGTTAAATTGATTACCTTGTGGGTTTAGTCTGTTAAGATCGTTGAAAGTAAATCGCCATCCTAGACCATTGATATTACTTCCTTGTTCATATATATATTGAATATTGCCTTCCTCCACTCGTTCTGCTTTTATCCACATACTAATCGTGCGAGCGTTACCAGCTTGGTGAAATACGCCAGTTCCAGCTTCATTGCCAAGGCGAACAAAAGCGTCTATTCCGTTAAGTTGTAAGGATTTATTACCTTCTTTTGCATCCGTAACAAAATTCGCTCCACCAAAAAGAACACCATCATTTCCATTAATGGTTTGGTCGTTGGTATTATCTTCAAAAGTGTAATGAGCTTTCAAATTCTCTGACAGTGCTTTAGTCTCAATAGCAATTATATTAGACCAATCTGAGCTACCTACGCTATTAAAAGTCCTAACGCGGTACTCATAAGTGGTTTGTGGTTCAACAGGCTCATCTATATAGCTAGTTGTGTTTCGAAATAGGGTAGCCAAGTCTATCCAAGCACCTCCTGATATTTTTCTTTGTAGGAGCATTCCCTCATCGTTATCGGCATTATTTTTCCATTGCAAGGTATTGCGAAAGAAAAAAGGATTACTCGCACTAAGGTTTGTTGGTGCTAATGGTGAGGTTGGCAAATCGCTACATCCTTCATAACTGGTAAATAAGGGAGCAGAGCCATCATAGTTGACATCCACTCTAAAATAGCTTGCTTTACTGTAAAGTAGTTTTACTTGTCCACCTTGATCGTCTTTGACATAAATATTGTAAGGCGTATCACCTGGGAATGCTTCACTTTCTGCAAAAGTGGCTGACAAACTAGAATTCTTAATGTCAAAAACGGCATTATTTTCCATACCTCCTCTTCTTCTGTAAATCGAATAACCCAGTGCTTCTACCCTAGAGCCATTTTGCGCATTGATGCCAATACCGCCTGATTCTTGGCTAGAAGCAAATATCCAAAGGTCTGTGTTATTGGCGAGGTATCTGCCATAGTCTGGATGTTCGATACCGTCATTTCCTCTAATATAAACTTTCTGATTGGGCGCGAATTCAAGTCCACCTAAGTTACCTTCTTCTAGGAAAAAAGGACCAGCTCCTGATGCCGCAATATACAACGAGGCTTCTTCATCAGGCAACCCTCCAAGATGATGCCTAAAGACTACCGTATCTGAAGTTTGATGTTTGAAGGGCAGAATGCTGAATGCTCTTTCTTGTGCAGGACCCTGAAATCTTAGCTTAGAATAGTCCAAGTTTTCTATGATAACGCAACCATGTGTTGTGTTATTAAATTCCAACCAAACATTATCTTCGGCAGCACTAACAAAAAAAGGACTAACGGTGGATATACGCGCGTAATTAAAATTGATTTTGCGCACATTATTGCGTATTTTAACGGTGGAAGCGATATTATAAACGCCTTTTGGCACATTAATATACTCCGCCCCCGAATCTATAGCAGCTTGTAGGGCAATGGATAAATCACTAGCAGTATCGTTTGGAATTACGCCATAATCTAGCACATTTGCCCATTTACTGAAATCGTTAGTATGAAACTCTGGTGCTTGAAGAATAGAAAGGTTCAAACTATTGGTATCATTACATTCATGATTCCTCAAACGAGCATGAGACACCCACTCTAGGTTTCCAATCGCGTTACCTATATAACTTGGTTGTGCAGCATGATTTACGATAGCTGTATCATATCCTATAAAAGTTGTATTGCGGACTAAGAGTTTCGCATCAGTATTGTTGAAAATAGCATTTATGCTACTTCCGCTAGTATTTTTAAGAGTAGCATTAAGCAGTACGGTAACTGGATTAGCAGAATTTTGTATCATAAAAGGTACATTCCCTTCAAAATCCACCTCGTTCATGGAAAGTGGATGTCTATTGTTGAGTATTCCTGCTACGGTTTGATTTCTCATTTTAATTTGCTCAAACCCGACTTCTTTCCACTTTTCATTACACATGATGCCATACTGAAATCCGTCTATTTCAATATGACGGAAATAACCAACACCTGTTTCTTTATCCCATAGATAAACACCACAGTAGCCTGCGCCATTAGGGTCAGAGGATTTAAAACGCATGTATTCCATGCCTGTCATATTGCACCCTCTGTAATGAATAGCGATTGCACCGCTGTTGCCAGTTCCAACATCTATGGTCATATTTTTCAAAAAGTTCTCAAACGCTTGGTTGCCGATTCCATTATCCCCTTCTGTGATAATCACTGGCTTGGGATTGGCAGGAGAATTAAAGCCGGGTGCATTGTCTATTAATTTAATGATGGTCTTATACATTCCTTGTCCTTGTAGCACCAATCTGGACTTTGCACGTGTTCCCTCTGCTGGGTTGTTAATATTTCGATATTGTTGCCATTCTAGGGTTTTGGAAATTTTATAAGTACCTTCTGGGAAAAAAATAGTTTCTGTAGTGCCTAAATAGCGATTAATAGCTTCTTGAATCGCATCAGAAGCATCTACTACTCCCGTAGGGTCAGCATTAAATGGAGGTTTGGTAATATCTATCATCCCAAAGCCTATTTGTTCTGTTTCTTCGCTACTGAGCGTTTTGAATGCCCAAGTTGGGTAGCGATAATCCTCATTTTGAGCCAACGCTAATTTACTGATAAGCAGGAGGCTTATCAGTAAAAGGGTGTACTGGCTTGCTATAAAGTATTGTGGTGAATGTTTATAGTTCATGTTTGTACGTATTTTAGTTGGTATTGTAAAAATATGTTAGTGTAAAGGCAAAAAAATGACACTATCAACTACGCCATTTATATTGTTATGTTATGCTGATAGTGTCATTAAAAAAGATAATACAGTAATAAGTCCTGCCCTATTATACTTCCTTAGAGCCGTATTTTAAAATTAATTCCAAGGTGCATTATTGGTCGTAATACTTGGATTTGCATCAATTTCTATTTGTGGTAGCGGCATTAGATGATAACGTTCATCAATAGTAATAACAGTGCCGTAGCCAAAGTCTCTGCTATTCACTGCATTTACTAAGTCTCCCCATCGAACGAGATCAAAGAATCGTTTACCTTCAAAGAAAAATTCTGTGTATCGCTCTTGCTTGATGGCATCGCGGAGTGCTGCTCCACTTACCCCAATCAATGGCGCTAGTCCACCTCTTGCACGAGTTAAATTAATGGTTTGATCTAGTACTTCTTGTGTCGCTCCACCTATCTCGTTTAACGCTTCTACGTACATTAGTAATACATCTGCATAGCGGTAGATGGGCCAAGGATTATTTGCCCAACCA
This sequence comes from Saprospiraceae bacterium, assembly GCA_036835365.1. GTDB lineage: Bacteria > Bacteroidota > Bacteroidia > Chitinophagales > Saprospiraceae > JAAUTG01. Next base: position 16,631 of record DAITMC010000025.1, read on the forward strand.
AATCTATTACGAGGATCCACCATCGAGTATTTGAACACAAAATAGGGGCTTTGCTTGTTCAATTCTTTTCCATTATAAGCACCCCCTACGATTTTGGTAGCAGCAGGGTCTCTTATGGATTCATTGCCTGCTCCCAACACAAAAGTTCCAGGAAACATAAATATTTTTCTATTATCCCCATTTTCTAACTTGTCAAAAGAGCTTTGAGTAACTTCAAAAAAACCTTGTCCTCGTTGATTCGGATTACCACCGTAGGGAATAATCATGCCAGAGGGCCAAGCAAAATTGGCAAACCGGCTACCAGGATCAACGTCAGGGTTAAATTTGGCATCAAAAATATTTTCTGCGTTTGGTGCAGAATTTTTTAGATATTGTTTAGAAATATCGAAAGCATCTGCATAATTTTCCCACAGAGCATGATTCCCACTATCAATTACTAATTTAGCATATCTGGCTGCTTCGCTATAATTTTTCAACGTCAAATAAACGTCCGCCAGTAAAGTATGGGCTGCGGAAACGCCTACTCTACCGTCATTTGCCGTAGTTGCTCGTAGCACTATTCCTGCCGTTGTTTCTCCTGCTGCTATTTTAGCATCTTGAATAATTTGCTCGTAAATAGTATTCACCGGTGCTCTAGGCGCGTTTTGAGCCTCCCCAAACGTTTGCGCTTGTACTGTTACCAAAGGGACTTCTCCCCAAAGGCGAACTAACTGAAAGTAGTAAAATGCCCTCAAAAAATGAGCTTCGGCAAGTGTTGAATTCTTTACGCTTTCTGATGCGTTTTTTGCCAAAGGTGCTTTTGCTATCAAGACATTCATGTTTTTAATAGCACGGTAACAGGAAGTCCACAAGTCCACAATTCTACTATTGCTAGGATTATAGTTGAAAGTGGCTATGTCAAGGTCTGCACCTGCTCTAGTTTGTAATCCTAACATCATGGCATCCGTTCTATTTTCCAAAAACATTTGGTAGAACCCTCGTCGGTAAAGATTATCCCCTAAATAAGTGTAGCCTGCCCCTATGGCTTGGGTAAGTTGCGCATCGTTATCATAGAATTGCTCAACTGTTAGTGTGTCAATAGGCTGCTCTGTGACAAAATCTTCGCAGGAAGATATTATTACTAACCCCAAAGAAAGGTTGACGATAGTGAAAATTTTATTGAGTAGTTTCATTATTATTAATTTAAGTACGTTTTAGAATCCAACATTTAAGCCAAAAGTAAATGACCGAACCAAAGGATAAGAGTTGATACTTTCTCCTGCTTCAGGGTCGGTGATACTGAAATTAGTGAACGTGGCAAGGTTCTGCCCCACCACAGATAGCCGCAAAGAAGCAATCTTCCATTTAGAAATCATAGATGTTGGGAAGTTGTATGCCAAGCTCACGTTTTTGAGGCGCAGGAAAGACGCATCCTCCACGAAGTAGGAATTAACTAACGCATTAGCAGGAACATTAGCGCGGTTGCGTTGGTCAGCTCTCTCTACTTCTGTATTTGTATTTTCAGGAGTCCATCTATTCAATACTCTAGTAGAAGTATTGACTGCCCCCGAGGTATTTTCCATATCATTTTTCAGTGTGTTGAGTTGTTCCAATCCAGCTAAGCCTTGTAGGAAAATACCAAAATCCAACCCTTTAAAACTGAAATTATTAGACACTCCATAGCTGATGTCAGGTAGTGCTGAACCAAGTATAATGCGGTCGCTGGCGTTGATGGCATTATCACCGTTAGTATCAACGAATTTTCTATCGCCTGGCAAAGCATTAGGCATTGGTCCGCTTTTGATGTCATCTTCTGCTTGCCAAAGTCCATCTACTTGATAGCCAAAAAAGGAATTAATCGGTTGTCCCTCTCTAAGGATAAAGTTACCGACAATAATTTCACTATTTATACCATCCAGTTGTTTGATTTCATTTCTGTTCACGGAGTAATTTATAGCAGCAGCCCATCTGAAGCCTCCTTTTTGTACTAAAATACCATCCAGTTCCAATTCAATCCCGCGGTTATTTACCTCACCAATATTTCTAAAAATATTTGAAAACCCGCTAGAAAGTGGGATGTTCGTATTCAATAGAAGATCGGACGTATTTTTGTCGTACCAGTTGAAGGAGAGGTTAAATCTATCTTCAAAAAACCTTGCATCTAAACCAATGTTGAGTTGGCTGGTACTTTCCCAACCTAGTTCGGTATTTGGGATATTAGAAGGCTCTACGCCTGGAAACAAATTGCCTCCAATAACTGCTCTAGTACCTCTCAAAAGGGATAAATACCTAAATGCAGCAATATCTTGATTACCATTCACGCCGTAGCCTGAACGAATTTTAAGAAAACTGATAAACGGCACGCTAAAAAATGATTCCTCACTTACGACCCATCCAAGAGAAACGGCAGGGAAGATACCAAACTTTTTGTCATCGCCAAATCTGGATGAACCATCGCGTCTTATGGATGCAGACAATAAATACTTTCCGCCAAAGTCATAGTTGACCCTACCTAAAAAAGAAACCAATGACCAATTGGAAGCTACCACTACCTTGTCATTTGTTTCGCGCGTATCGCCGTCAAAACTAAAATTGCCTAGCACATCTGCCGTATTTTCTGCCAGTAACTGGAATTGAGAAAACCTAAATCTTTCTGCCTGTTGAACAGCCGTAGCTGTGATACCGTGCTGACCAAATCTTCGCTGATAAGTTAATTGGTTTTGAATAGACCAATGCAGGGTATTGCCCAACACGGTAGTAGATTTACTTCCATCAGAAGCAGTTGATGGAGCAAAATATAATAGATTGTTGTTAATCAAATCAATACCAGGTGTGGTGGTGAATTTTAGATGATCACTGAGCTTAAATTCTACAAAAATAGAACCTAATGCCCGATTAGTAATGGATTCATTATTGACGATATCAGCGTAGTAAATTGGATTTCTCAATACGGTGATACCTGCATTTTGAAGCCGATAGTTATAGTCTTCTACCACCATATCTGTATTCTGGAAATATTCTCTTCCAATCACCACAGGTCCAATAGGTAACATTCTGTTAGCGTTAGCCGTCACTGAACTAGCTCCTGATGTGATAGGATTATTTTGTGTAGTTCTAGATACGTTAAGATTAATACCTGTTTTGAGCCATTTTTTAGCTTGCTTCTCGAAATTGATTCTTGCAGAATACCGCTCCAAGTCATTTCCAATTACGACTCCCTCTTGATTAAAATAGCCAAAAGAAAAGGCATAAGTAGAGGTTTTATCACCGCCTCGTATGCTAATCCCATGGTTTTGAACGACGGCTGTACGGTACAATTCGCTCTGCCAATCTGTATCAAAGGGAGGCACGTTACCATCAAATACGACTGGTCTTCCAGCATTTTTTCTTGCTTCATCATTTAAAGCAACAAATTGTTGAGCATTTAACAATTCCGGAAGTAGGTCAGCTTCCTGAATGCCATAGGAAGAATTCCATTCTATTTTCGCATCACCACTAGTACCTTTTTTAGTGGTAATCAAAATAACACCATTTGCGCCTCTAGCCCCATAAATAGCAGCCGCCGAAGCATCCTTCAACACTTCGATAGAGGCTATATCTTGTGGATTAATTAACGCCAAAGGGCTTAATTGTGGATTCCTCCCTCCAAATCGTATATCGCTCTGTGTATTGTTTTGCTGATCCGTATTAGCTATTGGGATACCATCAATCACATAGAGAGGCTCGTTGGCACTATTGATAGAGCCAGTTCCTCTTACTCGAACAGTGATACCACCGCCAGGAGCATTCGAGTTTTGGCTCACTGTTACTCCCGATACCCTACCTTGAAATAATTCTTCCGCAGAAGTAGTAACGGCTCTATTAACATCGCTTGTATTGAGCGAAGATACTGCACCTGTTAAATCTCTCTTTCTTTGTGCACCATAACCTACTACGACCAACTCATTCAATCGTGTGCTTTCTTCTACTAAATTGACGGTAATGTAGGTTTGATTACCTAGTTCAATTTCTTGAGTAAGATAACCAGTGAAAGAGAAAATGAGGATGTTTTTATCATCGGGTATCGCTAACTCGAAACGCCCATCCACATCAGTTACAGTACCCATATCACTATCTTTGACAAGAATGTTGACACCAGGAACGGGGATACTTTGCTCATCTAGCACTACACCAGTAATATTTTTTTCTATCACAGTTTCGGATAGCAGTGAAATACCCTCTACTTCGGTATTCGGCAAATGAAAGCCCATATCCCGTTTTTTTGTTAGTTGGTCTTCTTTTTGATTGCTTTCTACCTTGTCAATAGGGGAAATAGTATAGTAATTTTTCTTCAATTTTTTGTGTACCAATCCAAAAGGAGTCAATACACTTTTTAGTGCATCGTTCACATCATCTTGATTAGTCCATACTAGCTTTTCAGGAAGGGTTTTTCCTTTGACGACTTCCCAGTCATAATTCAGATGAATATTGTATTTTTTTTCTAATTCCATTAACGTTAACTGTAGGGAGCGTTCCTGGTGTGCTTTAGTTGATGTTGTCTGTTTTTTTTGTGCAACAACGTCAACGTGCCCCGTAGTGAGTTGATTGGCAAGCATCAAGTTATCCTGCCCAAATCCTTGCTGTCCTCCTAAATATAGGATATAGACCATCAAAACAACTTTCAGTTTAGAGTATTTGTTCATAAAGTAAACATTAAGATTATTATTGAATGCTTGCTCTTTTCTTTGTCAAGGTTAGAGCAAGTTTTTTTCCCGACTGATGTAGTACTATTTGTTTTTGAATATAATGGTGTTGCCATTTACCTCCACACCTAGTGAAGTGGAAAATGTCGAAAATAGAATATCAGGATCGTCTTTGGGGAATGTTCCTACAAATTCCTTTTTCAATAGGGCAGAATCCCTTACAATAATGGTATAGTTAAAATTATCTTCCAGAATGCGTATGATGTCATTTAGCGGGGTTTGTTTGAGGATGAATTTATTATCCTTCCAAGCGGTGTAAAGCACTGTATCTACTGGTTGTTTCAAAAATACACCTTGTTGCTCTTCAAAAGTGAGCATTTCGCCTGGAGATAAAAGAATACGTCCTCTTTCATCTTCTTCCATGTTATTTTGATACACACTAACCTCTCCAGAGTTAAGCACGATTTGAAAATTGTTGCGACGGGTATTAACATTGAATTGGGTACCTAATACTTCTATGCCCGCTTTCTCTGTGTTGACTACAAATTTTTGATCCTTACGCTCACTTTTCTTCACTTTAAAAAATGCCTCTCCTTTCAATTCCACTTCGCGCGTTTGGCGATTTCGCCAGTGAGTGGGATAAGTTAAAGTAGAATTAGCATTGAGTATGACTAACGAGCCATCTGGCAAACTAATATGTTTAGTCTCTCCAAAAATAGTAGTAATAATTTGTTCGTTTGGTTTATTCAACCAAACAAAAAGGGCGATTAGAATAACGGCTATAGATGCAGCCGCAGAGAGCGGTATCCATAAGCGATTGATAATATTTACTTTTGGCTTAATTGATAGATGTTTTTGCTGAATAGTTTGTTCAATTCGTTTAAGAAGTTCTTTGGTTTCCAAGCTAGAAAGTCCAACGTCTCTAAATTGTAAGGAGTGCATGACATATTTTGCTTGTTCAAATTGTTCAATTTTTGAGGGATGAGTCTTTAGATGTTCGTCCCAGAATTGCTGCAAATCATCTGGCTTATGTTTTATCCATTGAACAAAATCATCGTCATTCAAATAATCAAAAAGTGAATATTCACTGTAATTTTTCATCTTTATTAGTTTGGTTGTAAAAACTCACCATACTTCGGTCAACTAATTATAAGAACTAAGTGGTGCAGCCAATTAGAACCTAACTTCAGTAGAATATATCAACATAATTTTCTTTTGTTTATGCTAATTTAATATACTAAATTATTTAGTAGTCGCAGCTGTTTTTAATTTTTCCTATGTTTTTTGTATCTTTTTTTAAAATTTTAATTAAATTAACTCGAAAAGCGTAAAATATTAGTGGAAAAATGAAGAAGGGAATTGAAATAATGGATTAAACAAGAGCAGAAATAAAGGTGGTTTTAGTTGTTTTCTCAATTTACTGATGGCAGTATGTAATAAATTGTAAGCGGTTTTTTTAGTAATGTTCAGCATCTGAGCAATTTCGTCGTGACTCAAGCCATCATAAAAGCGTAAGTAAATAACTTCTTTTTCTCGATTGCTTAAGGTTTCTAAGGCATCAAGTATGGTTTGTTTTTGGTTTTTCAAAGTCTCATCAAGAATCATATTGGACTCGGCAGAAAGTTCTAAAGCAAAATCATAGGTATCTTCTTGAGGCTTTTCTAAAGTATATTTACTCTGTTTGCGAAGTTTATCAATTAAGCGGTGTTTCATTATGCTCAATAAATAGTATTTTACAGAAGAAACTTCTGCTAAATCATTTCTTTTACTCCATAACTCAACAAAAACATCATGTACTGTATCTTTGACTAAATCAACATCAGATATAAGACGTAACCCATAATTGAATAGATTGTGTTGATAAAGCAAATATATTTCAGCAAAAGAATCTTGGCTACCTTTTCTGAAACTATCCCAAATTTTGTAAATGTCTTCTCTACTGAGTTCGTCTTTGCTGTACATTTCAAACTTATTACAAATATTTACTCTTTTGTAGTTCAATAATTATCTATTGTAAAAGTAATAATCAACTTATGCTACCCGTCAAATGCCTCTCGATAAAAGTGCTTGGCAGAATTAGATGCACATACTATAAAGTAACATCCAAACAAATATAACAACTATAAAGTAACATCCAAACAAACATAACATATTGGTGGCATAAAGTAGACAATAAAGTGTGTTTATTTCCTAAGAATGCTAATAGATTGTTACGCAGTAGGGCTTTATACCAATTGACTTTGCCTAAACCATAGCCCTTGCCGATGTTGAAATAGGTGCGATATTCCTGTTGTACTCTAATATCATCAATACCGTATTTTCTGCACTTAATTTGCTCGAACGACCTTTGCATTTGTAACTTTTGACCAATTCCGCCTAGTAAACATCCATCATCAACTTAAATGTCCACTGGGTAGCGGTAGAAATTAAGTGATTTATTTTTTTGCATCAAAAAGATGATGTAAAAAACAGTTGCTCATTACTGCAAGAAATACCAAAGTACAAACACCGTTCGTAACGGACATGATGTTTTGGTAGTGTTAAATAAGGGTTATTTTTGCCTTCACAGGTCTAGTCAACTGGTGTGCTATTTATTCTGTTTTTGGAATTTCCACTTGCGCAGTAAATACAAATAAAGCATAAAAAGAATATTGTCTTTCTAGGCTAAAGACAAGCACACTCCTTTATTCTGTTTTTCTTGCTATCAGGTCAACTGTAAGGTC
>DAITMC010000026.1:0-23843 GCA_036835365.1 Saprospiraceae bacterium
AACACGCAAACACCGAACAATAATTCCATTGATTTTTATGCTCCCGGTACAGAAAGATTCGACCAAGTGTTCAATGAAATTAGAGGAACTCTACGCACAGAAGGCGGAACACGTTTTTTTGATAATTCCGCTCTTTATCATGTTCATGGAGAACAAATATTTAGACCCTATGGTGTAGATAAAATAACTATCGGTGGAACGGCACGCCTTTACACGCCCGATTCACGCGGTACGGTTTTTTACGATACGGCAGGCATTAAAATTACGAATTACGAATTTGGTTTTTATGCAGGCGTAGAAAAATCTTTTTTTGCGGAGCAATTAAAGGCGCAACTTACCCTTAGAACAGATAAAAACGAAAACTATAACTGGTTGCTTTCTCCAGCAGCCTCTTTGGTTTGGCATCCAACGGATAAAGATTACATTCGATTTTCCTTTTCTTCGGCTATTCGCAATCCAACTATTTCCGACCAGTTTTTATTCCTAAATGTGGGTAGAGCAATTCTGGCAGGTAATCTTGAAGGGGTAAATGGCTTGATTACGGTAGAATCCTTAACAGAATATTTTAAGCAACCTCGTCCTGATGTGTTAGAATATTTTGATATTGCGCCAGTGCGCCCAGAACAAGTGCGTACCGTCGAAGCTGGTTATAGGACTACGCTTTTTGACAATACCTTCATAGATGCAGGTTATTACTACAGCGTTTACAATAACTTTTTAGGGTTCAATATCGGTGTAGAAGGCACATTCGATGACCAAACAGGTTTGCCTATTCAACTTCAAGCCTATCGCTATGCTGCTAATTCCATTAATACTGTAACAACACAAGGGTTTTCCATTGGAGTGAATCATTACTTCAAAAAATATTACGCTTTTAACGGTAACTACTCTTGGAACAAATTGATTAAAGCTGCTGAAGATGATCCTATTATTCCTGCCTTTAACACGCCAGAGCACAAATTCAACGTGGGCATTAGCGGTCGAGATATCCCTTTGAATTTTACCACCAATGCGATTTCAGGATTTGGATTTAAACTGAATTATAAATGGATTGATGGATTCTTATTTGAAGGCTCACCGCAATTCACAGGATTCATTCCGACGTATGACTTATTGGATGGTCAAATCAATTTTAGATTTGAAAAGATAAAAACTACCGTAAAAATTGGTGCATCCAATTTATTGAACAACAAGAGTTTCCAAACTTATGGCGGTCCGAGAATAGGACGATTAGCCTACATTTCTTTCGTTTACGAACAAAACAAAAAGTAAGACTCAACTAAACAAGTAAAGTTTTTTATCAACACATAAATTAAAATTTAAAATCATTCTTCAATGAAACAGTTGCTTACATTAATTGCCGTTATTGGCTGCTTCATGCAGCTATCTGCTCAGGAAGGGCGCTTCTTGAGTGAAGTATTCACAGAGGTGAAAGTTACACCTAATGTTGTTTATGGACAAAACGCTACCGTTATTACACTACCCATTACTGGTGGTGCAACAAAAGTTTCGCTCATCATGGATGTTTACGAACCCGAAGGTGATGCTGCTAAAGAGCGTCCTCTAGTTCTGATTTTCCATACTGGAAACTTTTTGCCTGTACCACAAAATGGACAAATTAACGGTACTTATCGCGATTCTTCTATCGTTGAATACGCAAGACGTTTAGCTAAAATGGGCTACGTTGCTGCTTCCTGCCAATACCGTCAAGGTTGGAATCCATTGGCACAATCTCAACCTGAACGTGCTTTAGGTTTAATTCAAGCCGCTTATCGTAGTGTTCAAGACGCTAGAACCGCTATTCGTTACTTCAAAAGAAGTTATGTAGAGTTTGATAATCAATTTGGCGTGGATACTAGCCGCATTGTGCTTTGGGGGGAAGGTACAGGTGGATACACCACTTTAGCAACCTCCTCACTTTCTGAGTATAGAAAAATTATTGAAGCCCAAAACGGACCAGGTAAGTTTTTATTGGATATCAATGGCGATGGTGTTCCTGAAACTCCTATGGTAGTGCCAGCAGTACACGGCGATGTAGAAGGGAAAACAGTTGGTATTGGTATTGCAGCCTTTGGTTTTCCAAATGGAGATACCTTGAATTTCCCTAACCATGTGGACTATAGTTCTGATTTTCAGATGCAAATTAATTTAGGAGGTGCATTAGCTGATTTGTCTTGGGTGGACGAAAAAACGCCTCCGTCTATCACTTTTCAGTCGCCTAATGACTTTTTTGCACCTTACGAAGATGCCGTTTTGATTGTACCTACCACTCGCGACCCTATTGTGCAAGTGCAAGGTGGTTTGACAGTAACAAGAAGAATTAATGAACTAGGTATCAATAAAGTATTCACAGATGCAAATATTGATGACGCGTTCACAACCAGAGCAATGATGGCATCACAGGAATCAGGTCATGAATATGTGGAAGGTTTGTTCCCTGTTAGAAGACCCTTAAACCAATTTGGCTTGAATGAAGGCTCACCTTGGCAGTGGTGGGAGCCAGCGATTTGGGATATCATTCCGCACCCTTCTGGTGGGACTTTCCATTCGCGCGAGCTATTCACTAATGCAAGTATGTCACCAGAACAAGCAAGAACTTATATTGATACCATCATGGGCTACTTTGCGCCGCGTGCATTTGCTGCTTTGGATTTAGCTGCTTTGATTTCTTCGACAGAAACATTAGCTAAGCAAGATTTTGAATTGACTATCATGCCGAATCCAGCTTCAGAAGAAGTTGTTATTCGTTCTGAGGTAAATCAACCTATTGAAGCAATTGAACTATTCGATATCAATGGTCGCTTGGTGCAGTCTTTTTATAACATTAACAATAACTACTTTTTCTTGCGAAAAAATAACTTGCCTGATGGCGTTTATGTAGCCAAATTGCGCTTCAAAGAAGGCATTGTAGCTAGAAAAATCATCTTCAGAGAGTAAACATATTCATTAGACCATCTTTGTTGAAAGATTAACCAAAGTTGAATAAAAAAAAGAAGGGCTGCTCAAACTGAGCAGCCCTTTTGCATTCAAATACTTTGTGGAGATGCCGAGAGTCGAACTCGGGTCCAGAGAAAGCACTAAAAAGCCTTCTACATGTTTATTTTCCTGTTAAATTTTCGAGTAGCAAGTAGGTCAGGAAGCCCACCCGATTACTACCTTATCTCCTAAATTTTCGAGATGATGTCAGAGAAAGCAACATCTCTAGCCTGAAGGTTGATGATGTGCATTGCGCTGTGTATCAGGCATCAAGCGCATAGCACAAAGGCATCCTAAAACCTAGTCTTAAGCTGCCATGGCATACTGTGTATTGCCATCTAAAATTGTTCGATTATCATTTGATAACGGAGTGAACAATCGTGCTCCGACATGCTTACTTCCCAGTTGACATTCCTGTCGATACCAGTACATCCCCAGTTTTTACTTACTTGTTAGACGGTTTTTTCCTACTTTTGTCACACAAGTTGCAAAGGTAAGAACTATTCAAGGGTTTAAAAAGTTTCAAGTGTTTTTAGATTATAAGTTTTCAAACATCCATTATATTTGGTTGTATATTCGATTTAATTTAGGTGGATATTGAAATTCCACGTATTATTGAACGAATTTTATTCAAGCGTTTAAATGAATTTAATGTCCGTACAAAAAAAAGAAATTAAACGAATAACTACTCATGTGTTGCAATCTATGAAGCTCAAGGGCGAAAAGATTGCTATGCTTACCGCTTATGACTATACGATGGCACGCATTTTGGACGCTGCTAAAATAGATGTATTGCTGGTAGGTGATTCTGCCAGTAATGTCATGGCAGGGCATGAAACTACCTTGCCTATCACGCTCGACCAGATGATTTACCATGCTGCTTCGGTAGTGAGGGCAGTAGAAAGGGCTTTGGTGGTAGTGGATTTACCTTTTGGTTCTTATCAAGGCAACTCTAAAATAGCGTTAGAATCTACGGTTCGGATTATGAAGGAATCAGGTGCTCACGCTGTAAAGTTGGAAGGCGGTGTGGAAATCAAAGAGTCTATCACTCGGATTCTAACGGCTGGTGTACCAGTAATGGGGCATTTGGGGCTTACGCCGCAATCTATTTACAAATTTGGCACTTACACAGTGCGCGCTAAAGAAGAGGATGAGGCACAGCAACTCATTGAAAATGCAAAATTACTAGAAGAATTAGGTTGTTTTGCATTGGTGTTAGAAAAAATTCCAGCAGCTTTAGCAAAAAAAGTATCAGAAATACTTACTATTCCAACCATAGGCATTGGTGCAGGGTCGGGTACAGATGGTCAAGTACTGGTAGTACACGATATGCTGGGCATGACTAAAGACTTTCAGCCAAGATTTATTCGTCGCTATTTAGAACTTTACGATTTAATGCTGCAAGCTACCACTGCTTATATTGAAGATGTGAAGACAGTAGAGTTTCCTAGCTTGAAAGAACAGTATTAAATTGACAATAATGAGTAGGTATTCTTTTAATTACTCAAATAATGCAAGTTAACTTGAGAAATGCAATTCTTCTTTTGTTTGGATTAAGTATTTTTTTATTATTACTCATTGGCGGAGTGGTTGGTTACAACCAGTATCAAAGCATTTTTGCCCCGAATGTGCCATCAAAACTTAAGAGTGAGTACTTGTATATTTCAACCAATAGTAGTTTTAATCAAATATTGGATGCACTTCAGAAAGAAGGTTTCCTGAAAGATGCCAATTCCTTTATAAAGGTGGCTGACCGCATGGGATACCGTAATAACACTGTTCGTGCTGGGCGTTATAAAATTGAACCGAACTGGAGCAATCATCAACTCATTCGACATTTGCGTAATGGCGTGCAGGCTCCTGTGAAAGTAGTATTGACCAACGAGCGATTGCCTGAAAACGTAGCGAGTAAAGTGGCACGTTTTACAGAACTAGATTCTGCTAATGTAGCTAAATTATTTAGAGATGTAGATTATTTGAATAGCATTGGCTACACTCGTGAAACTTTGATGTCGCTTTTTATTCCTAATACCTATGAAGTGTATTGGAACATCACTCCTGAGCAATTTATGGATCGAATGATAAAAGAACATAAGATTTTTTGGTCAAAAGATGGGCGAAAGGCAAAAGCCACGAAACTTAATCTAAGTCCAGAGGAGGTTTACACATTAGCTTCGATTGTGGAAAAAGAAACCTTAAAAGACAACGAAAAGCCAAGAATGGCAGGGGTTTACTTGAATCGCTTGAAGGTAAATATGCCTTTGCAAGCTGACCCAACGGCTGTCTTTGCTAGGCGTGATTTTAACACAAAGCGCGTTACACACTATCATACTAAATTTGATTCTCCTTACAACACTTATATGTATGCAGGTTTACCACCTGGACCCATCAGCATGGCATCCATCTCTAGCATTGATGCCGTCTTGAACCATGAACAACACGAGTACTACTATTTTTGCGCCAAAGGAGATGGTACTGGTTATCATAATTTCGCACAAACCTTAGCTCAGCACAATCAAAATGCTGAACTTTACAAACGCAATTTGAAAGCTAGGGGCTTGAGATAGACAATATTTTACGTTTCGCCCTGTCTAATCGGAAACATTGAATATCCATTTTTTTGCTTACAAATAAGCATACAAACTAGGTGCTGTTACGCAATAAAACTCAAAGTAAAATAGTCATAGGTCATTTCGGATTAATTTTTTCTTCCGTTTTTTAAGAATTTTGCCCGCACGATTTCCTGCACACTTTTGTTTTCTATTTTAGCCTCCAACCAAGAAATGATATCCAAATATAAAAATGGACGGCCTTCGTATGGTTTTTGTTTAATTTCTTCTAGCTTTATTTTTAAGTCTATAAATTCTTGTTTGAGTTGATTGGCACGCATTTTAGGGGTCTTACGCAAAAATCGGAATATCTCTTGTTGCACTTTGTGGAGGTCTTTCATTTTACCCAAAAAGCGGTACACAGATTTAATTTGGTATTCCACCAGGCGTTCATTACCAAGTTCAAAATGGGCAATAAGGCTTAATATTCTAGCAAAACTTTGAATATCCTGCCGATAATCAGGATTTTTTTGATTGATAATTAGGTTGAGGTAGTCAATGGCTTTACCGTTATTATTGCTACCAAAATAAAGACAAGCGATTTTGTAATAAAACAGCATTGTTCGATGATCGTCCCAGTTATATTGCTCCGAATCTATAATTTCCATAAGTTCTGGCACTAAGTTAATTCCTTCATTATAAGTGCCTTGCATATAGTGCTTGTTAATTTGATGCGTATAATAGTACAAATAATATAACCCTTCAATATTAATAACCTGCTCTAAAGGTAAGATAGCCTTTGCCTCTTCAAATTTTTGTAGCACTTCAATGAAGCGCTCATAATGCCACAAGTTGAAGAGTGTACCTAATAAATTATGTAGCGATTTCAAATAAAGTGGCGTTTCAAATGTCATCATTTGAGTATCTTCATGGAAAGCATCCACCCAACGTTGTGCATAGCGATAGCACATTGGAAAGTCCTGTGTGATGTGATAATACCAGAGATGGGCTTGGCAATAGTGCACCTTTTCAAAAAAGCTAAGTTTCTTATTTGCAGACTTAGGCAATTTAGATTGAAAAAAGTCCCTGACTATGAAATAATCCTTTTCATTGCGAACATACCCTGTTTTGAGGTAGAGCCCATACAATTGAAGGGCTAGATTTGAATATTCATTTTCTAATGCTAAACTTTGATAAATTTGAGTGCTTTCTCTTGAAAGTTCTTCCGCACGAGTTTCAATACTTCTAGTAATATATTGACTTTCAATGTGTTTTTCGATTTCGACAATTTCCATTGCCAATATATTCTGGTTGGTACTAAGCGCTTTTGATTTAGTTTTATCTAAAATGTCAAGGCTTTGTCTGTAAAGACCTTTGTTATAAAGCACTCTTGCGTAGTCAATATACTCGCGCAGTTCAATCGTTAGGTCGTGGTTTTTATTTAACAGCCGCAGGCTAATCAATAATTGCTTGTAAAGATGAGCTTTCAAATTGGATAACTGCCTTTTTTTGATTTCAGGTAGTTTTTTAAGAATTTTATCTTCGTCATATTCTTGATGGCGGTCTAGGAAATCAAAGAGTTGTAAGAATAATATATCTGCCGAAGATTGATTGCGACGGACAAAGATTCTGAAATGTCGCTTTTCAGAGCGAGAGAGCGATTTAATGAGTTGAACTAAGTCGTCTGTCTTCTGTTTTGGCATTGTAATTTTTTGTTTACTATAATATTGATGATCAACTGCTTGGATATGAACCTACGCTACTGCAAGATTGTATTAATGATGTGTAATTAGTTTTAATAAGCAATTGCGGTAGGATACATTTGATTCCAGCAAACTTAATATCTTTTTTGAAAATCCTAACTAAAAAAATGGCTGAAACAAAAATATTTATATTTGATACTACGCTTCGGGACGGTGAACAAGTACCTGGCTGCAAACTCAATACAGCGCAAAAAGTAGAAATTGCGCTTGAGTTAGAACGACTTGGGGTAGATATTATTGAGGCAGGTTTTCCTATTTCCAGTCCTGGTGATTTTCGTTCTGTTGAAGCCATTGCTAAAGCGGTGAAAGCACCTACGGTATGTGGACTTTCCAGAGCTGTAGAAGCAGATATTCAGCGTGCCGCAGAAGCACTGAAATATGCAAAAAAACCTAGAATACACACTGGTATTGGGACTTCGCCGACTCATATCTACAAAAAATTGAATAGCACCCCTGAAAAAATTATTCAAAGGGCAGTAGATGCTGTCAAATTTGCCAAAAAATTTGTGGAAGACGTAGAATTTTATGCCGAAGATGCGGGTAGAACAGACAACGAATATTTGGCTAGAGTAATTGAAGCAGTAGTGGCGGCAGGGGCAACAGTGCTAAATATTCCAGACACCACAGGTTATTGTATGCCTGATGAATATGGTGCAAAAATTCGATACTTAGTAGAAAACGTGAAAGGCATCCACAATGTAGTGCTTTCTACCCATTGCCATAACGATTTGGGAATGGCTACCGCTAATTCTATCGCAGGCATCCAAAATGGCGCAAGACAAATTGAATGCACCATTAATGGGATAGGGGAGCGAGCCGGTAACACGGCGTTGGAAGAAGTAGTCATGATTATGCGCCAGCACAGTCGCTTGGGTTTTAGCACCAATATCAACACAAAAATGCTCAATCCGATTAGTGTTTTAGTTTCAGATAGAATGGGGATGCCCGTTCAACCTAATAAAGCTATTGTTGGTGCGAACGCCTTTGCGCATTCCTCTGGTATTCATCAGGATGGGGTGATTAAGCACCGCGAGACCTATGAAATTATTGACCCAGAAGAAGTGGGGGTAGATCAATCTAAAATTATATTAACGGCACGTAGTGGTAGGTCAGCGATTGCTTACAGAGCAAAAAATATTGGCTACAACTTGACCAAAGAAGAATTGGATGTTGTTTATCATATTTTCTTAGAGGTGGCTGATCGAAAAAAAGAGGTTCACGATAATGATTTACATGAAATAATTGAGGGGGGACGTACTGCGCTGCATCATTAAGCTGAATGTGCTATAATCTCTGCGTTATAGCGCATTCAGCTACATTTTATTCATCTAAACTTTCTTCACAAATTTGGTTAAAATGACTATTCTCTGGTCATTTACCTTGCCTTCAATTTGAGTAGCGTCATTTTCTACGAGTATAATTTTCCGAACGGCGGTACCTCTTTTAGCAGTAAAGTTTGCTCCTTTTACATTCAAATCCTTAATCAATGTAACCGTATCACCGTCTTGAAGTACATTGCCGTTGCTATCCATATGTACCGTAGCAACTTCCAGTGCGGACTGCGCCCAGGTGAGTGTTTCTTCCTCCAGATACATACTATCTAATAAATCCTTTGCCCAATCTTCATCTTGCAAATGATGGAGCAATCGCCAAACCATGACCTGCACAGATGGCTGAGGATTCCACATACTATCGCTCAGGCAACGCCATAGGTTGACCTCTAATGCTTCAGTTCCTTCTAACTGCGCCAAGTAATCAGTACAAATCAATATACAATGCTCCAAAGTCGCTGTTGTTTTAGGCTTTACCAAATAAACATCAAGATTTCTTCTTTGACCTGTCAATTCGCAAACGCCACCACTTCGAGCAATAAGTTGGTCTTTAATGTTCATTATTTGTTCAAATTTTGAAGGGCAAAGCTAGACAATTGTAATGATGGGCGGAAGAAAGTTTTTATTATTGACTGTTTTTTTGCAACTTTGTTCGGTAACTAAAGTGGTTTATGTCAAGTATTTTTACATTAGCATTTTTATCTGCTATATTTTTTGTGTTTGCCCTAATTTATATTGGGCTATGTACTATTTTTTACATTTTTCAGCACTATTTTTTCTTTCGACCTGAAGTGTTGCCTAAACATTTTCAATATAACTATCCATTTCCCTTTGAAGAAGTAAACTTTGACATGGAAGATGGTGGCAAAATCAATGGCATCCATTTTAAAGTGCCTAACGCAAAAGGGGTAATTTGTTATTTCAAAGGCAACTCACGGAGCATAAAAGGTTGGGGAAAATTCGCTAAGGATTTTATTGGCAAGGGGTATAATTTTTTTATGATTGATTACAGAGGCTTTGGAAAAAGTTCGGGTAAGCGCACAGAATCTACTTTATACAATGATGCTCAAATCGTTTACAAATGGTTGCTTCAGCAGTATCCTGAACAACAAATTGTGGTATATGGTCGTTCAATGGGTAGCGGCATTGGTGCAAGAATTGCCTCGTGGAACAATCCTAAAATGCTGATTTTGGACTCACCTTATTACAGTTTTTTTTATCAAGTCAAACAATATGGCTTTTGGATGCCAGTTAAATGGCTGCTTCGCTATCAAATGAGGACAGATCGGTTCTTGAAAAAAGTAGCTTGTCCAGTCTTTATTTTACATGGCACACGCGACAGGCTGATCTCGTTCAAACAATCGAAAATGCTACAATCTTTAATTCCCGATCGTGCTTTATTACTGCCTATTCAAGGCGGTGGGCATAATGATTTACCTTCATTTCCGGAATATCACGAATATCTTTACGACATTTTGCATGAAGAAGTGATTTATCAAAGCCTCATGGAACAAAAAGCGTTAGTTTCTGTTATTTAGGAGGATGCCTTTGGTTAAATAGCTTTGACAAAAAAATGAAAAAATATTTACGTCAACTATTTACAATCATAAAAATACATTGTATATTTGCATTCGCTTAAAGCAAATGACCTATGGTGTAATTGGTAACACATCTGATTTTGGTTCAGTCATTCTAGGTTCGAGTCCTAGTAGGTCAACTTTCAACACTTTATGCTTTTTAGCTCCCTGCACAGATAATCACAAACGCTTCTTTTTTATTACCATCTTATTAATTTTAATGATAAGGACAATTCTGATTGTATTTGTGGTGTTCTTTGTTGTTGGTTTTATAGCACTTTATCTTTTATTCCGCATGGGGGAAAGCACAGAAGAAGATTTAATTGCTACATACAAAGGGGCTAAAGACGAGATAAGTATTCATGCCGTATCGAGTAGTAGTTGGGGGAATAGCTATCGCGCTAGAGTTTTTCGGTTCAATAATCGCTTAATTGATTTTAAGGGTAATTTACTCAAATCTCCTTATAAATACAATAAATTCTTCCCTATCCATCAGGAGGATCAAGCGCAGTTAGTGATTGATTTTTTGTTGAACGACCAAGAAAAGATCAATGCACTTCAAACATTAGAATTTCTACAAAATAAATTGGAACTCCCTAAGGAAAGTGAGCAAATAGCCGCCATCTTGGCGCAATATCCTGAGTTGGAAGCTATTACTCCATTTACACTATGGATTGAGCCATCTATTTTTTCCAAAGAAAACTATGAATCCATCAAAAAGCTACTCTCAGATGGCGAAACAGCATTGATAAATCAACAGAAAAGCTACAAAGCCCCAAGTGAAAAAATAAGAATAGCTAGAGATTTGAACGACAAAAAGCCCTTATATGTTTGGCGGATAGTGTATTATGATCCTAGATTATTGAAAAGTAGGGTCTTTACACGTCAACGAGGAGAGGTTAAAGAAACTCTTACTATTAATGTAGGAGGAGACGTTGAATTTCGACATGAAAGCAAAAAATATGTGGCAGGATATGGAACATCGCTTGGTCAGCTCAATGCCAGTGCTGATACCATAATTGTATATCCAGTAAACTGGAGTACTTTTGAAGAGCATTTTCCCATCGAGGAATTAGCGGACTTTCGCAATGAAAAAGGGCTCCCAATTCGACAATTTTATGCCATTACGCTCATGCCAAATTGGGAAACAGATAATTCAGATTCAGACCGCTAGTTTTTCTGCTATCGGCACTTCAATCCGATACGGATAAACTTTGAGTGCCTGCTCTAAGCAATCCATTGCTTTTTCCAATTTATTGGTATTCAGCACGTAAGCCATCCGAACTTCATCTTTGCCTAGTCCAGGAGTAGCATAAAATCCAGCGCCAGGCGAAAGCATAAGCGTAGCACCATTATAGTCAAAATCTGTTAGCAACCATTCACAAAAGTGATCAGCATCGTGGATTGGAAATTTAGCAAAGCAATAAAATGCACCGCCAGGCAGATAGCTAACTACATCTTCCATGCGCTGCAATCTATTAAACACAGTCATTCTTCGACGGTTGTATTCTGCTTTGGTTTGTACTAAATAGTCGTGCATTCCATCAATCATTTCTTCCGCCAGCATTTGCCCAAGACCAGGAGGGCTCAAGCGAAGACGAGCATACTTTTCAACGGAAGTTTTTAGCTGTTCATTTTTGGTAACTATTGCGCCTACTCTTGCTCCGCAAGCACTAAATCGCTTAGAAATGGAATCTACCACGACAACGTGCTCTTCTAAACCTTTCAAATTTAGAATAGAAAAAAAATCTTGCTCATCGTAGCAAAATTCTCTATATACCTCATCAGCAATTAGATACAAGTCGTATTGCTTTGCTAATGCACCTAGCTGCACTAGAATTTCCTTGTCGTAGAAGCAACCCGTTGGATTGTTTGGATTAGTGATAAGAATAGCTTTTGTATTGGGGGTTATTTTACGCTCAAAATCTTCGATTGAAGGTAAGGCGAAACCCGTTTCAATAGAGCAAGTAATTGGACGAATCACTACGTCTGCTATTTGTGTAAAGCCGTTGTAATTAGCGTAAAAAGGTTCAGGTACAATCACTTCATCTCCTCTATTAAAGCAGGCATACATCAAAAATTGTAATCCTTCCGACCCTCCTGTAGTTACTAAAATATCATTGGTAGCAACCTCAATATCAAAGGATTGATAGTATTGTGTCAATTTTTTTCTGTAGCTGGCTATGCCAATAGCGTCGCTGTATTCCAGAATCTGAATGTCTTTTTGTTGAAAAGCGGCAATGGCGGCGGGTGGTGTCAAAATATCAGGTTGACCAATATTGAGGTGATAGACCTCTTTGCCGGTTGCTTTTGCTGCATCTGCCAATCGCACTAATTTTCTGAATGGCGAAAGTGGCACTTGTTGTCCTCTTAAAGAAATAGATGGCATAATATTAATTGAGTAATGTTTTAGCTTTTACTTTGTAATGATATTGAGCGTATCCATCAATTGTATCGCACTCCACACGATGCAATACAATTGAGTTGAATACGCAAAGTAAAGCATCTTTCGTATTATTCGCTGCTTAAAAAAGGAAATTATACCGATAGCTAAACATTATTGACCAAAAAGTGGTAATGTTACTAATGAATCGGGTAAAGTATCGAAAACAGCTATATTGCTAAGCTCCCTTTGTCCTCTTCCACTAGAAAGAAGGATGTTGCCATAGGTTTGATAATCAGTCCAAGGCGTAGAAAACGCTGGAATAGAATCAGTTGCATTGCGATAGAAATCCCATTGTTTCACCAAGTTATCTTTTTTATCCACATACACCCAATACTTGTTGTTTGGCGTATCGCCAACTGCTTCAAAGGTGAGTTGCAACACATCAGCATCTAGTCCTTCTTCTGTTTTTTCTTGGCTTAGGTACTTCAAAGTAACGCCACTATCCTTCAATTTGAAAGGCATTACCAACCAATAAGCATCGTTAATCCAAATGCTTTTGGCTTGGGCAGCATACTTTGCAATGCTGTCTTGCTGCGTAATATTTTCGTTTGCTTTGGTTAAAGCCGCTTTGTTATTGTCAAATAGATTAATAAAGATGACAAGGCTATCGGAGGGAAGTTCAACCATAACATTACCTTCTTTTTTATCCCAAAGCAAATGACGACGACCAAAGAAAGTCCATTGAAGATAGCGCGTAGCATCCCAGTTGGCGCGACCACCCATAGCTGCCATTACTTGATCTGCAATTTCAATAGCCTTTTTGTCAGAAGAAACAGTGTTAAATCCTTCCGATGGAGGATTTAATGAATTAATAGTTTGTGTATTAGTTGTTTGGCAAGCGTTAAATAAAATGACAACAGCAAGAAAAAGGTATTTCATATTTTGAATGATTTATCTAAGGACAATATTAATAATTTTAGCGACTTTACAAGAGTAAAATTTTCTACTTCACTTTCTCAAGAGAAAAATTGAATCCTATCATTTCGTTGATTTGAACAACCTTCTTTGTAAAAATTTGGTTATATACTCAAAATTAATACATTTTGAATCGCTTACAACACGAAACAAGTCCATATTTGTTGCAACATGCACACAATCCAGTGGACTGGTATGCTTGGAAGGAAGAAGCTCTAATGCGTGCAAAATCAGAGGATAAGCCTATTTTGGTTAGTATTGGCTACTCGACCTGCCATTGGTGTCATGTAATGGAACGAGAAAGTTTTGAAAATGAGCAAGTTGCTGCTTACATGAATGAGCATTTCATCAACATAAAAGTGGATAGAGAAGAACGCCCTGATGTGGACCAAATCTACATGGAAGCCTGTCAATTCATTAGCGGTAGTGGCTGTGGCTGGCCACTCAACTGTTTTTTGACCCCTGATGGTCGTCCATTTTTTGCAGGCACTTATTATCCACCTATACAGGCTTACAATCGTCCTGCTTGGATGGAGGTATTAAAAAGGATTACCCACAACTTCAAGGAGCGCAGAGATTTAGTAGAAAGTCAGGCTAATCAACTCACACAAATGATTAGCCATGCAGATGACAACTTAGTAGAAAATGTGTTGGAAGGAATGGTTGCAGCACAAGCATTTTCAATGGATTTGGCACATCAATTTTTTGCCAGCATGAAAAAGCGATTTGATAAACAGCATGGTGGATTTGGTGGCGCACCCAAATTTCCGAGTACCATGTCGCTGCACTATCTGTTGGATTATTACCATTTCAGTGGTGAAAAAGAAGCGCTACAACACGTTGATTTTTCCTTAAAACGCATGATTCAAGGGGGGATTTATGACCAAATTGGCGGTGGTTTCGCTCGATATACTGTTGATCGAGAGTGGTTGGTGCCACACTTTGAAAAAATGTTATATGATAATGCCTTGCTTATCACGGTCATTGCAGATGCTTATAAGTTGACTAAAGATAGTATTTACAAGGAAACAATTGACGAAACGCTACAATTTATCCAACGAGAGATGAGGAGTGCTGAAGGAGGGTTTTACTCTGCGCAGGATGCTGATTCTGAAGGGGTAGAGGGCAAATACTACGTTTGGGAGAAAAAAGAAATAGATGCTATTTTAGGGCAAGATGCACCGCTGTTCAATGAATTTTATGGTGTAACGGAACACGGAAATTGGGAAGAAGTAAATATTCTTTGGCGCGCTGAGCCTTATGAAGCCTTTGCACAAGCTAAAGAGATGGATGTTACCGCATTGAAGCAAAAATTGGCACAAAACAGACAACAACTTTTTGAGCGAAGAGACCAACGCATCCACCCAGGATTGGACGATAAAATTCTGCTCGATTGGAATGCGCTCATGTGTAGTGCTTTTGCACAAGCATATACAGCCACAGGAGAAAGTGCATATAGAACAATAGCCATTCAAAATATTCATTTTGTGTTAGAAAAAATGGTGCAGCCAGACGGTATCACGCTGTACCACACTTACAAAAACGGTCAAGCGCAATATGATGCTTTTTTGAATGACTATGCTTTTTTAATAGCCGCATTACTTGAAGTATATGCCATCACCTTTGATGTGCAGTACTTGCAAAAGGCGGCGACTTATTGTGATGTTGTATTGGATCAATTTTTTGATGAAGAACATAAAATGTTTTACTTTACTTCCACTAGGCAGCAAGATATTGTGTTGCGTAAGAAGGACTTGTACGATGGCGCACAGCCCTCAGGCAATTCCACGATGATGAGCAACTTACAATATTTAGCCATATTGCTGGATAAGCCAAATTATCGTTCCTTAGCAATCGAAATGTTGCTGGGCTTACAAAATTCCGTTCAGAAATATCCTACTTCTTTTTCAAGATGGGCAAAGGGATACCTTAACGAAATTTATGGCGTTAATGAAATAGCTATTGTTGGACAAAATGCTTTTGAAAAAGCCGAAAACCTGCAACGCCATTTTCTACCCAATAAAGTCATAATGGTTACTCAAGAACCAAATGACAACTATCCTTTACTGGCTGGAAAACCAGCAGCACCTGAGGCACTTGTATATATATGTAAAAATTATGCTTGCCAGCAGCCACTTGCTTCCGTAGCGGCTGCATTGGAGCGGATGAAAACTTAAATCTAAAGCGTATGCTTAAAAAAATAATTACACCATTTATTTTATTGTTGGTTTGCCAGTGTGCATGGGCGCAGCAACCTTCGCAATATTCGCTTTACATGTTCAACAGAATGGCATACAACCCCGCCTATGCAGGTTTGGATAATTCATTGAGTATGACAGGTGTTTTTAGAAGACAATGGGTTAATTTGGAAGGTAGTCCAACGTCTCAACATTTTAATCTTCATGCTCCTCTTTACTTTTTGAATAGTGGTTTAGGGTTTTCCTTAGAAAATGATGAACTCGGTTTGGAGCGAAATTTAGCACTGCGTGCTGCTTATAATTATCAACTCAACTTGAATAATGGTATTTTAGCTATTGGTATAGGTGGAGGTATATTGCAGAAAACATCAGATGGCTCAGGTATCAGAACGCCTGAAGGTGATTATATTGATGGCTCAACCATTAATCATAGAGATAATTTTTTACCCATCAGTCAAGCTACTGCCTTGTCACCAACTTTTGAATTGGGTATTTATTACCAAAGCGAACAATTGGAGATAGGCCTCTCTACGCGAGATATTGTAGCGCAACCTATTGAATTTACAGACTTCACCATTCGTCCCATACGTAGTTTTTTCCTCACGGCTTCAATGAATTTTGAATTGAATCGCTCTTTGATGTTCAGACCTTCTGTATTTGTAAAGACAGACGTATTGCAAACGCAAATGGATTTTTCGGTATTATTTACCTACAATGACAATATAACAATCGGGACTTCGTTTAGGGGATATAGTCGAACAACAATAGACGCTTTAGCAGTTGTTGGTGGCTTAAAGTTGAATAGTAAAACAAATGTTTTTTATAGTTACGATGTTACTTTATCGCAGATAAAACTGGCAAACTCAGGTTCACATGAAATCATGTTAAATTATAATCTGAATAAGCCAATTGGAAAAGGCAGACCGCCTAAAATAATTTACAACCCAAGATTTCTATAAATCTTCTTGATTTTCGCTACACAACACAACTTATGTTTATAATTTCAGTAAAATCACTGAAAATTAACATGGAAAAATGTACTAAATTAATGCACTAGAGCATTAATGATAAATAGACTTGGAGAAGCATCAAAAACGATAAATTTTAGCCGAAAAGCGTATTTAATTTTTTTGATGAATATTCCACAGTGATATACTAATTCCATTCTAGTATCGTTCGATGATAGGCAACCATTCAGATAGGTAGCGTATCAAAATGACACTAAATATTGGATAAGGTCGCTGAACAAATTATCTTTGAGTGTTCTAATTAAAACGTATAAACATTGAAGGAAAATAGTATCATCAAAATGAAAAGATTTCTGAAATTTAGTTTTGTATTGTTAGCTTTTATAGCTATTTCTTGTGGATCTAAAGAAAATGGCCAACTAATTGGTGTAACTAACCGTCCAAGTTGGAAAGGAATTAATCCATATGGTATGGTGTACATTCCATCAGGTAGTTTGCATATTGGTGCAGGAGACCAAGATATCAGCAATACATTTGTCCAAAGACCGAAGGCTATTTCCATCGTTGGTTTCTTTATGGACGACACCGAAATTACTAACAATGAATACCGCCAATTCGTATATTGGGTAAGGGATTCATTAGCACATGCTTACTTGGACCACTTCATGGAAGACCCAGTAACAGGAGAGGAAAGAATTGATTGGGAATACGATTTAGATTGGGAGGATGAGGGTTTAGAAGACCTTTATTATCAAGGTAACGACAGATTCGCTGGCAAGAAGGAATATGATGTTAGAAAGTTCCAATTCGAGTACCAATGGTACGACTGGCAAGCTGCTGCCCATGACAAGGGGCGTTCCAACCGAAATGCTTTCATCAAGAAAAAGAAAGTTAATGTTTATCCAGATACTTTAGTTTGGATTCGCGACTTTGCCTATTCTTACAATGAGCCAATGACCCGTAATTACTTCTGGCATCCGGCTTATGATGATTATCCTGTTGTAGGAGTTGATTGGCACACAGCCAACGCTTTTAACTACTGGCGTACGAAATTGTGGAACGCCTATGAATCTGGCAAAACAGGTGTTAATTCAGAAGATTTCCGATTACCCTTTGAGCAAGAGTGGGAATATGCTGCTCGCGGTGGACATGAGTTTGCACCATTTCCTTGGGGAGCTTATTACATGAGAAACTCAAAAGGTTGTCTATTAGCCAACTTCAAACCTGGTCGTGGAAACTACGCAGATGACGGTGGTTTATATACAGTAAAAACAGATGCTTACTTCCCTAATGATTATGGGTTGTATAATATGTCAGGTAATGCAGCGGAGTGGACAAACACAGCATTTTATGAAAATGCTTACTCTTTCATTCACGACTTAAATCCTGATATCCGCTACGATGCTAAGGACGATGATCCAGAAGCATACAAAAGAAAAGTCATTCGTGGTGGCTCATGGAAGGATGTAAAACATTTCCTTCAAACGAACACACGCCACTGGGAATTTCAAGACACCACTAAATCATATATTGGTTTTAGAAGTGCTTTGACCTACTTAGGAAGATCAATTAATGATAATTTCTAGGCTGTTGCCATATTTTTGATAAAGAAAATGGGCGTTGTTTGACTATTTGTCAAGTAACACCCATTTTTTGTGCAGTAAGAATCAATATTTTCTTGAAAATATTTTAAAAATCTTAATGACTACTGTAACTTTCGCAAAAAAAATCATTATAAGTGTAAATCAAACTCTGTAGTAGTTCTAAAAAGGTTAAGCTAATTCCACTAGCTTTGCATTAGACATTAAATAAAAAAGTAGAATAAGACTAACAGGGTAAAAATTAATTCATTCAACTAACATTCAAAATTAAATTAAACAATGAGTTTTCTTCATTCAAATGGATTTAAGTATTTCAAAAATCTAGTGATTGGTTTAGGTGCGGCGGTAGTGCTTGTCGGAGCATTGGAAAAAATTAACTCTACGCAATTTATTCCGGGTGTTGATTTGATCACTATTGGACTTCTTGTGGAGGCTGCATTATTTGCTTTCTTAGGTATCATCGGTCCTGAAAAAGACTATTACTGGGAAAAATTATATCCAGGTTTAGATAACGTCAACGCATCAGTACAACCACTTGCTAATGGTGTTATGGCTGGTGATATGGGAGTTTCTACTCCATCCTTAAATGGCGAAGTAGTAGAAAGACAATTAGGCGGTATGTTAACAGAGTTGCAGTCCATGTCCAGAAGTTTAGGTTCTTTGAAAGCATTGCAAGAAGTAGATTTTTCTGGTACAAGAGACCAAATCAGAACGATGAACAACTTCTACACAAAGTTAAATGAGGCGTTGGCAGACCTAGGAGATTCTTTGGAAGATACTCGTCGCTACAAAGACAATATGTCTGTACTAAACAAAAATCTATCTTCTTTAAATTCGGTTTACGGTAATATGCTAAATGCTATGACAGGTGCACGTCGCCCTGAACTATAACTGAATATGGAAAAATAGGTATTTACTGCTTGTTCTTCCATGAAGAAAAAATAAATTTATTCAATAAAATAAGAAAAAAATAAAATCATATGTCAATTCCTAAGGAGCCCCGACAGTTGATGATTAACCTGATGTACTTGGTACTAATGGCGCTTCTAGCGCTTAACGTATCCGCAGAGGTTATGAATGCTTTCTTCTCGCTAGATGATGGCAACAAAATGAGTATGGGGATTATCAATGAGCAGCTAGATGAAACACAAAAGGGATTAGAGAAGCTACTAAATGAAGATTCTAAAAGAGAGTTTAAGCCTATCCTGCCTGCGGTACAACAAATCAGAGAACTTACCAAAGAGTATGGCGACTATGTTGAAAAACTGCGCAACGATTTGATTGACGAAACAGGCAATCAGAATGGGCAATTAGACGATGGGGACTACATCGAAGATCATGGAAAGAAAAAGCCGAAAGGTAAAAAGGATAAAGATGGCACCACTCGTTTGTTGCTTAATGAAGGAAGAGGAGCAGAGTTGAAAGACAAAACGTTAGAGATTCGTGGTAAAATGGTTAGTATTTATGCAGACCTACTCAACAAATACGGCGAACAGCCCTTCGGTTTGAACAAGGAAGAAGTAAAACAACGCATTACCAATGTTGAAGAAAATATCACGCTTCAAATTGACGACGCTATTTGGGAAGGAACAGATAAAACGAGTTGGGAAGATTTTAAGTTCCGTAAAATGCCTTTGGCAGCAGTATTGCCTACTTTAAGTGCAATGCAAGCAGATGCTAAGAATACAGAAGCTACCTTAGTCAATGAGTTGGCAGCACTTTCTGGTGGTAGAGTAGTGGAGTTCGACCAGTTTTTTCCTGTTGTCAATGCAAAAAAATCGTATGTAATTGCAGGTGAGCCTTTTGAAGCTGAAATCTCGGTAGGTACTTATAGTTCCAGCATTAATCCTTCTGATATTCAGATTACGGTAAATGGTTCTACTCTACCAGTTGGTACAGATGGAAAAGCGGCTTACAGAACTACTACTAGCAATACAGGTGTGAACACACTAAACTTGAAAGCCACAGTGAGAAATCCATTAACTGGTAAAGTAACCACAGGCGATGCTACTTACCAATATGAAGTTGGTCGTCGTTCTGTTGCGGTAGCTGCGGATAAGATGAACGTATTCTACATCGGTGTAGATAATCCTATTACTGTCTCTGCTGCTGGGGTATCCAGCAATGCACTGAGAGTATCCTGCAATGGTTGTAATCTTTCTGGTTCAGGTAATACAAGAGTCGTAACTGTTGATCGTCCAGGTGAGGTAAGTGTTGTTGTTTCTGGCGAGGGCTTGAATTCTACTTTCCCTTTCCGTGCAAAACGCATTCCAGACCCCGTTCCACAGTTGGGTAGAAGCAAAGGAGGCTCTATGGGAAATGGCGAATTTAAAGCCCAGGGTGGTGTACTAGCAGTCTTGGAAGGTTTTGATTTCGACGCAAAATGTGCTATACAGGGCTTCAATATTGTACGTGTACCAAAGCGCCAAGATGCGATACAGAATGTAAATGCTGGTGCTAGATACGATGATAAGTCAACCCGTTTGGTACAAGCAGCTACTCCGGGAGATATTTATTATTTTGAAAATATCAAAGCGAAATGTCCAGGAGACCAAGCTGGTCGTCCATTAGGAACAATGGTATTCAATATCAACTAAATTTTTAGGTAGATGAAGGGGGGATTTTCGATCTAAATTATCCTTCATCTACCTTATTTGAAATAACACCCCTTTTTTGCGAAAAAATACTTTCTAAAAATTACTGCATACCATAATAATTATAGCCTAAAATCGGTTAATAGACCAAAAGAATAATGGCAGGGATACAAGAGTTAATCTAAGTCCCAATTCAAAATGAACATTGATAAATTCCAATCATTATGAAGTTAATACTGAATTTGTTTAGCTTTCTTGCAATTGTTTTTCTGTTGCAAACTAATGCTTTTGCTCAAAATCCTACGGGCATCATGATCGACCCTCTAAAAACTGAGGCAGGCGACCCCAATAGGAAGCCACCTATTGATGGTGTAGTAGAAAAGAAGTTGACTGCTGAAAAAAGAGTTTTGCCCTATGAATCGCTTAGAGAAGCGGACATCATGTGGGAAAAGTACGTCTGGAGAGTAATTGATACGCGCGAGAAGTTGAACTTGCCTTTTGTGTATCCTGATCGTCCTTTTTTTAAGGTGCTCATGGAAGCAGCTATTGGGGGTAACATTACGGCGTACAGTACAGATGACGATAAATTTACCTATCCATTGACACCCGATGAGGTGGCTGCGCAAAGTGCATCACAGGATACTATCATCACATTTGATCCAGACACTTATGAAGAAGTCGTCAAAATAGTAAGAAATGATATTAACTACGAAGATGTAAAGCGGTTTAGAGTTAAAGAGGTGTGGTTCTTTGACGAAGAATCATCAAAATTGGGTGTTCGTATCCTAGGCATTGCGCCACTGTTGGATGTAAAAGATAAAAATACTGGCGTATTTATTCGTGAACAGCCTATGTTCTGGATATATTACCCTGAGGCAAGAGAAATTCTTGCTAGAGAGCAATATTTTAATGAAGGTAACGACGCTTCACCACTCACATGGGAGGATATTATGGAAATGCGTTTTTTCTCAAGTTACATCTACAAGGCATCTAATGTTAGAGATGAAAGAATCCAGGACTACATCACAGGTGGTGTCGATCGCTTGTTGGAAGGAGATAAAATCAGACAAGAAATATTCAATTTAGAGCATGATTTGTGGAGCTATTAATTAATCGTTGAACTTTCGTGGGTTCAATTGCTTAATCAACAATTGAACCCATGTTTTAAATAAAGTCATTACCGTCTTCTTCTCAATACTGCACCATCAACTCCCAAGCAGTTCTGTACCCACCAATCGTTTCGCAAAAGCTAAGGAAATCATTGTAAAAGCTATCATGACCGATGGTTGCGCTATCGCCAACAATCACTAATTTTTTTCTAGCTCTAGTCATAGCGACATTCATGCGCCGATAGTCCTTTAAGAATCCTATTTCACTTTTTTTGTTCGAGCGTACTAAAGAAATGTAAATTACGTCGCGTTCTTGTCCTTGAAATCCATCAATAGTGTCCACGGCTATTTCAACGCCTTCCAATCGGCTATCCTGCTCAATATGTTCTTTCATGTAAATAACTTGTTCTCGATAAGGCGAAATGATGGCAATAGAAGGTTGTTCCGTTTTGGTGGCATCCAACAACAAATAAAGATGTTCACAAAGAATTTGAAACTCATCTGGGTTGTAGCGACTTTGATATTCTGGATTCATACGTTCGTCAAAGCCACAACCAACCGTATCTATAAATTCTACTGGACGATCATCTTTCATGATTAGCTTATGTTCCCTCACGCTTTCATCGGCTTGTAAAATGCCATCATAAAAATGATGATTAGAAAATTGCATAATCTGCTCATTCATTCGATATTGTATGTTCAAGAAATTGACATAAGGCAATCTCAATAAACTCTTTTCAATTAAAGTAACATCAAATCCTCCTTTTCTGGCTTCTACGGATTTTATAGTGGGTGGAAGTTGGAAAGGGTCGCCTGCTAAGACTATTTTTGAAGCCTTGGTAATAGGAATCCAAGTGGCAGGCTCTAGCCCTTGAGCAGCTTCGTCAATTACAACGGTTCTAAATTTGTAATTATTGAGTACAGGATGCACCGCACCTACTAAAGTCGCAGTAATGACCTGTGCCCCCGTAATAATTTGGTCGAGCAGGCGGTCTTCTAGTTGCATCGCCCAACCCGATAGCTCGTGCGCTTCGTCTAAGTATCGTTTTCTGCTCTCTCGGTCTTCACGTCCATATTTTCGGCGCAAGCGCCAAGCCTGCCTTCTTTTTTCAGCCGCTTGAAGTCTTACTTTTTTAATATGTTTACTTTCAGGATGTTTAGAAAGTTGCACTTCTAAAGTATGGTTTAAAATAGATTCATCTACTCTGGAAATGTTGCCAATACGCACTACATTCAGATTAATTTCCGCCAAACGCTCTGTCAGTAAGTCCACTGCTGCATTACTAGGAGCAGTTACCAAGACGGTATTTTCTGTTTTACAAAGTTCTCTGATGGCATAAATTAAAGTAGTGGTTTTGCCCGTGCCAGGAGGACCGTGTACTACGGCAACATCTCTGGAGCAAAGGATATTATTGACCGCTTGATTTTGCGATTCATTCAATTCAGGGATATGAACTACCGGATGCGCGCCAAATTGAGGTGGATGTTGCCCTAATAAGATACTGCGTAACGCTGTAAGTCGGTCGCCTTTAGCATTTTTTACTTTTTCTAGTGCCTTACGCATTTCTTCGTAAGTACGCGAATCGAACAACAATTCGATGCCACAATCATCGTGAATAATCCAATTGGGGGCATCTTCCGCATTTAAGATGATTTTCATTCTATGCTTATCCACGTAGTCAATAATGCCAGAACGTTCAGGGTTAAAAATGCGTGGACGTTTTGTAAATAAGTTGACCATTTTACCTGCCCTAAACTTGTGAGGTTGGTCAAAGTGTTTCGTTCGTTCGAGAACCACAAATGCCCTATCACCTAC
>DAITMC010000027.1:0-23434 GCA_036835365.1 Saprospiraceae bacterium
ACTTCTTATCTTCTCATTTTCATCAATAAGATTTTGTACTGTTTGTTGTGCTTGCTGAATGCTTTGCACTTCATTTGATTTAGTGGCAGCAATTAAATTGCGAATAGCTACTTGTTTTTGTTCAAAAACCAAGTTTTGTTCTGCTTGCAACGTATTAAGTTCTTGCTGATAAACCGAATTTTCTAACCTTTTTAAATTGGCATTATTAAAGTGAATGGGTGGGTTGGTGAATTGAAAAAATACAAAAACTAAAATGCCCACAAAAAGTACTAAAAACTGCATAGGCACTTTGATGATACCGTTAAATAGCAGACCCAATCGGCTTTCAGAGAGTGATTTACCTGAAAGATAACGTTGTACTTGTGATTGGTCGGTGCCAAAATAGGAAAGAAACAAAAAAACTCCTCCCAGCATACCTGTCCAAAAAGTATAGCGATTGGAGAGGTCGAAATCAAAATTTACGACTTCTAGTTTTCCCATTTTGCCAGCTACGCTTACTGCATCGGCAAAAGAAATGTCTTTAGGCATTTGAAAAACAATAATAATAGCCGCTACAAACATACCAACTAAAATAACAATCATTTGCTGTTTTTGCGTTACACTTACTGCTTTCGTTCCCCCCATGACGGTGTAGATGATAACAAATATCCCCATTAAAAAGATAGTAATATTCAAACTCCAGCCAAAAATATTAGACAGCACAATAGAAGGGGCATAAATAGTGATGCCTGCTGCCATACCTCGCTGCACAAGAAACAGGATAGCAGTCAATGTTCTTGTTTTTAAATCAAAACGACCTTCTAAATATTCATAGGCAGTATAAACATTGAGTCTATAATAAATTGGCAAAACAAAAATACAAATAAGAACCATTGCAACGGGCATGCCAAAATAAAATTGCGCAAACCCCATTCCGCTACTATATGCTTGTCCTGGAGTAGAAAGAAAAGTAACCGCACTAGCTTGAGTAGCCATAATGGAAAGCCCAATCGTCCACCAAGGAAGGTCTTTATCTCCTAGCAAATAACTTTGGATATTATTGACGTTCCGCGTTTTAAAGACACCATAAAGTACAATTCCCAGCAAAACAGCTAGCATGACAATCCAATCAATTATACTCATAAATTGCTGGTTAATAATTATTTGTAAAGCTCTGTAAAGAGGTAAAAAAGGGTTATTATTGCTGAGTGAATCATTAAAATGAACCAGTATAATTGATTCCAAGTCTTAAACACAGGTGGAGTATCTTTATCAGATGAATTGGATGGTACGGACATAGTATTTCGTTTTTTTGCAAAATGCCAAATTTTACACAAAAAAATAAATTTTTTAAGGATGATTTATTTTTTAGAGTAAAATCTATTGAAATTAAAGTAATTCCAATATGCGAATGCAAATTTCAATTATTGATTTTCTTTGAAAGTGATGTTGCTTGATTGATGGATATGTCTTTTCCTTTTTTGCTTAATAGCTGCTATACTATTGTGATTGCAGACCACGATAGGAGGCGCTCAACTTTAATATTAGATTTTAAAAATCAGTATTTTCAACTCCGTTAGGAACTTTTCATCTTATCCCAACCTAATGCAGCGGCACCCAGCACAGCGCCTTCTTTATCTACTAAGTCTGAAATCAGAATTTTTGCTCTATGGTGATAGATGTGCAAAAGGTTCTTTTCCATATACTTTTCGGTAGGCTCAAGAATCAAATGCCCTGCTTTGACTAAGCCGCCAGTTAAGAAAATAGCTTCTGGATTGAAAAAAGCGACTACATCGGCTAGCTTTTCGCCCAGTAATTTGCCTGCAATTTCAAAGGCTTCTTGCGCAATTTCATCGCCTGCTAGAGCAGCCGTAGCAATTTCTTCACCATTGATCTCCTCTAGCGATAATCCGTTGAATTGGCTAGGCTTATTAGTTTCTTGCGCTAGTATGTGCACGCTTTTGCGCACACCTGTTACTGACGAATACTGCTCCAAACAACCATACAAACCACATCGGCAAAGTCGCCCACCACGTACCGCATTGACGTGCCCTAATTCACCCGCCATACCATGATGACCGATATGCAGCTTGCCATCTACGATGAAACCACTACCTACGCCTGTGCCTAGCGTGGCAACCATAAGGTGCTTCATGCCTTTGCCACCGCCGTAAATCATTTCACCAAGTGCCGCTACATTAGCATCGTTATTGACGAAGACAGGTAGTCCTGTAATGTTTTGAATACCACTAGCCAAAGGCACTACTTCGCCCCATTTAAAATTAGGGGGATTCTCCATTTCGCCTGTAAAGCAATTCGTATCGGGTGCGCCAACACCTATAGCAAGTAGATGAACCTGATTGCCCAAAGTATTCTTAATGTTATGAAAAGATTGTTGAAGTTCTGCCAAAAAATACTCGAAAGGCTCGTCTGCCCTAGAGGGAAAACGGTCGAGCATCAACATATTACCTTGTTGATCAACTACGCCAATTTTGGTGAACGTTCCGCCTAAATCTATGCCAATTACTGCATCCAGTGGTTTCATTTCGTTAGTCTTAGTTTGTGACTGCAATATAAGTGTAACTACTTGAGTTGAGCAAAAAAAGCGACTATTTTCAAATAGACAAAGGTGATATTTTAGTTTGTTTTGTCGTAGTGCAACCCAATTTTCGCACGAATGGCATCTAATAATTGAATTAATGCTAGGCTTTCTTCCAATGGCATGAGGTCGCTTTGCAATTTATTGTTTAGTAAACATTGAGTGGCTTCTGCAATTTCGTACTCGAATCCACCACTTTTGTAGTCGAAAGTAATCGCTTCTGGAAGTTCACAGTTGGTGGTATGCAGTGTCATATGGGTAGGTGTGAACCATCGCTCATGGAGGTGTAATGTTCCGTTGATGCCATAGATAAATGCTTCTGTGGTAGTATGCGTTAAAATGGTGGAATGCAAATGTGCCATTCTGCCATCTTCGTATTGAAAAATAATGCCAATTTCTTCGTCTATTCCAGTTTGTCCTATTTTAGCGGCTGCTAATATTTGGTCAGGATACCCTAGTAAATGTAGTGCTAAAAATACAGGATAGATACCTATATCCAAGAGTGCGCCACCACCAAGTGCTTTGTTGTAGATTCTGTTTTCAAAATTTTGAGGGGCTTTAAAGCCAAAGTCAGCACGAATGGAAAATACATCGCCAAGTATTCCATCGGCTATCAATGACTTGATTTTTAGTAGGGTAGGAAGGCAGCTTGTCCACATAGCCTCCATTAGAAATACATTGTTTTCTTTTGCCGTTTTTATCATTTCTTGTACTTGCTTTACGTTCATAGCAAATGGTTTTTCGCAAAGCACAGGAAAGCCGGCTTTAAGGCACATTATCGTGTTTTCGTAGTGAAATACATGAGGAGTAGCAATATAAATGGCATCCAAATTGGGGCAGTTCAGTAGCTCTTCGTAACTACCGAAGGCATATTTTGCATCAAATTCAGTTGCGAAAGCAGTAGCTTTTTCTAAAGTACGCGAAGCCACAGCGTGAAGTCGAGCATTGTTCACCACCTGAATATCAGTAGCAAACTTTCTTGCGATTTTGCCTGGTCCTATGATCCCCCAGTTGATGGTTTGTTTCCTCATGAGTATTAGGATGTTCCTACTATGGAATGAGCAGAAAGATTAAAAAAAGTGTAACAGAAGTGATAAATCCTACCATAAAAATAGTGTAAGATATAATAAGGTAATCGTATTTTTTTGCTAAGACTTTGCCAAGAAAATAAAGGTCTCTACTCATATTGCCATACAATAGTTTTTCGTTGTTCAACACTTCTTCCACTGCTTTCTCATAGTTTTCTAAGGTGAGTGAGGTAAAACTACCAAAAAACATAATATTCTGTTTGATTTTATCCAAATCTTCTAGTCCTTTGTTTACATTCGTAATTTTTGGTCGAGCGGAAAGAATGGCAAAGATTAACGAAGCCAAACCTGTAATTAAAAAAAGAACGGCTGGAAAAATAATCTTTGGGTTTACTTCAGTCATATTTCGCCAAGTCAAAATGGTAATTAGAATACTAATAAGAATAGCATTTACACTTATCATAATATTTGCTTTGTTATCGGCAATGGCACTTAAATTAATGTGGTTTCTGTAATTAGCTCGAAAAAAAGTTTGTGCGCCACGCTCATCAGTACTTTTTTCATCGACTACCTTGTCTTCTGATTTTTCGAGTTTATTTTTTACTTTAATGATGTTTTGTGCTACCAAAGGAGAATAATGCAATTTGGCATATGGGGTGTAAAATTTTATGTTTAGCAATTGCTCTAGCTGTTCAGTATTCCATTTTTTAGCCTTTATTTTTGCTCCTGTTAACAATTCACACTCCAATTTATGTAAAACTGTCCAATCGCTATATTTTTCCCCAAATTCTACGGCGTTTGTTGCATCGTTTAGCAAGGCATCAGGGATTGTTTTTATCATCTTACGCTCCCTGTGTTCTAGTGTTCTTAATACTTCCACCTGGAGTGAGGAGTTGATTTGCTGAAAAAACTGTTTAGCAAGTTGTGTTGGATGTGCATATTGTTGATTTTCCGATGTAGAGGGAGGGGATTGAATTTGGCTAAAATAGCTTGCTATCAAAGCAATTTCTTTATCTTCTCCCGATACTTTAGAAAGTTCGGTAAGGGCATTTACTTTTTTGACAATGGCATCTGTCAAAGCATAATTATGATAAGTTAAACGATTATCATAGTTTTTTTGATTGTACCAATTTAGTGTAAACTGCTGCGCTTGTTGGATAATAGTCATGTTCAGTTGCTTTTATCTCGCAAAGAAAGTTTCATTTTGATGCCATATTTGGGTTTCAACGTAATAAGCGGTTCAATTTCCACATGATGATGCTCCACCAATTCAAAATGAAATGTTTTTACCAGCAAAGCTAATAGTAATTGCATTTCCATCATAGCAAAATGATTGCCAACACACATTCTTGCGCCCGCTCCAAAAGGAATATAAGCTAATTTATCCCTTTTCTTTACGGCTTCAGGATGAAAACGATCGGGGGCAAAAGCTAATGGATTTTCCCAATAAGCCTCACTTCGGTGTAGTGCATAAATGCTGAGATACATAATAGAATTCTTAGGAATCGGTGTTCCCATAATGTCATCTTTAGCTAGTGCTTGCCTACCTATGGCATAGGCAGGTGGATACAAACGCATAGCTTCTTCCAAAACTTGTTTATGATAATGAAGTTGAAACAACTTTTCTAGTGTTATTTTTTGATTATTTAATATTAATTTTTCCTCATTTAAAATTTTCTCAATTAAATCACCATTTAAACTTAATAAGTATAAAGTCCAGGACAAAGCATTAGAGGACGTTTCGTGTCCAGCGGAATAAAGTGTAAGTATTTCGTCCCTAAGTTGTTTACTGTGCATACCTTCACCAGACGCTTCATCCGTAGCTTTAAGCAACATAGAA
Source organism: Saprospiraceae bacterium (assembly GCA_036835365.1). GTDB lineage: Bacteria > Bacteroidota > Bacteroidia > Chitinophagales > Saprospiraceae > JAAUTG01. Next base: position 5,447 of record DAITMC010000027.1, read on the forward strand.
AGTAGGTCATTAGGTTGCTCTTTAAGTTGTTTTCTTTGTTCAATCAATTGATGAACACTTTGATCGAAATACTTTAAATCCTTTTTAAATGCTTGATGTTTACCATTTAAGTAGAGTAGGGGGATACTAAATGGATGATTAATTCTATGACTAACATATGCTTGTGCACGAAGCATTTTTTCATACATTTGGTCGTCGTTCACACCATAATCATTGCTAAACAAGGTTTTCATTACGATATTGGCAGTGATTTGAGTCATTTCCTCTGTAATATCTACTATGGGTTGCTCACTGACTTTTGCTTTTAACTGTTCAATGCTTTGCTGAGCAGTTTGAAGCATATCTTGGAATAAAAGCGCAAGTTGTGCCTTGTTAAAAGTAGGTTGAATTAGCCTTCGTTGGTTTTTCCAATGTTCACCAGCACTGGTAACTAATCCCTCACCTAACGCCAGTTTAAGTTGATTATACGCCGGGCTTTTAGGGTAATTTTTAGCATTAGTTTGTAGGACATGTCGGATAATATTTATATCAGAGATAATGAAAACATGGCGTGGTCCTAGTCGAAAACGAAAGAAATTGCCATATTCTTTTTGCATTTCATAAGCAAAGGTTGCATTATTGCGAAAAAATCCTCTAGGTACACCCAACCAACCATCGCCCTTATGAACTGGAATTGGCGTAATCCCTTGATGATGAACTTGCATAATTTTTACATTTAAGTGTTAAACTCGCTTTAAAGTATTACTTGAAGATAAAACATATTGACCATTTAACGTTTTTATTGTATTATAATTAGTTTTGCAAAAAAAAACAACAATGAAATATTTCACACCAATTCTAGCTTTTACGTGTATGTTCTTATTTGCTAGCACTGTTAGTACAGCGCAAAGCAAAGCTACTGCTAATACAGAAACTACTGTTCCCGCGCAGGAGCAGAATATGTGGAAAGTGCTTTCAAAAATCACTTTCAAAAAACAATATGATGAAATGTTGGGATTCAAGGTAGATATGCCCGTTTTTAGCACCGACATCAAGAAATACGAAGGTAAAGTCATTGAAATTAAAGGCTATATTGTTCCGGTGGAAGGATATAGAGGGCATACAGAATTTATTTTTTCTGCTTTCCCTTATAGCATGTGCTTCTTTTGTGGCGGTGCTGGTCCTGAAACAGTGATGGAAGTATATGCCAAAGAACCAGTAAAATACACGGCTGAACCTGTAACATTAAGAGGAAAATTGGAGCTTAATGATAGCGATATTAATCGTTTGATGTATGCTCTGAGAGAAGCTGTGCTAATAAAAGCAGAAAAATAAAGGGATAAGGGATTAAGAAGTTTTGTTATCTTTATCTTGATAATGGATGTCTTAATCCCTTTTTTCATAAAGCAATAGCATGTGGAAAGACCTTTACGGATTGGTTTTGATGCAAAAAGACTGTTCAATAACTTTACTGGATTAGGTAATTACAGTAGAACGCTGGTTAGTAATCTGGGAAATTATTATCCTGAAAATCAATATGTTTTATTTACGCCGAAACTCAAGGCAAACCAAGAAACCCATTTATTTTTTGAATATCCTAATATAAAAGTTGTTCAGCCTAAAACAAATTTTTCTAGCTATTGGCGAAGTTATGGAGTTAAGAAAAAACTTAATCAAGAGTCCATCATGCTCTATCATGGTCTGAGCCATGAAATTCCTATTAATTTAGACCAACGGAAACTAAAATCAGTCGTTACGATTCACGACCTAATTTTTAAGCAGTATCCAAGCCAATTTCGACCTGTTGATCGCCTGTTATACAACACCAAATTTCGCTATGCTTGTGAACACGCCGACGCAATTGTCGCCATCAGTGAACACACTAAAAAAGATATTATCCAATTTTATAATATTGATCCTCAAAAAATTAGCGTGATTTATCAGACTTGCCACGATAGATTCAAAAGACCTATGGAGGATGCAGAACTAGAGGCTCTAGCGCAAGAATTTCGCTTGCCGAATGAATTTATGCTCTATGTAGGCTCTATTATTCCTAGAAAAAATTTAGGTGGAATTATTGATGCCATGCAACTATTACCTCCCGATTTGCGAATACCTTTAGTGGTAATCGGAAATGGAAAGCAATATAAAAAAGAAGTCATAGAAAGAATAGCTCAAGCAGGTATGGAAGACTTAGTGTTCTTTCCTGATATTCAATTCAATCAGTTGCCTGCACTGTACCAATTAGCCAATGTTTTTTTATTTCCTTCTATTTATGAAGGTTTCGGCATTCCTATCATAGAAGCACAATATGCCCAAACGCCTGTCATCACCTCTAATGTTTCTGCTTTACCTGAAGCGGGTGGCAATGGTGCCCATTATGTTGACCCGTTTTCTCCTGAGAGCATAGCACAGGGTATCCAGAAAATATTGACCGACGAAGAGTACACTGCTCAATTAGTGGAAAATGCTTCTAATCATATTGAAAGATTCGATAGTCATTTGCTTAGCACTCAACTAATTGAACTATACCGCTCAATCGTTTGAGTCAGTTTTATACCTTCTTCTTCTATTTGTTCCAACAATTCTTGCAGATGTGATAGGCGAGTAGATGGATTCATCAGCGTAGTACGCAAGTAGGTGTTTCCTCGTAGCTTAGTTTTTACAAAATAAAAATCGCCTTTTTCGTATAAACGCTGATGAATTTGATTATTCAATAGCTCTAAATCTTCTACTTCTTTTGGCGCATATCTAAAGCAAACAATATTGCAATCGGGTTCGATTGCCAGTTCAAAATTTGGTGTGCGGCGTATAAGTTGAGCAAATTCCTTCCCTAAATCAAACATTTGAGTTACATATTCTTCCCAAAGCGAAATGCCGTAGGCTTTCATTATAGCATATACTTTTAGACTCATCATCAACTTCGTACATTCAAAGGTGCGTTTACCGTAATTAAACCATTCCGTTTCTTCTTGATTGTTCCAAAGATAATGTGCCTTTTGATGGAAAGTACGATAAGCATGTTTTCCGTCCTTGTAAAATACACCAGTTGTCAATGCTGGCGTAAGCAACATTTTATGAAAATCCATGACAACTGAATCTGCCATTTCAATCCCATCAACTAATTTTTGATAATCGGGTGAAAATACTGCCGCTGCCCCATGCGCACCGTCCACATGAAACCAAAGGTCATGTGCTTGGCAAAATGCGCCAATAGCTTTTAAATCGTCAAATGTTCCAGTTGAAGTCGTGCAGGCACTTCCAACAATGGCAATTACTTGAATACCCTTTCGTTGTGCCTCTTGCAAGAGCGATTCAAGGAGTTCGGTGCGCATTCTAAATCGGTCATCTGTTGGTACTTTTATAGCTCCTTCTTCTCCCCAACCCATAGTGCGTACAGCACGATCCACACAGTAATGTGCTTCTTCAGAAACTATAATCGCTAATTTATGCGTATGCCCATTTTCCCAGACACTTTCTTTGGCTTTGCAGGCTCTTGCTGTCAATAACGCAGTCAAGTTACCCAATGTTCCACCAGAAGTTAAGACCCCATCGGCTTGCTCGCCGTAACCAAAGTAGGGCGCTAGCTCCTTGATAACAATTCGCTCTAAAGTGCTTGAAACTTGACCGACTTCATAAACTGCCATACCATTGTTGAGTAAGCTGGATACTAAACTCATCAATGCAGAAAGTGGCGCTACTACACCAACTTGATGCCCAACATATTTAGGATGATGTAAGTGCATCGAGCGGTCAAGTACGGTTTGTAAAAAATGCTTTAAATCGAAGGGCGTATGGTCAAAATGCTTTTGCCAGTAGGCTAGGCTATCTTCTGGCGACTGATAATCGTTGGTGATAATGGCTTCTGATTGAGCACTTTGAAGATAGCTCATGAGTGCCTGAACGACTTGTTCTGCTTGATATTCAAACAATTGGGGGTTAAATGCCTGCTCTAAGCTACTATTTTTATTCATTTCTTGAAATTTCACGTTTCATTGATGTTTGTAACATTTGCAAGAGTTCATGCCCTAAATTTTTGTTTAGTTGCCGATACTGTACTACTGATGCAAAAGCTACGGTACAAAAGTAGGTTTTTCCTGTTTTGTCTGCTTCAAAAGGTATAGAAATTCCATTCATAATATCGTAAACATTTGGATAAAGCAGTACTGTTTGTTGAGCGTCAAAATATTGACTATAAATGTAAGCCTGTTGCAGGTCAGCCATTGGCGGATTTACCTTATCCAAAATTTTCCATTTGGTATCAATTACTATTTTTTGTCCTTCGAGTGCTATTACAATATCTGGTCGAATCATTCGCTGATTCCAAAAAGGGGTAGCTTGTTGTCGCTGCACACTAGGTATAACTTGTCGCAACTGACGATAGATATATTCCTCAAACAACTTATTCATGTCAAACAGAATACCTGAAAATGGGGCTTTTCCTGCTTTCAACAAATGCCCACTTTGACTCAATATTACTTGAGCCATATCTATGGCGACACGATAATGACTATTCATTCGATTGAATATCAGTTTATTAGTAGGAAAAAGTTCAGCTGCACTAACTTCAGGAAAGCGAACTAGCAATCGTTTTAATTGCTCTTTAAGCTGGGGCGTAAGACCTAAATTGAACAAGTGGAGTAATGCCCGATAGATGATTTGATTGAATAAATTATCGAAACTGAGAGATTCGTAAATCGAATAGAATCGTTCTCGATGAACATAATTTTTGCTAATCTGCTGATGGAATACAATCTTCCCTTTGAGTGTGCTACTGTTCTGATATTCTGGCTGATAAGTTTGGTAAAGCCCTTTATTTAGCAAATTTTCCACTTCTTGTAAGAAAAGTTGATAATACAAATCAAGCAAAGAAGTATTTTCCTTCAAACTTAGATGAATTTGGTTAAATGTGTTCAACTTTATCAATTGGCAATATTGAAGCATGTCTAGCAAAAAATTGCGCCATAACGCATAATCTTCCGCTTTTTGATCTACTTTGGGTAATATCTCAATCGTTATATCTTCTACTTGAATAGCACCTACATATTGCTTGAACTGCACACCTTCATGTACTAAACTGAAATATTTGCTGCCGTTTCGTTGCGCAAACCAGTAAAAATGCTTGCGCTCAAACAAGACATTATTCTGTACTTGACCAATTCTAATTATTTGATGCTCAAAAACTTGAAATACTTTCATACTACTTGCACCCGCTCGTTAAGCGCACTTTCTAAAAAGTGGTGAATAATGTAAAGTTGCTCCGCGCCTAATTTTTGCCCTATTTGCCCTAGTAGGTAAATGCCTATTGCTAAACCACCAAGTAAAAGGAGCAACCAAAGAATAGGTGCGTCCATATCTAAACTCCATCTTGATGTACCAATAATAATGACAATCATGGCCACAAACCCGATGAGCGCATAAGCAAAAGTAAACAGCAACCAAATATTTGGACTAGGACCGTACAGTCCTCTGACTAAAGTTCCTTTTTCTGATGGTTCTAAAGATAAGGTTAGTTGTGGCGACCAGTAATGATGATACTGAGGTTTGATTTGTATCACTACATAATCCGTCCTTGTAGTCACCGTGCAGCGATCTTCGTGCATTGAACTTGCCCTGATGCGCTCTTGGATTTCAGCAGGCGAAAGCAAGGAATGATACTTAAAACGAGGACGTATTCTAATGCTGGTCATTTGTCAATTCGTTTTGTTTGAATAAAATTAATCATTTTCCACACTTGAATAAATCTTTTTCACCTTTCAAACACTATCTTTATTGTTTAATTAGTAAATAGAGTACATGAAATTTGAGGATTATTCCATAGCCGAAGATATCAAGAAAACCCTTGTTAATCTAGGTTTTAAGCGACCTACTGACATTCAGCATAAAGCAATTCCGCCTATTTTGAAAGGCGATGACGTGCTAGCGATTGCCCAAACAGGTACTGGAAAGACAGCGGCTTATGTTATTCCTGTTCTAAATATTTTGCATAAAAAGAAAACGAGCAAACGGGTACAAGGTATTGCTTGCGTAGTAATGACACCTACACATGAGCTAGCTATTCAGGTAACAAATGTATTTAAAGAAATAGGACGTTACACAAAAGTAAGTGCTTTTGCCATTTATGGTGGGGTAGAGCAAGACCCTCAAATTGCTCAGTTACAAAAAGGTATTGATATTCTTGTAGCCACGCCTGGACGTTTGTTCGATCTGCGGAGTCAAGGATACATTGATTTAAGTAAGGTACAAATCTTAGTGCTGGACGAAGCTGACCATATGCTAGACATGGGTTTTATTAAAGATATTGAAGACCTGACTCGATATTTACCTAAAAAGCGACAGACCCTTTTTTTTTCTGCAACAATAAGTAAAAAAATCAAGCAAACAGCTTATAGCCTAGTCCGGTCAGAAGCCATTCATATTCAGATTTCACCCAAAGATCCTATAACTAAAAACGTGCATCATCAAGTGATGTTTGTAGAAATGGATCATAAACGCTTTTTCTTAGAACGTTTAGTTCGAGAAAATGAAGGAAAAAAGATTTTAGTTTTTGTACGCACAAAAATACGTGCCGAGCGTGTAAAAAATGCAATGGAACGCGTTCAGATAGAGAGCTTAACCTTGCATGGCGATAAGGAACAAAAGGCAAGAACAGCTATTTTAGCTCAATTCAAAGAGGGAAGTACCAAATTGTTGATTGCTACGGATGTAAGTGCTAGAGGCATTGACATTCCAGAAGTAGAATATGTTATCAATTATGATTTACCAGAGCAAGCCGAAAATTATGTGCATCGAATTGGTCGAACGGGTCGAGCACAACATCGAGGTTACGCCATTTCTTTTTGCAGTGAGGAAGAACACCCGCTGCTGAAATCCATTGAGCATTATATCGGTAAAAAAATAGAAACATTAAAACTGGAAGATTTTGAATATCAGCAAATAGTGCTATTCACACAAGAAAAGGAAAATGACTGGCGCGCATTGATTAGAGAAGTAGAAGCTTTGAAAGAACAAAAAAAGCGTAAGAAGAAGTAAGCTAGAAGTCAGTAAAAAGAAAAGCGATACCCTATGAAGACCATTCATGTGCATCGCTTTCTTTGTTATTAATTCAACAGTCAGTTCAATTTTATCCTTTCACCGTTCTAATGATAGATGCAGCCACTTTGTAAGGGTCGGCTGAAGAATTAGGACGGCGATCTTCTAACCAGCCATTCCAGCCATTTTCGACTGTGGCTACTGGGATTCTGATAGAAGCCCCACGGTCAGATATACCGTAAGAAAACTTATCAATAGATTGTGTTTCGTGTTTACCGGTCAATCTCAAGTGATTGTCAGGTCCGTAGTTATCAATACAATCTTTAATCGCCTCAGGCGTACCAAATTTTTGACAAATTTGGTCATAAATAGCTTTATTACCTGCGGTTCTTAATAAGCTATTAGAGAAATTGGCGTGCATACCTGAGCCATTCCAATCCCCTTTTACTGGTTTACAGTGCCATTCTACGTAAACGTCGTATTTTTCAGCAGTGCGCTCCAATAGGTAACGAGCCATCCATATTTGATCGCCAGCCGCTCTAGCGCCTTTAGCAAAAATTTGAAACTCCCATTGCCCCGCTGCTACCTCTGCATTGATACCTTCGATATTCAAACCCGCATCAATACATAAATCCATATGTTCTTCCACGATTTCTCTACCAAAAGCTCTAGTTGCACCTACACTACAATAGTAAGGACCTTGCGGTGCAGGGTAACCCCCCTCTGGGAAACCAAGCGGCATTTTTGTTTCAGGGTCGTTCAAGAAATATTCTTGTTCAAAACCAAACCAGAAATCGTTATCTTCGTCAGCGATTGTGGCACGAGCGTTAGTTTCATGAGGCGTACCATTTGCATTCAATACCTCTGCTAGTACCAAATAAGCATTTCTGCGACCGGGATCGGGGCAGATGAAGACTGGTTTCAGCAAACAGTCAGAAGAGCCGCCCTCGGCTTGGTTAGTAGAACTACCATCAAATGACCAAACCGGACATTCCTCTAATTTTCCAGAGAATTTAGCGCCATCTACTAACTTTGTTTTACTTCTCATCATTTGCATTGGCTGATTGCCATCCAACCAAATGTACTCTAATTTAACTTTAGACATTTTTCTAAAATTGATTTAAGTGTTATTTAATAAGTGCTTCTAAAAAATATATTTTACTATAACCTAGATTATTGAAATGTTACTTATTTGTTAACTGCAAATTTAAGGCACTTTTGACTTATTCTAAGATATTTAATTTACTGCTTATTCTATTTTTTTATTTAAAATGAATATACTGCCGCTAACAAGAATGATGCTAATGATTTAGTTGCTTTTGAGCTAGCATTAACAAAAACCTCTTGTGAAGCCATATCCACTCTCAATTCTGGAATAAGTTTTAGTTCTCCGATGCTTACATTGCCCGAAAGTGTTAACCCAAAAATATTAGCTGCACCTTCATCGTCATAACCACCAATGATACCATAACCACCTTTCATTTCGCCAAAATACTCTCCACGCAAACCTAATGCAAAAGCATCAGAAGTTTTGTATTGTAAATAAGTAGCTACGCCATAAAAGCCAGCAGTATCTCCATCCAGATTAGAAATAGTATTTCCCTTTGCTACTTCTCCTGGTGCAACACTGTTGTAAGTAGCGTTAACACCTACATAAAAATCATCTGTAACATCAAAGCCAGCAGTTAAATCAACTTGAAAAAGTGCACCTAACGAAGCAGTCTCGTCTTCATATACCTCATCTTCATCTAATCTACCATCTTGATCGCCATAGAGTAAGTTAAGATATACTCCTTTATAACCTAATTGCGCACCTAAAGTGTAAGTACCCAAAGGATTAAAGTCTGTCAAATCCGTTGGATTAAATATGCCCAACATCAATGTGGCATCATCACTTAAACTGAAATCCGCTTTCAAGCCTGAATGGGAGAAAGGACCATAAGAAAACATATAGGAAGTAGAGTAATTGAAATTGCTCGCTGGAGAAATGACTTCATATCCTAAAAAGGTATTGAAATTTCCCATTGTCAGTGTAACCTTATCGTTTACATTCCAGTACATATATAATTGATTAACAATGTTGTTGGAAGGAAAAGAAGCAAATACAGCATCTTGACCTCTCGGACCAAACACTAAATCCCCAACAAATCCTATTTTTTCTCCTTCATAGCTACCAATTAGATTAAACATACCCAAACTAAAGCCAGGCAAATTAGCAAAAGACGTGGCAGGTGCTTGAGCGTCTTCCCCATTCTTAGCCGTTAAATTTGTTCTAAAATAAACATCTGCAGAGCCAGAAAGGCTAAGTTTAGAAGATTCTGATTCACTTTGAGCACTAGCAAAATCTACTACAAATAGTATTGCCATAGCTGTTAAAAATTGAACGTAAAACATCTTTTTCATAATTGAACTTTTTTGATTTTAATTAAAAATTCAATCGAAAACCAGTGAGTAAAGCTATTTTGCTTTATGTTTTTACTAATTTTGTTTAATCATTCAAGCAATAGTTTATTCACTGAATTTCTGATTGTTTTGAATAGGCTCTCGGAATAGTTGCCGCTATTAACCGAGAGCTGTTTTTGATGTCTAAAAAGTGCAAAGAAGGTAGCGAACTACTTTAGTTACTTTGCACCATGCTTAACGAAGCACTTAATTTTTCTACATACTATAAGCGTGCATCCCATGCTCGCTTATGTCTAAACCATTTTCTTCTTCCAGCTCATCTACTCGTAAACCAATAGTTGATTTTATCAAGAAACCAAACAAGAAGGAGAAAGCCAATGTGAATCCAATAATAGATAGCGTACCAATGAGCTGTGTCAGAATGCTGAAGTCTCCTTTACCAAAAATACCTACTGCAAGTGTGCCCCAAATACCGCAGACTAAGTGAACAGAGGTAGCACCCACTGGGTCGTCTATTCTGAGTTTATCAAACATGACCACAGAAAGTGGGATAATTGCTCCTGCAATAAGCCCAACAATAATTGCAAAGTGAGGTGCAATTACATCAGCACCAGCAGTAATACCTACTAGCCCTGCCAACATACCATTCAAGACCATAGAAAGGTCTAAATTCTTGAACGAAATAGTAGAAGAGATAAAAGCACCAATAGCACCAGCCGCTGCCGCAAGTGAAGTAGTCGTAAATACAAAAGATACTAACTCCGGATCAGCTGAAAGCACCGAGCCACCGTTGAAACCATACCAACCAAACCAAAGTAAGAAAACACCAATTGCAGCAAGTGGCATACTATGACCAGGTATAGGTTTAATACCCTCAGCGGTATATTTTCCTTTGCGTGGACCAATTAAAATTGCCATTGCTAAGGCAGCCGCGCCTCCACAAGCATGTACTAAGGTAGAGCCTGCAAAGTCATAGAACCCCATACCATCTAACCAACCACCGCCCCATTTCCAACTTCCCGTAATTGGATAGCTAATGGCAACTAATAACGTTGCGAAGATAAGAAAAGGACCAACTTTCACTCGTTCTGCCACAGCACCTGATACGATAGTGGCAGCAGTAGCAGCGAACATAGCCTGGAAAATAAAGTCAGTCCAGTAAGTGTAAGCGCCTTCGGCATAACCTACTGGTGTGTAATCTGCACCTGGGTCAAGAAATGCGCCTGCGAAAGCAATAAATTTCTGAGAAGCATCTTCTTCAAAGCCAGGATACATCAGGTTGAAACCTATCATATAATAGGTTAACAATCCGATTGAAATAATCATGGCATTTTTAAAAAGGATGTTGACCACATTTTTTTGGCGCACAAAGCCTGCTTCGAGTGCCGAAAAGCCTAAGTGCATCATAAATACCATAGCTGTTGCTACCAACATCCAAGTATTGTTTGCAGTGAATAAGCCATTGTTGGCAATCTCTAGTACAGCATCTAACTGCTCTTTTGTAATAGTAACTTCGTTCATAAATAATGTGTTTAATTGACAATACAAAACCATTACACCAATTGCAAATTGAATTGGATACCAATAAATTGTTATTTATATAGTTTGATAATAGTGTTTTCCTATGCTAGGAAGTAATTTGGTCTCGTAAATACTTGGTTAGATTTCCTTAATTTATGGTTGCTGCTTTATTGTTTTCTATTATTTCTCTAATAATAAATCAAAAGTAATATTATTTTTAATACTTGCAAATAGGCAGTATCTTATTACGTTACATCCTTATGGTTCGATGTATTGGTTGATTTTTTCGAATCAGAACAAAATTTTTTGGCTACATCGCCATCCATATATTTTAGTTTGGTTTTGTAAATTGATAAAAGTTAATCCTGTTTTTGAAAGGTTAATAATTTTAAAAAAAAATCTAATTTTTTTTTGCTTCATCTATAAAAAGGCTTTTGTTTACCTTTGGAGTAATATAATGACCATACTCAATGAAATTTCTTTCACCACTACTTTTTATCCTACTGCTCCTCCAAAGCCCTAACTGGGTATATGCTCAAGTGGACTCCTCTCCTTACGTTCCAGATAAGGCAGAAGTCATCCTAGAGGATTTACTACAAAGTACTGGCGAGGAAGCCGAATTCGATTTTAACACCGTCTATGAGTCATTGAATCAGTTTATTCGGCATCCTTTGAACCTAAATAAAGCCTCCGCAACCCAGCTAGCAGAATTAAATCTGCTGAATGATGTACAAATCAACGACTTAATTCGCCATATTCAAGAATTTGGTGAGCTAATCTCTCTATTGGAACTACAAACCATTCCTAGTTTTACACAAGAAACTATTCAAGCTATTCTGCCTTACGTTAGCCTAAGTGGTAATTTAGATGATTATCAAGTACCTATATTAGATATGCTTTCAGGAGGAAAAAACGAAATCTACCTGCGCTGGGAAAGAGGTTTGCAAGAACAACGAGGTTTTACAGAAAGCGTCCGACCTGAAAGTCGTTTTCTCGGCGACCCTAACCGTCTCTACTTCCGATACAAGTATAGTTACGAAAATAAATTAAGCTATGGTATCACTGCTGAAAAAGACCCAGGCGAACCTTTTTTTAAAGGTCCGAACCAAAATAGAGGTTTTGATTTTTATTCCGCTCATTTGTTCTTGAGGAACTACAGTAAATTCATTAAAAGCATAGCCATAGGTGATTACGCCGTTAGCTTTGGGCAAGGTTTAATACTACAATCGGGCTTTGGCTATGGCAAAAGCAATTTTGTGCTTAATATAAAAAAAACATCACCCACGCTTAGACCATATACCTCTGTCAGTGAAGTAGGTTTCATGCGGGGCGCAGGCATTACACTAGGACTAGGCAATCACTTTTTACTGACTGCCTTTGGCTCTATCACACCAAGGGATGGTAGAGTCATTATCCAATCTGTCCAAGATACTATTTCAGAAAGTTTTGATAATCAGATATCTGGATTTTCTTCTTTACTCAACACAGGCTTCCATCGCAATGCTAATGAAATCAGCAATAGAAATTCTATTCAATTACTCACCACGGGTGCTAGTTTGCGCTATCAGCAGCGCAACTGGCACGTTGGCATTCAAACGGTGTACAATCAATTCAATACTCCACTTCTGAGAAACACATCCCCCTACAACCAATTTTATTTTAGTGGAGATCAACTGCTCAATACAAGCATAGATTATTCGGTCATTCGGCGCAATTTCAACTTATTTGGCGAAACAGCCATAAGTAATAATGGAGCAATCGCTACATTAACTGGGCTACTCATTGGTATAGATAGAAAAATTAACTTAGCAATTTTACATCGCGACTATGCTTTTAACTACGTCGCGCTGAATGCCAATAGCTTTGGAGAAACTATAAATGTAAATAACGAAAAAGGACTTTATCTGGGTATGATTATGCGTGTTGCCCAACGCTGGGAGTGGAGTGGCTACTTTGATGTTTATGAACATCCGTGGCTGCGCTTCAGAGCAGATGCGCCCTCAAAAGGACATGACTGGCGGACTAGGCTTCGTTTTTACAAGAAGCGAGACCTTGAAGCCTACTTTCAAATGAGGTATGAAATCAAGGAACAAAATTTTCCTAATAACGACACCAAAATAGACTTTCTCGCACCTCTGCGCACTTTCCAAGCGCGCCTCCACATGGCTAAACAAATCACACCAACGCTAGAAGTTCGTTCGCGATTGGATTGGGGTTGGACAGATAATGGTTTAGAAACGGACCGTAGTGAGGGTATCTCTCTTTTGCAAGACATCATCTACCGTCCTAAAACTTTTCCAATTTCATTTAGTACCCGATTTGCCATCTTTGATACAGATGGTTTTAGTACCCGATTTTATCATTACGAAAATAATTTACTGTACAGTTTTTCTATTCCTGCATATTACAATAAGGGCACTCGTTTTTATATCAATGTTCGATATAGAGGCATTCGCCATTTGATGATTGAGGCACGCTATGAGCAAACTTACTGGAGTAATCAAGACCGTTTTGGCAGTGGTATCACTGAAATACAAAGTAATATCCGCTCCGAGGTAAGTGCGCAACTAAAATATCAGTTTTAAGCGAGAATGCTAAAATTTAGCTCCAAGTTAGTGTAGAGGAGTAAAATATTTTTAATAAACAAAAAAAACGCTTAACTTAGTTACCTCAAAACAAAATCGAGCAACATGCACACCTTCAACATCAATCGGCGAAAATTCTTGCATACCGCTGCTGCGACCTTAGCCGTTTCTACCCTAGGTGCAAAAGGATTAGACGTTATCTTTACAGAAACACCTAGAAAAGTTGCGTTAATTGGTACAGGTTGGTATGGTAAAAGCGATTTATTCAGACTTATGCAAGTAGCCCCCGTAGAGGTAGTTGCGCTTTGCGATGTAGATAAAAATTTATTGCAGCAGGCAGGTCAGTTAGTGAGCCAAAAACAAAAATCAGGCAAGATACCTCAACTTTATGGTGATTATCGAAAACTACTCGCCGAGCATGAACTTGACATCGCTATCATAGGTACACCCGACCATTGGCATGCTCTGACGACGATTGAAGCTATTAAATCAGGCGCAAATATATATGTTCAGAAACCTATCAGTGTGGATATTCATGAGGGGGAAGCCATGTTGGCAACTGCTAGAAAGTACAATAAAGCAGTACAGGTAGGTACTCAAAGGCGAAGTACTCCCCATTTGATAGAAGCTAAACAAAATATTCTTTCTGAAGGACTTTTAGGGAAAGTTGCTCATATTGAAATCTGTTGCTACTACCATATGCGCGCCAATGGAAATCCACCTATTGAACCAGTTCCCAACTTTTTGGATTACGAGATGTGGACTGGTCCAGCTCCGATGCGTCCCTACGATGGGATTCCACACATTCGTTGGTGGCGAACCTTTATGGAATATAGTAATGGCATTATGGGAGATATGTGTATCCATATGATAGACGCAGTGCGGTGGTTACTTGATTTAGGTATGCCAACTTCCATTACTTCCACTGGAGGTATTTATGTACAAAAAACAGGTAAATCAAATATTGCAGATACACAAACAGCAGTTTTTAAGTTTGAGGACTTGGATTGTGTTTGGCAACATCGCACTTGGGGTGCACCTACCGACCCTGAGTATCCTTGGGGGTTTAAAATTTACGGCGAAAAGGGAACGCTGAAAGGCGATGTCCATAAATATGAATTTGTGCCTTTGGATAAGCAAGCCAAAACCATAAGAGGGGAGGCACTCTATGAACGAGAACTGTACCCCGAGGACTTAAAGGAGGAACGCATAGAACTTCATGCAGCACCTGCCACACGCAGGCATATGCTCGACCTTTTGGCTGCTATTGATGAAAAAAGAAAACCTATCGCCGATATTGAACAAGGGCATATATCTACGGCAAGTTGTATAGCGGCGAATATCTCCATGCAACTTGGTGGTCAAAATTTAACTTATGACCACACCACCAAAAAATTTGTCAACAATAAAGCGGCTAATAAATTATTAAGAAGACCTTATAGAAATCGTTTAACGAATGGTCAAGAAGGATGGAAGCATCCATTTCAGGCAATATAATATATTACATGGATAAGTGAACATTTATTCATATATTGCGTATTATTCTAAAACAGCAAACATGAGCCTACTAAAGAAAGGAACAAAGTTGTATAGCATCTTTGGTTTTAAATGTCCTAAATGCCATGAAGGAGATTTGTTTGAGTATAACAGTTTTGCCTTCAAGAAGTCTTTTGATATGCCTGACCATTGCCCGAATTGTGGCTTTAAATATATGCCTGATCCGGGTTTTTACTATGGTGCGATGTTTATTTCATACATCATCTCAGGTTGGTTTTGTATAGGATTTGTCCTATTTTTTCACTGGATACTCAATTGGAGTATGACCGCTTCCTTTGCCTTGTTAATTGGAATACTGGCTATATTTTTTGTTTGGTTCTTCCGATTTTCAAGAGCTATCTGGTTAAATATCATCTATAAATACGATCCTCAATATCGAGGTTTTTCATCCACTCATTAAGCATAACTTATGAACTCATTGGAAGTAGAAAAACAACTATTTGAAGCCATAGCCGCAGTGATAGAAAGCAAAGATAGTCCAGTAGGTATTGATGCTAAGAAAACGCATATTATCATTTTAAACAAACTGCTAGAACTTGAAGAAAGGCTAAAGAAGATAGATGCTAAGCTCGAACAGTTTGACATAACATCTAAATCATAGACACTGCTAAATCTAAGATGTCTTGAGGGGTTTGCAACATCCAGTCTGGTTGGTGCGCCCTTAAAAGCTCTGGATGATGGTTGCCCCACATAACCGCTGCTACGGGGATGCCTACTTCGCGACAGGAAGAGATGTCCCGAATTTCATCACCTATATAAAGAACTTTCTTAGTATCAATTTGATAGTTTTTTATCACTTTAGTTAATGCCTTTTTCTTACTAATCAGACTTCTGCCACCGTTTACAAAATCAAAATATTGTTCTATTTGATACCTTTGTAAAAATAAACGAGCATTTTTTTCACTATTAGAAGTAACGATACCTAGTTGTATGCCTTTCTCTTTTAGCTGATGAATCATATGGACAATTCCTTGAAAAGCCTCAACATTGGGCATTTCCTGTTTTAATAAATTTCTGGCACGCACAGCAATGAAAGGTAACTTTAAAGGCGTTACGCCAAATTCCTTCATAAACTCTGACGGTCGTCTTTTTTGAAATTCCTCCAATCGGGAATGGTCAAAAGGCTTACAACGAAATTCTTTGACAATGTAATTATTGTAAATGCCAATAAGCGTACTCAAAGTATTGGCTAAGGTGCCATCAAAATCAAATATGATTGTCATAAAAACGTGAATACTTTAATAAGTTATTTTTCAATGCTCGAATTAACCGAAAACCCATTACATTCACATCATATGCGAGAAGAAATTTTAGACTATTTTGAGCAAAATGGAGAAACGCCAGACATTGTTTTATTCCGTTACTTCACTTTTGAATCAGAAGCACATATTTTTGCGGCCCGCTTGCGTGAAGAAAACATACCTTGCTTTATCTCAAATAGCTACACAAGTACAGCACTTCCTTTGGGTGGAACTTCTGAAGTGAGAATTTACTTGCGCTTGAGCGATTTGGAGGCGGCAGAATGTATTGTTAACGCAATGGAAGCATTGAATAATCAAGCACTGATTCATAAAAAAGAAGAGGCTCTACCCGTAGCATTAGCGAATGGTTGGATGGCAAATCGCTGGGTGCGGTATTTTTTCATCCTATTGGTTGTACTGTTGCTATTGAGGGCATTCTTGCGCGCTAGAGAAATTGTACTTTGGCAACTAGATTCATTTTGAAGGCACAACATAAACCGTTAATTTCGCCTCACATTTTTCAACAATACCATTAAATAAACATCCATGCACTTGAGTGAACAGGAAATTGTAAGAAGAGAGAATCTGGAAAAAATCAAAGCCTTGGGCTTCAATCCATTTCCAGCAGAGGAAGTATCCATTAATTTTCAATCAACTGACTTAACAACAGAGGATTTCCATAAAAATCTTAGAAAGTTACTACAACAAATAAAAGGAATCAGTAAAAATAAGGCATCAGCACTATTAGAAATATTGCTTAAAAATAGATTCAAAGCCAGTGCTATTACTGAAGACGAAACCTTAGCCAAGCAGTTTCCAATGAGCGGTAACTTGATTTTTAATACTAAAATCAAGAGAGATACCATGACCTTTCAAGAATTTGTTGACCTCATCAAAGAGGAGGCGCTCGGCAAATATCAATCCGCACAATTCGGCGATGTTTCGATTGCTGGACGATTTATGGGGCAGCGCGGTCCGTTCGCACAATTGCAAGATACTGCTGGACGAGTGCAGCTTTACATTGGCAAAGAGGAATTGGGCGAAACGCCCGAAGATAAAGAACGCTATAAAAAATTAGTCAAATTGCTTGACATTGGCGATTATATTGCGGTCAAAGGAAAATTATTTGCCACAGGTACAGGCGAAATCTCCATTCATGTACATGAATTGACTTTCCTGAGTAAATCTTTGCGCCCACTACCCATTGTAAAAAGAGATAAAGACGGCAATATTTACGATAGCTTTACTGACCCCGAATTGAGGTATCGCCAACGCTACGTGGATTTGACCGTCAATCCTGAAGTGAAAGCAATTTTCATCAAACGCTCGCGTATCGTCACCGTTATGCGTCGCTTTTTTGATGCTCAAGGTTGGTTAGAAGTCGAGACCCCTGTATTGCAACCTATTCATGGTGGTGCGGCAGCTCGACCGTTTGCTACATACCACAACACTTTAGACATGAAGTTGTATATGCGTATTGCGAATGAGCTATATCTCAAGCGATTAATTGTTGGAGGTTTTGATGGTGTTTACGAAATTGGCAAGATGTTTCGCAACGAAGGAATGGATAGAACGCACAATCCAGAATTTACGTCAATGGAAATTTACGTTGCTTACAAAGATTATAACTGGATGATGAGCATGGTAGAGCAGTTGCTTGAAACTATTGC
>DAITMC010000028.1:0-23320 GCA_036835365.1 Saprospiraceae bacterium
AAAATAGATAAAATGCCGCATATGCTTTCTGGAGGGGAGCAACAACGCATCGTCATTGCAAGAGCCTTATTGAATCATCCTACGCTTATTATTGCAGATGAACCAACTGGCAACCTCGATCCAGAAACCGCCGATGATGTACTGCTGCTGCTAAAAAAACTTGCCCAACAAAATGATATTGCTGTTCTATTTGCTACGCACGACTACCGCATTATTCAAAATTTCCCATCACGCATCTTGAGATGTCGTGGTGGAAGAATTTTTGATGGCGAAGATATTATGGTCTAGCCTAGCGAAATCACACCAAATATTTTGCTACAATAGGCATTCTTCTACCTATACCAAAGGCTTTTGTGGATACACGCAACACAGGTGCAGTTTGATGACGTTTAAATTCGTTGAGATTTACCAGACGAAGCACTTTTTTGACTATTGCCTCTTCAAATCCCATGTCAATAATTTCTTGCGGTCCTTGTTGCTCTTCAATGTATTGATAAAGAATTTGGTCAAGTAAATCGTACTCTGGTAAACTATCTGAATCCTTTTGGTCTGGGCGCAACTCGGCTGATGGTGGCTTTGTAATGGTGCGTTCAGGAATTACGGTTTTCTGCCGATTCATGTAGCGCGCCAGTTCATACACCTCTGTTTTATAGACATCGCCAATCACAGAAAGCCCACCACACATATCGCCATAAAGTGTACCATAGCCCACTGCCATTTCGCTCTTGTTGGAGGTGTTGAGTAAAATATGCCCAAATTTGTTAGAGAACGCCATTAATAGCATTCCTCTAGCCCGCGACTGCAAATTTTCTTCCGTTAGACCAAATTCAGTTGCCCAAAAATGAGGCTGAAGCGTAGCCTCATAAGCCTTATAAATATTTTCAATAGGGATGATGTCGTACTGAATCCCTAAGTTCTCTGCCAATATTCTAGCGTCTTGCACAGAGTGGTCAGAAGAAAATTGAGAGGGCATCAGTAAAACTCGAACATTATTTTTTCCTAGTGCCGTTGCCGCTAAAACGGCCACTACCGCTGAGTCAATACCGCCAGAAAGTCCAAGTATGACTTTTTTTAAACCCAACTTACCAAAATAATTTTGTATCCCCATGATGAGCGCATTATGGATAAGTTGAATTTTCTCCTTTTTTTGCTCAAGATGTTGCCCCCCTAGCGTTACTCTTTCTAAATCATACACTTTTAGTGCTGGTCTAAAATAGGGTAATTCTTCAAAAATTTTACCATCGGGCGACATAACCATTGAACCACCATCAAATAAAATTTCCGTTTGCGCACCACATTGATTGACATAAAAAAGCGGGATTTTGTAGCGATTTACGTTGGCGCTCAATACATTAATACGAACGGTTGCTTGCTTGTAGCTGAATGGCGAAGCAGCAATATTAATCATAAAATCAGGCGATTGCAGCATGAGTTCATCCATTGGACAGATATTGTAAAGTGGATTTTCTTGCCCTAAGTTCCATAAATCCTCACAAATAGTCAATGCAATCTTCTTACCTTTATAGGAAACGACTTGAAATGTGCGCGCTGGCTCAAAATAACGATATTCATCAAAAATATCATAAGTTGGCAAAAGCGCCTTATGTTGAACATATTGAATTTTTCCTTCTGCCAAAAAATAAGCTGCGTTGTATAAAGGCTTGCCTTTGCCTGATGTGTTTTTTTCTATCGAACCCACTATAATAGCAATCCCATGAGCTACTTGCGCCAATGCAGATACTGTTTGCTCTGCCTTCAAAATAAAGTCATCAAACTCCAAAAAATCTCTTGGTGGATAACCCACAGTTGCTAATTCGGCAAAGCAGATAATATCTGCTTGTTGCATCTTAGCTTCAGCAATAGCGTTGAGCATTTTTTTAAGATTGCCTTCAAAGTTGCCTACATGATAATTGAGCTGAGCTATGGCTATTTTCATTGAATGTGTTAAGTTTTTTATTTTACTATGAATGTAAAATCTTTAATAATGTTTGAGCTTGCAAATATCCTATTTGAATGCCTGACGCTTATTCCTCTATGTTAGTAACTCTAAATAGTAATGTTAAATATTTTGAAAAATTAAATAAAAAATAGATATTTGCTTTTGCTAAGTAAGTAAAATTTTTTGCCAAAAAAGTATAGTCGTTAATGAAAACAAGAACTATTATTGACAGCGAGAAGCTTCAAGATGCTTCTGAATTGCTACGTGCAATTGCCCATCCATTGAGGATGAAGATATTAGAGTTTATTGACCAAAACGAAGAAATTAACGTTAATAAAATCTACAATACGCTCAAGTTGGAGCAATCTATCACCTCGCAACACCTTCGTATTCTTAGAATGGCTGATGTGGTAACTACCTATCGAGATGGTAAGTGCATTTATTATAGCATCAATTACGACCGAGTGAACAAAACCGTTGGTTGTATTCATAGGTTCGCCAAGGTGTATTACAAGAAACTAGAAGAACTGTAAAGGTCATTCCAAAGTAGCCAATCGAATTAATAGGGCATGAAACGCCATCAATGAAATGCCGCCCAATAGCTCTTTTGCCTTAGGCAGCATTTCATTGATGATGTGTTTACGAATTATCGTTTTATCAGAAGTAATAACAAATGATTGTCCTTTCTCGCCTGTATGACTGTCAACATTTAAAGGCTATTAACTCTCCGCTGATGGAGTTGTTTCGTTATGCACACTTGCATTATCTTCTTGCTTTACTTTTTGTTCTTCTGCATTTTTGAAAAAACTTCGTTGAAACAACAGAATATTGAATACACCGATTGTGATAGCGGAGTCCGCTAAGTTAAATACGGGCTTAAAAAACAAGAAAGACGAACCTCCTTTGAAAGGCATCCACGCTGGATAAGTACCACTAAATAAAGGAAAATAAAGCATATCCACGACTTTCCCATGTAAGAAGGAAGCATAGCCTCCTTCCGCGGGAAATATTCTAGCAACGATGCCTGGATAAGATTCCGAAAAAATTAATCCATAGAAAGCACTATCCAAAATATTGCCTAAAGCACCCGCCAAAATGAGTGCAAAACTTACAAGTAGCCCCCGTGGCGCACCCGATTTGATGAGCGAATTAAGGAAATACCCTAGAAAAATGACAGCTACTATCCTGAAAAGGCTCAGAATAAGTTTGCCATAATCTCCACCCAGTTCTAACCCAAATGCCATGCCCGGATTTTCGACAAAGTGAATGCGCGCCCAATCTAAATTGAAAATTTTAAAGTAATCGCCATATTCCATATGGGTCTTAATCCAAATTTTTAGCGACTGGTCGGCAATAAGCACTAAAAGAATGACTAATATAACTAAAACAGAACGTTTCAAAGATTTTCTATTTTACATGATGAATATGAGGAACAAATATAACACCTTTTTACGAGCTAGGTTGTACTTTTCTACGAAATTCAAAGGGTCTGTACAAAGCGTTTTGCAGCGGCAGGATTGGTGGCTAAGGGAATATTGTAAACATCTGCTATGCGCATGAGCATATTTACATCTACTTCGTGCGGATGTTTGCCAAGCGGGTCTCGAAAGAAAATGACCATATCTATCTTGCCTTCGACCATGCGGCTAGCAATTTGTGCGTCGCCTCCCACTGGACCGCTTTGCATTTTCTCCACCTCTAAACCAGCACGCTCCAAGTGCGAACCTGTGGTACCTGTGGCAATGAGATGAATTTTTTTTTGATTGAACAAGTCAATGTGGTCTTTCACAAATCCAACCATTTCTGCTTTTTTCCCATCATGTGCGATAATAGCAATGGTCATGTTGACTGATTTTGTTGTTGGCATGGATGTATTTTTCTCTGGGTTATTTAATCGAAATAACTTTAGGAACTTTGAAGTAAGTCCCGTCTGTGAGTGGCGCATTTTCCATAGCTTTTGAACGTTCCATTTGATTTTCAACTAGGTCTTCTCTCAAAACATTGTAGGCTTCAGAAATATAGATTAATGGCTCAATACCTTGCGTATCAACCTCTTGTAATTGTTCAATCATGTTGAGGATATTGCCTAAATCAACTTGAATCCGCACTTGTTGTTCCTCGGAAAGTTCTAGCCGTGCTAATTCTTGCAACTTTAATATTAACTGACGATCTATTTGCATAGTTATTGAGCTAATTCTTATTCACAAAGAACTAAAGATTTTTTGAATCTTCAAAACAAACCCATTTATACAACTGCCAGCACTTCCTCTTGATGTTTCCAAAGTGCTTGAAAAATTGAACTTTGATAGCGCAAATAAGCAAACGTTCCTTCATCCACTACTTTGCCATCTTTCATCACATAAATGTAGTCAAATTTGGGTAGTAGATGTAGTCTATGCAATGCCGAAATGACTGCTTTATCGGCAAATTGAGCAAACATTTCATCATAAATTTTCATCTCCGTTTTAGGGTCAACACTGCTTGTAGGTTCATCCAATAGAATAATATCGCTAAATTTAGCAACAAAAACGCCTCTAGCTAAAGCCAATCGCTGTTTTTGTCCCCCAGAAAGATTCACGCCTTTTTCTTGAATGTTGGATTGAAGTCCTTTTGGTAATTGCTCGACGACTTCTGTGAAGTGGGCAGTTCGGCAAGCGGCTTCAATTTCTGCTGGTTCAAAAGGCAGCCCAAGCGTAATATTGTATTCAATGGTATTTTCAAAAATTTCAGGTTCTTGCGGAAATAAAGCCACTTGATTATTCATTAGAGCCAAATGATTCTGCCGAATGGTTTGGTCAATTATCACTTCTGGTGCTTGATCTGGCAAGTATAAGCCTCTCAATATTTTCAACAACGTACTTTTTCCACTTCCACTTTCTCCAATTAGGGCAATTTTTTTACCCCGCTCAATATGTAAATCAACACCTTGCAATCCTTGAATTTTTTTCTGCTCCGTAAGGGCTTCATGTGAAAAGTAGAGCTGGCTAATGGCTATGGATTGCCAATTTTTCTTAAATTTTTCATCGTTCGCTCCCTTGTAATGTTCTTGATAGGCTTGATTGATGTTCTCAGCAGTGGTTACATCAGTATGTAGTCGCACCACTTCAGTGTAAAGCCAAGCAAAATCAGTGAATACACTCGCAAAATTATTGACATAACCCGCCAACATAATTAATCCACCAATCATAAAAACTTGACCTGGAACATAGTTTTGGTAAAGATAACCAACGATGACCACGGCGTAAATGAGCCCTACCAACATATCCACGACAAACCATTTCCACTCATTGATGACGGCTTTCCGCTTGAAAGGTGGATACACTGCTTTCACTTTTTGCAAAATGCTTTCTTCCATGCGTTGTTCCAAACGCAAGGTGATAACGGTAACAATATTGGAAAGACTATCAAAAAGCGTAGAAGCCACCTGATGATCGCGCTCGTTAGTTTCTTTCAAAGCAACTACAAAAGGCTTATCGAATTTAGAGATAACGTAAATAATACCGATGCCAATGAGTAGGGCAACTCCTCCAAAGAAAGGAGAAAAATACAGAATAGCCGCAAAAGCAAACACAAATTTATAGATAGCATGAATGTAACGAAAGCCGTTCTGAAAAAAATCGCGCAAGGCTTCATATGCTTTTCTAATTCTATTGATGCTCGCACCACTATGATTATCTTGATGCCATTTCGTAGGAAGATGGACGGTTTTATGATAAAGTTCTTCTAAAAAATTTTGGCTCATGTTGAATGCCAGCAGACGCTCCATGACACGCGCATTACCGTGGAACACCCAATCGAGCAAACGAATCAACATGAAAGCACCTACATAAATCCAGCCAGAGTAAATTATATTTGTACCTTGCTTTTGGATTTCATTGATAAACAATCCCCAGATGACTGGCTCTAATGCCGACAGAATGTTGCTGGCAGTAAACATAAGATAGATAAGCAAGTAGCGATAGCGTTCTGCCGCAGCGTATTTCCAAGAAATACGCATAAGGGAAATATAAGGATTATCCGAAAATGCTTGTTTTATCTTATTCATTGTTGCACAAGAGATGAATGTTTATTTAACAATAAAATGTAAAAAAGCGTTCCTAAAAAGATGTAATCTGTACATTAAATTAAAAATATCGAATACTCAAAAAAAGACTTTATCCAAATAAAATTTTGCAAATAACTATTATGGGGAAAATTATAGGGGTTTTTCGTTTGATTATATTTTTATCATTGGTATTGATTTACTTAGGGCGATATATTGTTGTATCTTTTTTCAGCGGTAGAGAATTAAGTCGTGGATTGAAACTTAGAACAGAATTTTCCAAAATATTGAAATTCCCTCTTGGTGTAAAACCAGAAATTATCGGCAAACCAATCAGTGAACCCGCTATTTATGTAGGCAACCATAGAAGCTACTACGATCCAGGTGTGGTGGCAATTGATTTAATGAAAGTGGTAGTTGTAGCTAGAGCAGAAATCAAAGATTGGCCACTCATTGGTTATGCAGTTGATTTTACAGGCATTATTTTTGTACAGCGCAACAATCAAGATAGCCGCAAAGCCACACGCGAGGCAATGGCAAAAGCTATTCAAGATGGCTATTCGGTACTTGTTTACCCCGAAGGAACTACTGGGGATCGCCCAACTACCCTAGCTTTTAATCCTGGTACTTTTGCTACCGCTGTAAAACTTGGCGTTCCGATTATTCCGATTGCTATTGAATACAAATACCCTCAAGATGCTTGGGTGCGCAAGGATGAAAGTTTCTTTAGCCATTTTATCAATAAGACCTTTTGTAAAAGGGTAACCCCCATAAAAATGCGCTACGGACAACCTATGTTTTATGAAGATGTAGATGAATTTCGAGATAAAGTAAGGCAGTGGATTGACGAGAATATGATACAAATGCAAGCAGAATTTGGCGGCGTGAATTGGCCCTCAACAGTATAGACAATGGAGTTAAACAATCAGCAAAAGTGGCGACTTATCTTGGGGCAATCCGCAGATGAGGAGAGAACAATTTCCCTCGATAGCATCCAGCAAGCGATGGATGCCGCACTGGAGGCACTTTACGACGCACAAAAACTCGGCGGATTAGGGAACAGTAGTCCTCAGCTTAATCGCTGGTTGAAGGACATTCGGACTTATTTCCCTACGCCTGTTGTGCAAGTGATGCAACGCGATGCCATAGAGCGGCTAGGAATTAAAGAACTATTACTTGAACCCGAAGTCTTAGAGACGATTGTTCCTGACGTACATTTGGTAGGTATTTTACTCACACTTAATCAATTAATTCCCGAAAAAACTAAATCAACGGCTAGGGCAGTTATCCAAAAAATGGTAAAAGCGTTGGAAGAACAACTTTACAATAGTATGCGCTCATCCATCAACAATGCCCTTCGCAATCGCACCCATGAACGCAATCCAAAATGGAATGAAATTGATTGGCATAAGACCATCAACCGAAATCTAAAAAATTATCAACCTGATTTACAGAAGATTATCCCCGAACAACTAATTGGATTTAGCAAAAAAGGGCGCGCATTAAAAGACATTATTTTACTGGTAGATCAAAGCGGCTCTATGCTGTCTTCTCTTGTTTATGCCAGTGTGTTGGGAGCGATTCTTGCTTCTTTGCGTACTGTAAAAACTCATTTTGTCGTATTTGATACTACGGTAGTGGATTTGACCCAATACTTGGATGACCCTGTGGACTTACTTTTTGGCGCGCAACTTGGCGGCGGCACAGACATCGCTCAAGCAATGACCTATGCAAAAAACTTAGTACAAACTCCAACGGATACCATTTTAGTGCTTATTAGCGACCTTTACGAAGGCGGAAATGCGCAACAACTCCTACAAACATCAAGGCAACTCAAAGACGAAGGGGTGCAAGTCATTTGTTTGCTTGCGCTAGACGATGAAGGTGCACCTTCTTTCAATAGGAGTTTGGCAGCAGCATTGAATAAGATGGATATTCCAAGTTTTGCTTGTACGCCTAATGAGTTTCCAGCGTTAATGGCAGCCGCTATCAACCAACAAGATTTGTCTGTTTTTCAAGCCAGTTAATCCCTTTTTTTAGTTTACTCAAGGTGATTGCCTCCTTTGAACCTTCAGCAGGTTGATAATCGTAAATCCAATTGGCTTGAGGTGGCATACTCATTAAAATAGATTCTGTACGTCCTTCGGTCTGCAAACCAAATTTTGTGCCTCTATCCCAAACTAAATTAAATTCTACATATCGCCCTCTTCTCAGCAATTGCCACTTTTTTTCCTGTTCACTGTAAGGTAAAGCATGATTTTTACGCATAAAATAAGCATAAATCGGTGCAAAAGCATGACCTACCTCCATAACATATTGAAATTGCTGTGCTTTGGAAAAGCCATTCTGGGTGCTAAGCCTATCAAAGAAAATACCACCTACACCTCTCGTTTCCTGACGATGGGGCAAATAGAAATAATTATCCGCCCATGCTTTATGCTGGGCGTAGTAATCTGGATGGTGGAAATCGCACACTTTTTTGAGTTGTGCATGAAAATATTGAGCATCTGCATCGTCAATGTAGTGTGGCGTGAGGTCAATACCGCCACCAAACCACCAAATAGTTTGCCCTTTCGGAGCATCGTACTCCTGCATTTCAAAGTAGCGCACATTCATGTGAATAATAGGTACAAGAGGACTAACAGGATGCAATACAATAGAGACCCCTGTAGCATAAAATTCACCACCTTGCATTTCTAATTTATTCGCAATTTCATCTGCCATTTCACCCTGAACCGCAGAGAAATTAACGCCTCCTTTTTCGATAATCTGACCTTCAATTACCCGAGAGCGTCCTCCGCCGCCGAGTGGTCGTTCCCAAACATCTTCCCGAAATTTTCCTACTCCATCTACCAATTCTAGTTGACGACAAATGCTATCTTGAAGTAGCTTAAATTTCTCCGTGATTTGAGATTTATCTAGCGTTAGTAAAGACGTATTCATATTAATTTATGCTTTTATCAAAAAAACAACTAAAGCTGAGTTTTTACTACTTGGTTACCTACTTTTTTTATAAAATTTTGACAGAATGTGTAAAAAAACTATAACATTGAAACAAGCATTTAGCTACCCATAATTTGATAACTATACTGCACTTATGGCTTTTTGTAGGAATATCTTTTCGATAGAATGAGGTCGTTTATAACAAGAAGGAAAATTAACATCGAAATACTATTTTGTGTAATGAAGGCACTAAATTTTAGGCAACTTAATGGTGAAAGTAGTGCCAAGACTTTCTTTTGATTCTTTGACGTATATTTTACCTGCATGATATTCTTCTACGATGCGTTTGGCAAGCGAAAGCCCAAGTCCCCAACCTCGCTTTTTGGTAGAATAACCAGGCTGAAAAACAGTTTTCCACTTCGAGCTAGGAATCCCTTTACCTGTATCACTGATATCAATTCCTATAAAATGCCCTTCCTCATATACATTGGCTGAAATAATGCCTTTATTACCCATAGCATCCAGAGCATTACGCAGTAAATTTTCAATCACCCATGCAAATAAATGCACATTGAGCAATACAAAGATAGGCGGATGGTCATTAGGGTCAGCGAAGAAAAACTCTACTTTTCTGGGCGCACGTCGCTGCATATAGGTACGTACCTTTGCCAACTCATCATAAACATTGGCTTCTACTAATTCGGGAGCAGAACCAATTTTTGAAAATCGGTCTGCTACAAGTTCTAATCTATCCACATCGCTGCGCAACTCTGTCACAACTTCCTGTACCTCTTCATTTTCAGTGTGTGTTGTTTGCAGGTGATCCAGCCAACCCAAAATAGCACTAATTGGTGTGCCTAATTGATGTGCCGTTTCTTTTGCCATACCTGCCCAGACTCGATTTTGCTCGCCTCGGCGTGCGTTGCTAAAACTAAAATAACCAAAAGCAATAAAGGCAGCGATAAGCAATAACTGTACTAAGGGAAAGTACCGAAGCAAGGTGAGTATTTTAGACTCTTTGTAGTATAGTCGCTGTGGGAAAGTACTAATTTCAATGTAAGGGCTATTTTGGGCTTGCATTCGCTGCAACTGTTTTCTCAAAAAGGCATCATCAAAATCACGCTCTCCTCCAAAGTTGTTGGCAGCATAAATAGAATCCGCCTCGTAATCGTAGAGAATAACAGGAATCGTTTGGTTGGCAATAATAATTTCCGTCACCATTGTGTAGTCGCTCTCATCAATATCTACACCCGATGCTTCGTATTGCTCATATTGTTGAAGTCGCTCCATCGCTTTTAAGTAAAGCGCGGCTGTTCTTTCCTCTGAAGCAGAAAGTCCACTCGTCAAATAGATAGAAAAACTCAATGAAATCAATACAATCAGTATGCCAGCAATGCCTAAATACCATTTCCATCTCGATTTTTGTGTGTAAATATCCATAAACCCTATTCTAAAAGCGATACCCTTGCTTACTTTTGCGGCAAATATAATTGTTGTCCACTCAATGCAAACGTTGTGACGCTAATATTCATTATTTACACTGTTTTTTCTTTATTTTTAATGTTGAGCTATGTCTTCATTATGTCGCAGTATATCATTGGGTGGAAGCATTTGCCTACCTGGGAAGTACCACCAGATTTTATGCCCAAGACTTCTATTACCGTCCTTATTCCTGCTAGAAACGAGGCAGATAATATCGCCCCTTGTTTGGATTCTATTTTTCAACAGGATTATCCTGACTTACTCTTTGAGGTGATTGTTTTAGATGATTATTCTACGGATTCGACGGCAGCTATGGTGCAATCGTTCCATCATGCTAACTTGAAATTACTTTCGTTATCTGATTTTTTACAGGAAAATGAAACACAATCTTACAAGAAGAAAGCCATAGAAATTGGCATTGCTCACGCCAAAGGTTCCCTTATGGTTACGACCGACGCTGATTGCGTTGTCCCTAAAAATTGGTTAGCCCTAATTGCTTCTTTTTACGAATTAAAAAAATTCAAATTCATTGCTGCACCAGTTAATTTCTACCATGAGAAAAATGCGTTAGAACGCTTTCAATCATTGGATTTCATGGGAATGATGGGCATAGCAGGTGGTGGCATCCAACGCCGATTCATGCGCATGTGCAATGGTGCGAATCTAGCTTATGAAAAGCAGTTATTTTATGAAGTAGATGGTTTCAATGGCATTAATCATCTAGCCTCTGGCGATGATATGCTATTGATGCAAAAAGTGGCTTCGGCCTATCCAGAAAGTGTAGGCTACTTGAAAAATAAAGCCGCTACGGTACGTACTTACGCAAAACCAGATTGGCGCAGTTTTCTGAACCAACGCATCCGATGGTCAACAAAGTCAAGTAGTTATCGAGAGCGACTAGTGACTTTTATTTTAGCATTGGTTTTTTTCTTTTGCGTCAATTTGGTAGCGAGTTTACTATTGTTGCCTTTCACCCAATTTCAAGGGTGGTATCTACTTTTGCTGGGTTTGTTGACCAAAGCCATTATGGATTTTATTTTTCTTTATCAGATGAGCCGCTTTTTTGATAGAACCCAACTCATGCGCTACTTTTTACCGTCTTTTTTTCTGCATATTATTTACATTTCGGTTGTCGGTTTTTTAGCAGCAAGTACCAAAAAATATGAGTGGAAAGGGCGCAAGGTGCAATAAATCTTATTCTACTGTTTTTATTGCTGAAAGCGAAATAATAAAAGGAGAAAATAAATCGGGACTACTTTCTAAATACGCAATATTCGTTTTAAGTTGTTCAGGCACAATGATGATGCGGCTTTGGTAGGTAAATGCACGAACCATTTTTCTTTCGTAAAGGGGATGAAATGCTACAACATGTTCTGGCGTAGTAACAAAAATGGAACTTTCCTCCCCAGTAAGCGTCGCATTTGCCAATATATGATTCAACGATTCTCGATATTGTTGCCTCGCTTTTCTATCATTTCTGGCTAAATAAGCTGCCGTGAAATCCATATTGTTCTCCACTGCCACATTTGCAAAATCTAAAAAATCATACTCTTGACCATAGCTCCAACCATAAGGTGGATACATCACTAAGCGATCTGCACCTTTTGTAATTGTTGACCAAACCTGATGTTCAATTTTAGGCGTATAAGCATGAGATTTATACTGATCTGGATAGAAAAAATCTTTTAAATCATAGACTTGTAACGAAAATGCCGCTACAAAAATAAAATGCTTCGCCCATATGGGAAGTTGGCTATCAAACAAATATTTAATCCCTGTGAAAATCAATAAGTAATGTAGTAGCCAAATGAATCTGGCACTTCCTCGAAAAGCACCTGTTATGAATTTGGGAAATCCAAAGTATTGAAAAACAACGTTTTCGTTAAAAGTAATGACATTACTTAGCGCATAAAACGCACTTATTCCTACGACAATCCAAATGGGCTGAAAGGACATCTTTTTGGTCAGCAAGTGATAAATTAACATCCCTGAAAATAAAAAAATAGCACCTGCACCCAAATAGCTATATCCTTCATGTTGTCCGCTATTTGCCCAAGGAAATGCTGGAAATATTTGCGCAAAACCAAGACTATTCCACAATACATTCAAATTGGCGGAGTAAATACCATAACCTTCGGCACTATTCGAGGAGAGCGGAATATTAAAATTACCTGCTATGAACCAGCAAAAAGCAATGACAGGCAAATAACCTAAAAAATAAAATAGTGCTTTTCGAGCAGTGATGGATTTTTCGATTACGCCTTTCCACAATGTTGCCACATGAACACCCATCGCCATTGCCAATAAATAAGGTTGCACAAGCGAAGCTATGCCTACGTTCCACAAACTCATTCGATAATGTTGAGCAGTAGGTTTTTTAGCGTAATAAATCCAAAATGCCCAAATTAATAGCCAATGCGCACAAAGTGCTAAATGACCAGAGCGCGTAATGAAAGCAGGACTAATGATAAACAAAGTTGAGCCTAACACTAGCCACAATAAATACCGAATACCGATTGCTTTCAAAAGTAACACACTAAATATGCCTAACAGTGTATAATTCAGCAACATCCACCAGCCCAAGTGCTGAAAGCGTTCTGGTAAAAAAGCATTGACCAATTTTAATGGAATTGCCA
Source organism: Saprospiraceae bacterium (assembly GCA_036835365.1). Taxonomy (GTDB): domain Bacteria; phylum Bacteroidota; class Bacteroidia; order Chitinophagales; family Saprospiraceae; genus JAAUTG01. The sequence continues at coordinate 13,043 of DAITMC010000028.1, forward strand.
TGGCAGGAATTGCGCCTGTAACCCCTATTCCCGATTGGCTTGGGTAGTCGTATTTCTCCATTGTACCAAGCACAGGAAAGCGCAATGGCGTTCGGCGATAAAATTCCCATGAAAGGTACTCTGTATAGGAATCGGGGGTAATCTGTAACCAGCTATAATGAGTGCCTTTGAGCATATCCCAACCTAATTTTCTTTGGAACAGCCCCAATGCTATCATTAAAACCAACAAAAATGGAATAATTGGATGTTGAAACCATTTTTTCATATAGCGAAGATAGTAAAAACATAACTTTCAATTAACATTCTTCCGCTATCTTTCCCAAAAATTAAAAAGTGCGCAGGATGCAGGTGTACTTATTTTATTCCATTCACTTAAAAAATAAAAAGATGAAAAACTTATGTTTGTGCTTGAGTTTAATGCTCACTGGCTCATTAATGGCGCAATATCCACACACACACGGATTGGGACGAGCCATCTATTTTCCTGACATTCAAGGATTTGTTACCGTAAAAGCAGATTTACATATTCACACCGTTTTTTCCGACGGAAGTGTTTGGCCCAATATTCGCATAGAAGAAGCCTTAAGGGATAGTTTAGATATTGTTTCTATGACAGAACACATTGAATATCAGCCACATAAAAAAGATATTCCCAACCCTGATTTGAATAGATCATTTGAAGTGGCTCAACAGGCAGCGCGTCCTTATCCGTCGTTGCTTGTAGTGAACGGTACAGAAATAACCAGAGCTTTGCCTCCTGGACACAACAATGCCATCTTCATTGAAGATGCTAATAAACTGAAAATAGAGGACCCTATGGAAGTCTTTAGAGAAGCCAACCGACAAGGGGCTTTTGTGTTTTGGAATCATCCGAACTGGATTGCGCAACAACGCGATGGTATAGCTACGATAAGTGATATGCAAAAACAGTTGGTCAAAGAAGGGTTGCTACATGGTATTGAAGTCATCAACGATTTGACGTACTCCGCAGAAGCCCTGCAAATTGCTTTGGACTATAATTTGACCATCATGGGGACTTCTGATGTGCATGGACTGGTAGATTGGCAATACAAAGTGCCAGAAGGTGGACATCGCCCAATTACGTTAGTTTTTGCTAAAGAAAAAACACCAGAATCCATCAAAGAAGCCCTAAAAGCTGGAAGAACCGTAGCTTGGTTTGAAAACTTACTCGTCGGAAGGAACGAATATCTTCAACCACTCATCGAAGCCTCTTTAGTCGTTTCAAAGGTGCAATACCAAGGTATTTCCTCTGTGGTAGATGTATTTATTGAAAATCATTCAGAAGTTGATTTCATCCTAGCGAACGAAAGCCCTTATAGCTTCCATGCTCACGATGATATTGTGATTATCAAAGCACACGAAACTACAAAATTAGAGGTAAAAACGCTAAAGCAACTCGATTCATTTGAACTCGCCTTCAGGGTGATGAATGGCATTATTGCGCCTAAAACCCATCCTGTCATCACGTTGAAAGTGGAAGTAAAAGAATAATTGGCTGCACTTGAGTGCGGGCAGAGGTGACCTTTTGCCACCCCTGCCCACACCTACCACTATGCTTACAGGTCGCAACAACAAGCTATAAAAAAAACCTATACTCCACTTACCAAAACAGGGGATAAAGCCTTTTGGATGGTTTGGAAATGTGGTGAAATGGGTTTACTTTTACTAAGGAATATTGTTGGATATTTGGATATTGGGGTAGTTGGGAATATTATGGGAGTGCGGGAATAGAGGAGCTAGAAAGCAGGGCATCTAGAAAAAAATGAAAAAGTGATATACCAAAACGACGTTTTAATACTCCTTGATATTGTACTTACGAAAGCAAGAATACTTCGTGAGCAATTTAGCAAATGGGAAGATGATGCGAACTTAGAAGAGTTGTTATTTCATTTTGACAAGTTTAAAATAGACTATCAAAAACTCAAAGAAGCGATTCCAGAAGATTTTGCGACAGAAAGCCAGCTTTCAAGGCATTACAGTTGGCTAGAGAGATATTTGGGAGAGCAGAAACCACAAAGGTGTTCCAGTGATATTGATAACATTTGCGAAAAAGATATTGAAAAATTCAGAGAGGATTACATCCAATACCTAATGAGGAAAGGTATTGACCAAGAGTTGAAAGATAAAATCTTTCCATTGCTTCAAAGTGATAATTGCGACTCTGCAGTAAGAAAATCATTTGTTGTTCTAACAGAGAGACTTAGAAAGTCATTTGGCCAACCTGGAAATGTTGACGGACGAGAGTTAGTTAATAAAGTCTTCGGGAGAGGTGGAATTCTAAACAATAAAATAGAAAACGAGGAAAGAGAATCATTAAGAAACTTATTCGATGGAATGTACGGAATTTTCAGAAATGAGTTCATGCATAATGATATAGAAATAGATATTGTCGAAGCCGAAGGAATAATTTCAATGATAAATGTATTGCTTAAAAAGATAGAGAAAATAAAGACGAAAATTTAAGCTACTCAAATTTTTTATGGCACAACAAGCACTAAATTTCATGCGTTCACCCTATCACCTAACAGTTCGACTGCAAAGCCAAAGCACGTCGGCACAGCATCAAGCCCATCATTTCTATCTAACATATCTACCATATTCCACAGTGCAATTACTTAACCTAACTACACTGTGGAAAGACCAGTAGTTTACACTGCCCAAGCTACTCCAATATCTGCTAATGGCACACAACCTGAATACTCGCCTGGTACAGCTTGATATTGCAAATGCTGCGTTGCGCCTAATTCAGAAGTAGCAAAAGCAAACACCACAAATTGCTTGAACGCGCCAAAGAACATCGGTTCTTTCGATTCAATGGCGGCTTTGTCCAATTCAGAAAGGTATTCAAAAGCCTGTTCGTCTGTTATTTGAGCAAAAGGTTTACTGTATTTGGTTTGTGCTTCGGTATCCAAATCTGCCATACCTTTCATCAACATATCTCGGTCTTCTTGCTTAAATATGTTGTCTTTCAAGAAAAGATCGAACAACTGTGGCACTCCTGCTTGCACTGCACCTGGTGTATCGGTAGCAGGAATAATAGTGTTAACTGCTTTAGTGAGTATATCTGCTTGCTCTTGTGTCAAAACAGAGGGTATCCATTTTTCAACCACATCTGCGTTACAGCTAGTCAGCATAGAAGATACCATAGAGGCAGAAACCACTGTTCCACCAATAACCAATATACTTTGCTTAAGCGCTTCTCTACGATTCATCATTATTTTATGTTTTGAATGCCCAGTCTGCATTTCTTTTCAAGATGCAGACTGTAACGGCAGAGTTGTTATAAATTTTGTTTTTTTAATTCAGCTACCGCAAAATCAGCCGCTCTAGCCGTCAATGCCATGTAAGTTAATGATGGATTGACACAAGAGGCAGAAGTCATGCAAGCACCATCTGTTACGAATACATTAGGCGCATCCCAAACTTGGTTGTTTTTGTTCAGCACCGAGGTTTTACGGTTGCGTCCCATTCTAGCTGTTCCCATTTCGTGAATACCTAAACCGGGCCAGCTCCCTGCGTCGTAAGTCTGTATATTTTTAAAGCCTGCCGCTTCCAACATTTCTGCTGCGGAAGTCATCATGTCTTTGCGCATAATTCGCTCATTTTCTTTGAACTCTGCATCAAATACTACGGTTGGCAAACCCCATTCATCTTTGTTTTCGTAATCTAAGAACATTCTATTTTCGTGGTAAGGCAAGGTTTCTGCAAAAGCAGTCATACCTAATCGCCATGCACCTGGACGCTGTATATTTTCTTTTAGTTTTGGACCAATTCCCATTTCCTTTACCGCACTTTGCCAACCATCTCTACTCGCTTGCCCTTGATAGCCGTAGCCTCTTAAGAAATCTTTGCGCGTTGAGGCTTTGTCAATATTCCTAAAGCGTGCAATATAAAAACCGGTCGGACGACGACCACTGTAGTACATATCGTCGAAGCCATCTATCTCAGCAGAAGCGCCCACTCTAAAATGGTGATCCATAACGTTGTGTCCCAATTCGCCACTTGAAGCGCCAAGTCCATTAGGGTGGGATTCTGATTTGGAGTTCATCAATATTTGGGTTGTACCGATAGCGGATGCGCAGCAAAAGATAATTTTTGCGTCAAAAACAATATCTTCTTTGGTTTCTGTGTCAATCACTCGAACGCCAGAGGCTTTGCCGGCTTGTTTATCGAAAATAATTTCGTAAACGATAGAATTAGGACGCAGGGTAAGGTTTCCTGTTTTGGCAGCAGCAGGCAGTGTAGCTGCATTACTACTAAAGTAAGCGCCATAAGGACAACCCTCAATACAGCGATTGCGATATTGGCAACTTCCTCGACCATTCAATGGTTGGGTTAAGTTGGCAGTGCGACCGATGGTTACTTTCCACTTTAGTTTTTCATCTACTTTTTCGCGGAAGTGTTGCTCTACACAGTTCATTTTGATAGGCGGCAGAAAATTGCCATCGGGTAACTGCGCCAAGCCCTCTTTCATACCTTGAATACCTGCAAAACCCTCCACATAGGTGTACCAAGGCGCAATGTCTTCGTAGCGAATGGGCCAATCTACAGCTATCCCCTCTTTAGCATTAGCCTCGAAATCCTGTGGACTCCAACGGTAGCTGTGTCGTCCCCACATAATAGAGCGTCCACCTACATGATAGCCACGCATCCAATCAAAACGTTTCACTTCTTGATAAGGGTGAATATCATCTCGGACAAACCAGTGCTTTGAACGTTCAGAAACCGTATATCCTGTTCTATTTTGTTTTGGATACTTTTCCGCAATTTCTTCTGGTGAAGTCCTTCCCCTGTGCTCAAAATTCCAAGGATCTAAATTTGCTGTTGGATAATCTACAATATGTTTCACATCCCTACCTCGTTCCAACACTAGCGTTTTTAAACCTTTTTCTGTAAGTTCCTTTGCCGCCCATCCACCACTGATACCTGACCCTATGACAATGGCATCGTAAGTGTTTTCTTTTTTTGCTTTTAAGTTTAAATTCATCGTTTCAACTGTTTATTACACTTAAAGTTTTGATAAATGTAGGAAGTAAACCTAAACAAACAGAATAAATAAAGTCAGAAAAAAATCATTTAAACCAATAATTTGGACTTTTTGCCTAATTTAGAATTTTTCTAAAGATAAACACTATGGTGGCTTCTGCTTTAAGCCGAGTATAAGCTAAAGAAATTCAAATTGATATTGATGCTAAATCTATTATATCGTTAACCTTCAAAACCGCAACTCTTTCTAAAATACACCTTTCCCCCTTCAAAAAGTACACATCAGTAAATTGATGCTACTTTCTCCTCTATTCATGTCATAACTTATAATTGTTTTGAGTTATTATGTTGCTTAGTCGAACCCATTTTGAATGTTGGGCGTATAAAAGAGCGTTTCTGATGATGTAGCTATTTATCCTTGTTTTGAATTGAAACTGATTACTTTATGAAATTTTTGCTACTTACACTTTCAATCACATTTGTTTTTACTCCTCTGATTTATGGACAATGTATTGCTGGAGACTGCCAAAACGGTGAGGGGACGTACCTCCTACCTAGTGGAGCTAAATACTTTGGCGGATTTAAAAACGGTGAAATACATGGCATAGGCATTTGTAAGTACCCCGATGGCAGCAAGTACGATGGCGAGTGGGAAAGTCGTCTGTACGAGGGTTACGGAACGAAAACTTATGCTGATGGCACCATGCGTCAAGGATTTTGGAAAAAAGGACTCCCAGTGGACGAAATGGGCAAATTAGCAATAGAAGAAAGTTTGAGAGAAACCCACAAAAACGCAGATACAAACTTACAAACAGGTTGTTTATCAGGTAATTGCAGAAATGGAAATGGTGTTTTTGCCTATCCAGATGGCGGCATATACAGGGGTAGTTTTTTTAATAACCGCCCCGAAGGATGGGGACAATATGATTATTTCAATGGAGACCACTATTTAGGCAGCTTTAAAAAGGGCTTACGCGATGGAAAAGGCACGTTGAATCTCAAAAATGGCACCCAGCTTAAAGGCGATTGGATTGCAGATGAATATATTGGCAACACAGACGCTTTTCAAGACGCTGCGGTCGGTTGTGTACAAGGCAACTGTCAATCAGGAGAAGGTATTTATGTTTATGCTGAAGGACAAGGAAAATATATAGGGACTTTCTTAAGTGGCTTCCCTCATGGAGAAGGGACGGTATATTACAAGAACGGTAGCCGATACCATGGTCAGTTAGAAAAGGGGCAACTCAATGGTTATGGTACACTTTACCATACAGATGGACGCTTGACAGAAGGTTTTTGGAACAACGGAAAATTTACAGGAAAACGTCCAACGCAACAAGTTTTTGCTGCAAATGCCAACAGTGCGACCCATCTTGGCGAGTCCAAACAAACAAAAGTTTGGGCAGTTATTGTCGGTATTGCCAATTACAACCACATGCGTGTATTACGTTATACAGACGACGATGCTTACAGGATGTATGCCTTTTTGAAAAGCCCAGAGGGTGGTGCCTTGTCCGATCAAAGAATCAGAATTTTAATTGATGAAGATGCAACCAGAATGAATATTAAAAAAGCAATGGAAGACGTATTTCTTCGTGCTGGCTCTCAGGATTTGGTCATTCTTTATTTTTCAGGACATGGCTTGCCTGGTTCCTTTCTGCCTTACGATTATGATGGTTACAACAACAAGTTCTACCACGAAGAGATTAATCGTATTTTAGAAAGTAGCCCCGCCAAATTGAAAATTTGTATTGCTGATGCTTGCCATTCAGGAAGTTTTTTGAATGACCGCGAAATGATTAAAGATGGGGAGTTAAAAAATATTTTAGAAAGTTACTACGACGGCTTAGCTACTACGCTACCAAGTACCGCACTTATCATGTCTTCCAAATCAGAAGAAACTTCACTTGAATCCAATAATCTTCGACAAGGCGTGTTCAGCCATTTCTTAATTCGAGGGTTGAAAGGTGAAGCTGATCAAAACAAGGATGGTATTATTAGTATTCAAGAACTATTTGAGTACATTCGTGAGAATGTAAGCAGCTACACTGGTAATCGTCAATCACCTATTATTAAAGGCAATTATGATTACCGAATGCCTGTCGCGATAGTGAGAGAGGAGTATTAAAAACTTATGTTGGATATTATAGATTGATTATCAAATTCTTGAAATATTATTTGGCAATGCTATATATTCTCATAATACTGGAGCATTTGCTTTAAATCTTCTAAGGTATTAGCTTCTTGAATAGGCTTGTCTTTGCGCCATCTTAATATTCTTGGAAAACGCAAAGCTATACCCGATTTATGTCGGGGCGACGCTTGTATGCCCTCAAACCCAACCTCAAACACATGTGCAGGGCGCACACTACGCACAGGACCAAATCGCTCTATGGTATTTTGCCGAACCCAGGCACTAATTTCGTTAAATTCCTTATCTGTTAGTCCAGAATAGGCTTTTGTAAAAGGTACTAATTGTTCTCCTTCCCAAACTCCAAAGGTAAAATCGGTGAATAAATTAGCCCTTCGACCTGACCCTCTTTGTGCATAAATCATTACGGCATCAATCGTGAGCGGGGCTACCTTCCATTTCCACCAATCCCCTCGTTTTCGTCCCGATTTGTAGGTGGAGCCTTTTCGCTTCAACATAAGACCTTCACTTTGAAACGCTCTTGAATTTTGTTGTATGTTGGCGACCACTTCCCAATCTGATGCCTCTATTATTTCGGAAAGTAAAATAATACCTTGTGTATCAAAGTTTTCAATCATTTCATTGAGCAATGCTCTACGTGCAGAAAGCGAGCATTGTCGAATATCTTTGCCTTGCCACTCGATAAGGTCGTAAGCTATGAGTACGACAGGTGCCTCATCCAACACTTTTTTGGTTAATGTTTTTCTACTAATCCTAGTTTGCAATAGGTTGAAGGAGAGCGGTTGCCCATGTTTGTAAGGTAAAATTTCGCCATCTATGACCGTGCCATCAGGTAAAATTTGAGCCAAAGCACTGAACTCTGGAAATCGATCCGTCATTAACTCTTCGCCTCTCGACCAAACGAAAACTTCTCCTTTTCGGATAATGATTTGCCCTCTGATGCCATCCCATTTTCGTTCAATTTGCCAATCCTGCAAGTCGCCTAATGTTTCAGGAGACTCTTCCAAGGCATAAGCGAGATAGAAAGGATAAGGTTTAGACCTATCATCGTCGGGATGTGTTTCATAAATTAACTTTTGGAAAGAAATGTCATCAGGCGACCAGTCGCCCATCAAACGATGTGCAATTACATTTTCTTCAATATTAGTATGCTGTGCTAGTGCTTTTATCATCAACTTTTGTGAAACCCCCACTCGAAAACCACCTGTGATGAGCTTATTAAAAATAAACCGCTCGTACGTGTTCAGTTCATGCCATGCAGTTAGCACTTTAATTTTTTTCTCCTTATCATCCAAGTCAGTCATTGCCCGCAAGTAGTTAATCCAGTAAGTTAGACTGTACTCATTTTTTGATTCATTTTTGGGCAAAATTAGCGATAACGTTTCGGCTAAATCTCCTACCACATAATAAGCATCTTCTAAAATCCAGAGCGGCAAACCACTTTCTTCAGCCGCCCACTCACGCAGTAAGGTGGTTTTTACGTTTCGTTTTGGACGGCGATGAGAGAGCAATGCAATCGTCCAGAGTTTATCCTCATCCGTAGCGATATGAAAATACTGAGCTAATGCCTCAATTTTATCATTCGTTTTAGTGGACTGATCCAGTTGTTTAAAAAGTGCTGTAAAGTGCTTCATTCTTGGTCAACTTCCGCTAATGAGGATTCGTTAATTTCGCTCAGTTCTCCTTCGTATTCTGTTTTAACTTCCTCGGCAGTGATGCCTTGCTCGTTCAGCCATTTTTTAAAAATATGGGTGTAACCATGTGTTACAAAAACCTGCTCTGCACCAGTTGCTAGAATCACCTCATTCAGTCCCTGCCAGTCAGCATGATCAGAAAGGACAAAACCTCTATCTACCGAGCGACGCCGACGTGCGCCACGCAAGGACATCCAGCCCGATGCAATTGCCGTAGAGACGTTGCCGAATTTGCGCGCCCATGTCGTTTGTAACGCTGAGGGCGTAGCAATGACCATTGCACCTCCAAAATCTCCTTTTTTTTGTTGTATGCCAATTCTTTTAGTGGGCGGTAGTTTAATCCCTTGATGGCGTAGCACTTCGTTGATATTCTCGACTGCTCCATGCGTAAAAATCGGTCCAATTGAAGTATCCAAACACTGTAAAATACGTTGTGCCTTGCCCAACGCATACCCCCCAATGAGGGAAACTTTGCCCTCTTGTTGATTTCTCAACCACCATTGGTTGATGTCCTCAGCGACTTTTGCCTGTGCTTCCCATTGATAGATAGGTAAGCCAAAGGTAGATTCGGTTACAAAAGTATGACATTTAACGACTTCAAAGGATTCGGTAAGTCCATCTTCTTGCGTTTTGTAATCGCCAGAGACGACACAAATTGCTCCTTTATATTCTATTCTAATTTGTGCCGAACCAATAATGTGCCCAGCAGGATGAAAAGAAAATTTCACACCATTAATTGTGGTATTTTCGCCAAAAGCCACAGATTGAATATGGATATTTTGCCCTAAACGGTATTTAATTACAGGCTTTGCGGCGTGGGTGCATAGGTAGTGGTCATGCCCCCAACGCGAGTGGTCAGCATGACCATGTGTAATGAGGGCGTGCTTGACTGGTCGCCAAGGGTCAATATACACCTGTGCTATTGGGCAGTAAAGTCCTTTGTTTGTAAATTCAAGTAATGACATATTAAAACAACCAAATTTCGAGCATTGGGTTTATAGGATTACCCAATGATGAGAAACCGCAGCAAGATTCAAGTAGGGACAAAACAGCGTAGCCTCTACTTGAATCCTTAGAATACATTCAAATAGAGGCAATTCAACATTCAACTCCACAATCTTATTGTATAGCCAATTCTTCTACTAATTTGGAAATTTGCTCTAAACGCTCTTTATCAAGATCGTAATAGATGTATTTTCCTTTTCGTTCTGTAAGGACTACTCCTGCTCTACGAAGGATAGCTAGATGCTGAGAAGCAACGGATTGTTCCAATCTTAGTTTGATGTAAATATCTGTTACTGCCATTTGACCGTTTTCTTCTAATAGGTCAATCACTTTTTGGCGTAACTTATGGTTGACTGCTCTCAGCACTAACACTGCTTTTCTCAATTCAGCGTAGTCTAAATCAACTTGCTGTTTTCCTTT
>DAITMC010000029.1:0-23210 GCA_036835365.1 Saprospiraceae bacterium
GTACATCAGGATGATGATATATAAAAAATACAGTCATTGAAATGTAGAAGAAGCCAGCAAAAATAAACGGAGCAATCCGATCTTCTCGATTTGCGAGTTTTAAGGAAGCAATAAAATCAAGTTTTCTCAACATCAACACCATGACCATAGGCATGAAACAGGTACTAAAGAAAAGAATCATAATAAGTGAGTATTGACCTTCAATATTCCTAACACCGAATAAGTATGGGTTTAGTAGAAGCAATAGCACGAGCATATAAGTCGCAATGAGCGACGGATGAAAAAGAATGGTTAGTATTTGCGCTAAAATCTTGGGCACAGCTATTGTTTTATTATTTAAAATTGAGTATCAATATCTAGCATCTAAAGCCTATCGCTCCAATCGGTTAATTAAGCGAACCGTTACTTTCAAGAAATCCAATTCCTCTATTATACCAATCAACTCCTCATTTTGGACGACAGGCAAACAACCAATATTGTTCGCTCTCATCAATTCCATGGCTTCGATAATGGTCGTTTCTGGCTCAACAGTAATTGGGGCAGTGAGCATAATATCTTTTACCATAATCTCTCTTCCCTCTGTTTTTCTAGCAAAATATTTGATTAGTTGTTGTGAACTAACCAATCCACTCAAATTTCCTTCCTTATTTTCGACGGGCATATATCGAATGTTATGCCAGTCCATTAGCTCCGCCACCAATTCGATGATATCATCTTTCTGAACGGTAAGTAAATCCGTTCGCATAAACTCCACTACCTTTAATTTAGAAGGTTCATATTTCTCCAAGTCCTCTAATTCTGGGTTAGTCCAAAGATGAACAGGAATTTCTTTTGCTTGATTTTTAATAATGGCAGCCGTTAGGATAGATACCGCTTCGTCTTGTGGTACTTGTTTTCGCAAACTGGTGAAAGCGCGTAATTGCCAGCGGGCACCGTTCATATGGCGTTTAGCACGCTCCTCAATAATACCTAAATAACGCTCAATATGTTCTTGTTCAATATTTTGCTTTTGCAAGCCTTTTTTTGCTATTGGTAGTAACTCATTGATAATCAAATCGCAAGCTCCAATTTTTCGGTCGCCAATCCAATTAAAACTAGAATCTATACCAAATTTAGCACTTTTTAAGAAATTATCCTGTACATCATCAAAGGAAACGGCAGTGCGAATATCCTGAATCTCATCGGCTAAACCAATCATCGTTCCTAACCAAAAAGCCGCATTTGCCATTTCGTCCACTACGGTCGGTCCTGCTGGTAACACTCGATTTTCGATGCGTAAGTGAGGTTTCCCACTAGGGCTAATACCATAGCAGGGACGATTCCAGCGATAAATAGTTGAATTGAACACTTGCAAAGCACGCAAGCTAGGCACTTTATTTTGTGCAATGGATTCCAGTGAATTTTCTTCTATTTCCGTAGCTAGTAGTACCCTGAATCGAGCAATATCTTCTTTGTGAATTTCTAAAATAGACGCATTGAGCCAGTTCTTTCCAAACTGTACTCTCGGACTACTTTCTCGGAGGTGATTATTTGTTTTTCGTGTATCCAATGATTGCTGAAAGAGTGCAATTCGGCTCTCGTGCCACAATCGGCGACCAAATACAAGGGGGGAATTGGCAGCAATTGCCATCACTGGAGCAGCCAATGCTTGAGCAATATTGTAATATTGAACAAAATTATGAGGACTTACTTGCAAATGTACCTGAAAGCTAGTGTTACAAGCCTCCAGTAGTGGCGAATTGTGGTTGATGTGCAATTCGTCAATGCCGTCCAAGTGCAGCTCGTAAGCACTTTTGCTAAGTTGGTTATTGATGGCATCAATAAGTGCAAAATATCTAGGTTTTGGGGTTAGATTGTGAAGTTCCAAATCAAATTTACGCAACGTAGGCAAGATGCCTGTAAGAATTAATTTGGCATCAAATTTTTCTAAATGTGTCCTGATAATTTGTTGTGTATAAAGGATTTCTTCTTCCATTTTACGCAGTGCATCCTGCTCAAATAGGCGTGGGGTAAGGTTGATTTCCAAATTAAATTTGGCAAGCTCTGTTTCTAACCAAGGATAATGCCCCAATCCCTCTAGCACTTGCATAGCAATAGGAGCTGGTTTGAAAGTATGGCTGTCCACGATACAAATTTCTTGCTCTGCACCAATTTTAGTAATATCTGATTCAAACCAATCATTATCCAACATATATTCAAGTGCCTGCAAATCGTTTAGAAGTTGGCGGACAAAGTGCTGCATTTGCACATCAGATTTCACAATAGATACTTGTTGATTACCCATATTTTAATTGGTCATGTTCTTTATTTGAGGAAGATGCGTACTCACAGATTTATCTTACATCAAATATAATAGAATTGTGTACGACAACACAGTATTGTTTATACATTTTACGTTATAATGTTAATTTTGATGTAGGTTGAATAGCCTAGTAATGCTGTTGAACTGCTTATTGGTTGATTTTAATTGAATTACGAATAATTTAAAGGTGTATGCTTTACCAAATTTGGTTTATTCTTCATTTGCCCAACCCATAGTACGCTTCACGGCTTTCTGCCAACCTTTGTAAAACTGATTCCTTTCTTGTTCAGGCATCTTGGGTTCGAATTGCATATTGAGTTGCCAACCTTGATTAATCTCTTCCATTTGCCAATACCCAACTGCTAAACCAGCTAAGTAGGCAGCACCTAAAGCCGTTGTTTCAATAACATTTGGGCGTTCAACAGGGACATCCAATATATCCGCTTGAAATTGCATCAGCAAATTATTGGCACTTGCTCCACCATCAACCCTTAACGCTTTTAAAGAAACAGGTGCGTCTTTTTCCATAGCATCCAACACATCTTTAGTTTGATAGGCTAATGATTCCAGCGTTGCTCGAATAAGGTGCGACTTGCGTGTTCCTCGCGTTAAGCCAAAGATAGCGCCTCGTGCATACATATCCCAATAAGGTGCGCCTAAACCTGCAAAAGCAGGTACGACATACACGCCATCGGTACTAGGTACTTTGCTGGAAAAATATTCTGAATCGGGAGAGGCATCAATAATTTTTAAGCCATCGCGCAACCATTGAATAGCTGCTCCAGCAATGAAAACACTTCCTTCTAGGGCATAAGTTATTTTTCCATTTAATCCCCAAGCAATCGTGGTTAGTAAACCAGCATGAGATTGAACGAATTGCTCGCCTGTATTCATCAGCATAAAGCAACCTGTGCCATAAGTATTTTTAGCCATACCAGGTGCGTGGCAAGCCTGCCCAAAAAGTGCTGCCTGTTGATCGCCCGCTATACCTGCAATTGGAACTTCCTCGCCTAACAGGTAGGCTACTGTATGCCCATAAACAGCACTTGACGGCATTACTTGGGGTAGAATTGCGCTTGGAATGTTCAATGCCTTCAGTAAATGTTCGTCCCAATTTAATTTTTTGATATTGTAAAGTAGGGTACGTGAAGCGTTAGAATAATCTGTAATATGTTGCTTGCCGCCAGTGAGTTTCCAAATCAACCAAGTATCAATAGTGCCAAATAGCAATTCTCCTTTTTCCGCCTTTTCCCTTGCGCCTTTCACTTGGTCGAGTAGCCATTTTACCTTTGTTCCTGAAAAATAGGCATCTATCACAAGCCCTGTGTTCTGTCGAATATATGCTTCGTAGCCATCAGCTTTAAGTTGGTCGCAAATATTTGCAGTTCTTCGATCTTGCCAAACAATAGCATTGTAAATAGGTTCGCCTGTATTTTTATCCCAAATAACAGTGGTTTCTCTTTGGTTGGTAATGCCAATTGCCGCAATTTGATGCGGTTTAATGGCTTGTTTTTGCAATAATTCCTGTACCACTTTAAGTTGGGTTTGCCAAATTTCATTAGCATCATGCTCTACCCAACCTGGTTGAGGATAAATTTGGGTAAACTCTTGCTGTGCTACACCAATCATATTACTGGTTTTATCAAAAAGAATGGCTCTTGAACTTGTCGTGCCTTGATCGATTGCTAAGATGTACTGCATGGTTGATTTTATTTACTAGTAGTCCAAAGTAATGATTTTAATGTTGCGCCAGTTGACTTTAATGCCACCACCATCGTGAATTTGCAAGGCAATTTGTCCAGTAGCTTGTCCTATTTTTTCATCTTTAAAGTGAATCATTTCCACACCATTGAGCCAAGTAGTTACTTCATCGCCAATCACTCGAATACGCATCTTATTCCACTGTCCCATTTTTAAGGCTTTATCCAAACTAGGTTTAGGCTGAATGAGCCAACCTCTACCATAAGATTCATAAATACCCCCAGTATTGTTTTTAGGAGGCGCTACTTCAGCTTGCCAACCTGTAATTTTGGTGCCTTCGAGCGAAGAACGGAAGAATACACCACTGTTACCATTGGCTTCCTGTTTAAATTCTAAGGTAAGGTCGAAATTTTTGTAAGATTTTTCGGTGGCTAAATAGCCATAGCCTTTATCGGGTCCGCTTTCACAAACCAGTAGTCCATCTTTGACATACCATTTTTCTGTGCCGTATATTTTCCAACCGCTTAAATCTTTGCCGTTGAATAGCGAAGTAGTTTCTTTTGTAGCTTTACCATTTTCGGCAGCAATCACTAAACGCAGAAAATCAGCTAATTTGTTGGGTTCTAGCCAACGTGTAACAATAACTAAGTCGTTGGTAGGATCAATGACAATAAAATTTCCCCCAAACCCAGCCGCATAATACCAATCATCAGGAACACCTTGCATATACTGGCTACCTGCTTTATTGTTCAGCCACCAAAGATAGCCATAACTGAGATTCGCTTTAGAAGGTTGACGTATTTGTTGTATCCATTGTTCTGAAAGAAGTTGCTGATGTTGCCATTTTCCGTTTCGTTGAAATAACAACCCAAAGCGCGCTAGGTCTATTGTGTTTATAAAAATGCCTCCCCCCGAATGACCACCACCTGTTACCGATTGTATTTCCAGACCGTCTATATTCACATAAGCATTGTCATATCCAAACCATCGCCAAGTGCTAGAGGCTCCTATTTTATCCATTATTTTTTCTTTCAACACCATAGGCAAAGGCTTACGCCAAACCTGCAAAAGTGCATATGCCAGTACATTCACACGCACATCGTTGTATTTATATACGATGCCTGGTTCATTGAGCGTGCGATACTTCCAATCGTCAAGGTTGCCTTGTCTGGGTGGGCGGTCTGCCCAATCCTCCATGCCGAAAAGTGTGCCTTGCCAATCAGAAGATTGATAAAGCAAATGCGACCACTTAATTTTGCTATTATGCGTACCAGCAAATGTACCGTCCCAAACATATTCTTCTACCTTATCATCTACATCAAGTAAACCTTCATCTTGCGCTAATCCTGCCACAGTGGACAAAAAACTTTTTGTGACGCTAAAAGTCATATCTACACGTTCCACAGCACCCCATTTTGCAATAATATAGCCATTTTTGATAATAAGCCCCGCAGGGTCACCTCGCTCTTTTGTTGGACCAACAATTTCGTGGAAAGGCTCTTGCGCAAATCCTTTTAGAATAGCTATGCGCAAATCGCGGTCGCCAATGTATTCGTTTTGTTGTGCAAAATCAATAGCAGTTATCAGTTGTTTTTCATCGAAGCCCAATTCATAGGCAGGTTTTTCTTGCCAAAGTCCACGCTCAGGAAAGTAAGCCTGCTGAGCATAGACTGTACTGGTAAGAAGTAGCATTAAGAGGAAAATAGAATCTAAGGTAATTTTTAGATAATGCTGCATTTAATTTTGTTTTTATTTCATAGCGAAGTACCATATTCTTAGCAAGCATTCCAAAAAAGTTAGACAATTTATTTTTGAATAAATATAGATATTTTGTTTATACTCATTGATTCTACTTTGATTTACATTCTTTCGTTCATCCGAATTGTTGATGTTGCGCAGGACACAAACAAATGATTATTCGACCTTATTTTTTCCTATTTGCAATAGCTTAGAAGTGTTAAGAAAGCAGTAAAATCTTGATTTTTTGGTACTTTTTTATTCAGGGTAAAAAATAATTCGTTAGATTACGCAACATTGTAAAAACCACTATTTCACCTTAGCTTTATAATTAAAATGATGATGATAAACATACACCGCCATAAAAAAAAGTACCGCAACTATTTGAAGTTTATTCTCCTAATTGCGGTGCTATTTTTTATAGCTGCTTGTAGAGCCACAAAATGTGGTTGCCCCTAAAGTATATGCTTTAAAGCACCTCCAACTGCTCTAAATCTACTTCTTCTTCGACCTTGATGCGAATTTCGTCTTCATTTTCATCAAAGAATCGGTATTCCATGAGTTGATAGTTACTATTGGCTCTTATGCGTATCCATTTTTGATACTCAAAATACCAGCGAATAGGCTTATTAATGAAACCTTTTTTCAAAAAGGCTTCCACGTAAGGATGCACATGAAGTGAAACCTTAGAACTGGGCCTTGATTGCATAATGAAATTGAGATCGCGCTCAACGATATCTACCAATAAAATTGATGCACTAATTTTGCCCGAACCATTACAACTAGGACAAACTTCGGCGGTGCTGATTTTTACCTCTGGACGTACCCGTTGACGGGTGATTTGCATAAGTCCAAATTTACTTAAAGGCAGTATAGTGTGCTGGGCGCGGTCATTTCTCATATAGTTTTTCATCTCGCGTTGTAGCACTTTTCGGTTTTCCGGGTTACGCATATCAATGAAATCAATAATGATAATACCCCCAATATCTCGAAGTCGCAACTGGCGAGCAATTTCCTCTGCTGCCTCTAAATTTACCGCCAATACAGCATCTTCTTGGTTTTTACTACTCATCTTATGCCCACTATTCACATCTATAACGTGCATGGCTTCAGTGGCTTCAATCACAATATATGCCCCACTGCTCATGGTAGGTGTTCTATCAAAAGCAGATTTTATTTGCCTTGTAACACCATTGGTATCAAATATAGGTTTATGAGAGCGGTAAGATTGTACAATATTGGCTTGCCCCGGCACATTAGCCTCCAAATAATCTTTAATCTTATGGTACATTTCTTTGTCGTTGACCACGATACGATTGAAGGAATCCGTAACTAAATCACGTAGCAGGCTAGTTGTTTTGTCTAGTTCGCTCAATAGTTTAACAGGCGGTTTAGACTTACAAAGTTGATGGTACATCTTTTCCCATTTATCCATGATCCGACTCAATTCTTCATGCAATTCAGCAGAATTTTTTCCCTCTGCTGCGGTGCGTACGATAACGCCAAAGTTTCTAGGTTTGATACTTTCTATTACTTTTTTTAAGCGTTTTCGCTCTTCTGCATTAGCAATTTTCTTGGAAACCGCTACTACATCCGTGAATGGTGAAAGCACCAAAAACCTTCCTGGTATAGTAATTTCACAAGTCAATCTAGGACCTTTTGTACCAATGGGTTCTTTTAAAATCTGCACCAAGAGCGGTTGCTTTTTTACTAAAACCTGATCAATACGACCTGTTTTAATAATTTCAGGCTCTATTTCAAAATGGTCAAGACGATGCGTTTTTGTTTTTTCAGAAATAGTATCAGACGTAAACTTAGCTACTGATTGTAACTTAGGGCTTAAGTCGGTGTAATGCAAAAACGCATCCTTACTATGTCCAATCTCAATAAAAGCCGCATTCAAGGCAGGCATCAAGCGTTTAACTTGACCCAAAAAAATATCTCCTACCGCAAATTGAGAGTCGTTGAGTTGATTGTGCAACTCAACTAATTTTCCATCTTCTAGCAACGCAATAGCTACTTCGCTAGTAGTAGAATTAATAATTAATTCTTTTTCCACAATCTAATATTTTAGATCAGGGTATGCTTATAATAGCCTTTTATAAGGAGTAAAGTAGAAGTGTATATATCAGTATGAATATATCTGAGAATGCACTTAACTAATTGCAAGAAGATATCGAAGGAGTTTAACTATTGTGTTTGTAATTTCTTTATTCAACTTCCATTAATTACAATATCTTTAAGATTAGAGTAATTGACACAAAGTTTTTCCGCTTCTGCTTTGATCCATCTTGTATTAAAACATTCTCTTTTTATCGGCTTTTCAATTTACATACATTCTTATCTTACTTTTTTTTAAGGTTATTCTAATTTCTCGCTCTTTCATTGGTGAACATTTTTTCTTGGAGCGTACCTTTCTTTATTAGGTTTTTTACGATTCATTTTTTTTGAGCGAGTAAAACAATTCTTTCTAGCTTACCACTACTTTAATCTACTGAAAGACAATTATTTACGAACCTGATATTATGTTTAAATTTAATACATGAAACAAAAATAATCTATTTTAAACAAAAGATTATTTAAAAATTGACACTAAGATAACAACTTTATTTATTGATATTATAATACTTTAACAAACTATGTCAAAGTTTTTTTATTTACCCTAAAAAACAGAACAGATTTACAATACAAATCTGAAATAAAACACAAGTAGAAGAAGGCATTGTATCTTATACACAGTACCTTCTTCTAAAGATTATTTCTTCTTTTTATGTCTATTTTTTCTTAGTCTTTTTTTTCGCTTGTGTGTCGCAATTTTATGGCGCTTACGCTTTTTTCCACATGGCATAGTTTTTCTATCTTTTAAAAATTTGAAAAAATTATTTCTCTATCAATGATTTACAATGGTTTATATAGGGTTGAGCTTCTTGAGGACGATTCAATTGCTCGTAAACTTGTGCTAATAGGCAATTTGCATCTACATTATTAGGCTCAATCTCCAAAATATTAGACAGCCGCTCTGCGGCTTTTTCATACTGTCCAGTACGCATCCCTTGGCGCGCCAAAGTTAGTAATACCAATACATCTTTTGGATGTTTTTTGTTTAAATCTAATAAAATCTGAACACCTTGCATTGGATTTTGCTGAGGTGGGTTCTCCAAATAAACCAGAGATAAGTTTACCTGATGCTGCAAATTTGCTGGATTTATAGACGTTGCATTTTCAAAAGATGCTGCCGCTCTATTCGTACAGAATTGCTTTGCTCTTTCGTCATCTACCTTTTGTACGCAAATGGCGTAGCTTGTCCCTGCAATAGACCAGGCATCTTCTGTATCCTCCAACTCTGCTACTTGCTGCGCAAAATAACCCGCTAAAGGGTATTTGCCCACGCGATACCAACCACCAGACAATTCTTTTAAAGCCTTGCTTTTCAAAGAATCCGTATCGGCTAAAGCCAACTGTTGTTCCAGCACTAATATAGAGTTTGCTTCTTCTACCTTCAGTGTCCTTTTTGCTTCCGCAAGCAAGACATTAACGTCAGTAGATTCTACCGCAAGCACCCTCATTTTTTCTGCCTCTTTCACCGTTTTAGGCTTTCTATCGAAACCTAAATATAGAAGGGCAAACAATCCAATAGCAACGAAAAAAACACCTAGTTGTAACTTAGTCATAGTTGACTATTATTTATTGGTTTAGTCCTCATCCGTTATATCCTCAGGCATGCTATGTACCTTATCTTTTACCTGCTCTACAAACACTTTTGCAGGCTTAAAAGCTGGAATAAAATGCTCTGGTATTTCAATCGCCTCATTTTTTTTGATATGGCGACCTATTTTTTTAGCCCTTTTTTTAATAACAAAACTGCCAAACCCTCTGATATAGACATTTTCACCATCAGAAAGTGAATCTTTCACTTCTTTAAAAAATGCTTCTAAGGCTACGAGTACATCTACTTTTGGTACCCCTGTTTTTTCAGAGATAGCTGAAACCAAATCGGCTTTCCTCATCCTAGTTACTGGTTTATAATTAGTTACAAATAAATTTAATCTTTTTTCAAAAGTGTGGCAAATTTCGTAAAAATCTTCGTGTTTCAAAATCTTAAGCACGTTTTATTTATATTTTTTTCTTAATATTCAACGGGTTACGCTAAAATAAGGGTAAAAACACCCAAAAAGTAGCTTATTCCACAAAAATGATGCTCAAAAGCAATTCAGCTAGATTTTCTTACAAGTGGCTCAACGAACTTTACCATTCACTCAGTAGGCTTATTTCTTCTAGGATAGAACATTACATTTATATGGTCAAATGAAAACACACATTTAATTTAGACAGCTCATTAGTTATCTTTTGTATTTATTTGTTTTACACACTATTTATTGACAAGTTCTTTATTTTGCCCAAGCACTGATGTGTTTTTTAGGCTTCCGACTAAAATATGGTTTAATAAATCTAACTATATTTTAAAGCTCAAGATAGTTCGTTAAGCATTTTTCAAATGCTTGATACTTAAAAGAGGGAGGCTATTCAAAAACCGATTGTCACTATTTATTCTTAAGAAAATCTTAGCGTGCGTTATCGCTCTTTGGCAGGAAAAATTCGTAGAAGAAATTTCCTGTCATTTTTTTTACTCCATTATTAAAGCTATCTTTTTGCACTTCCATTCCTTTTTACTACCCCGTTTTGGTATCCTGTTCAATATGTAATATTTTTTGTTACGGTTGAGGTAGTCCCATAGTTGCGTGGAAAGTCGCTCGTATTTTTCAGCATCAAATGCGCCATCTAAACCAGTCGGCGAACCACTCAATTCCGCTAGAAAACTTTTCAGCAAGGTTATTCCAGAAAAATCATTAGTAATAGTAGCAAAGCATATGGGGACAGTAGATAATTTTTGATGTAACGCATAATTTATGCTATTCGCTAAATGGTTTGAATAAATTAGTACTCATCACTTACGAAACTACACTTAATTCAGATTTTTAAGAATTTCTTGATTCAATTACTATTTGTACTTCATACAAATTTATAAAATAAAAAATGAGCAACTGCATAGTACATATGAGTTGCTCACTTATTGATAAAGGATGATACGATCAGATTAAATTATCCACCAAAGTCATCAAAAGAAATATTTTCCTCTGGAACGCCTAGATTATCCAATGTCTTCAAAACAGAGGCATTCATAGCTGGGGGTCCACAGAAATAATATTCTACTTCTTCTGGCTCAGGATGCGTTTTTAGGTATTGATCATGTAAAACACTCATAATATACCCTTTGAAACCATCGCCTTTATTATCTTCCATATTTTGTTTTACTACCCAATTATCTTCAGGCAGTGGATTATCCAAAGCAATATAAAACTTAAAGTTAGGGAACTCCTGCTCTATTTTACGGAAGTCATCCACATAAAACAACTCTCGTTTTGTACGACCACCATACCAATAGGAAACTTTACGATCTGTTGTTTTTAAGGTATGAAACAAATGGAACAAATGAGAGCGCAATGGTGCCATTCCTGCCCCCCCGCCAATATAAATCATCTCCTTCTTAGTCGGTTTGATGAAAAACTCACCATAAGGACCGGAAATAGTTACTTTATCGCCAGATTTCTGATTGAACACATACGAGGAGCAAACTCCCGGATTTACATCCATCCAACCATTTTTCGCTCTATCAAAAGGTGGAGTCGCAATACGAATATTCAACATGACAATATTCCCTTCAGCCGGGTGGTTTGCCATAGAATAGGCGCGGAACACAGGCTCTTTGTTGACCATTTTCAAATCCCACAATTTGAATTTATCCCACTCTTCCTGAAATTCATCTGGTCGCTTACCCATTCTAGGATGTGCTGTAATATCTATATTTTTATAGTTTACCTCCACTGGTGGCACGTCCACTTGAATATATCCACCAGCTTGAAAATCAAGCTCCTCTCCTGCTGGCAATTTTACGACAAACTCCTTGATAAAAGAGGCTACGTTGTAGTTAGACACTACTTCGCACTCCCATTTCTTGATTCCAAATATCTCTTCTGGAATACTGATGCGCATATCTTCTCTCACCTTAACTTGGCAAGCTAAGCGCTTGTGCTCTGCAACTTCTTTACGCGAAAGGTGATTCAACTCCGTTGGAAGCACATCCCCCCCACCCTCGTAGATGTGACACTCACACATAGCACAGGTGCCACCACCACCACAAGCAGAAGGTAAGAAAATACTTTTATCAGAAAGTGCTGTTAGTAAAGAAGTCCCAGGCTGAACAAGCATTGGGTTTTCTTCATCACCGTTGACAACGATTTTTACTTCTCCTTGGGGAACTAATTGTTTTCTAGCGTATAGCAGTAAGAAAGACAGCAACAAAATGACTGTCATAAAGACGACTACTGCGAATACTAATGTCATTATATCCATGATGCCTATTAATATTTAAGTGATCAATTTTTTATTAAGTATTATTTAGCAGCAGTAAGGGCTGCTGGGTCAATACCAGTTAAACTCAAAAATGCTAATCCCATTAATCCTGTAAGGATAAAAGCCATACCCAACCCTCTCAACGGTGCAGGTACATTTGAATATTTAATTTTTTCTCGGATAGCTGCAATCGCAATAATAGCCAAGAACCATCCAAACCCGCCACCTAAACCGAAAGCTAAGGATTCACCGAAGTTATATTCACGCGAAACCATAAAAAGCGAGCCTCCTAGGATAGCGCAATTCACCGTAATCAGTGGAAGGAAAATACCAAGTGCATTGTACAGCGATGGAGAAAATTTCTCTACAATCATCTCTACTAACTGTACCATTGAAGCAATAACGGCAATGAATAGGATAAACCTCAAAAAGGTTAAATCTATTCCAAATAAACCAGTTTCACTTAATAAGAAGGTGCTAATCAACCAGTTGATAGGCATAGTAACAGCTAATACGAAGATAACTGCCAAGCCCAGACCAAAAGCAGTTTTCACTGTTTTTGATACCGCTAGGTAAGAGCACATTCCCAGAAAGTAGGCCAATACTAGGTTTTCTACAAATGCCGCTTTAATGAATATATTAATAAAATCCATAATTTTCTTTATTATTGATGAAACAATACAACTTGCTTATGTTAAGAAATATCAATTAATTTTCGGTTGTAAGAACGCTGCAACCAAATCATTATACCGATGACAAACATCGCTGCCGCTGGAAGTACCATTAAGTTATTATTGCTATACCAAGCAAAAAGAGAGCCGAAACCACTTTCTGCTGATGTATTGATTAAATAAGCAACTTGATCATTACTCGCTCCAATTAAACCGAAACCCAATAAGGTTCCTTTACCAAATATTTCCCGCACAATGGCGACCAATATAAGAATAGCACCATACCCCAATCCGTTACCAATACCATCAATTAAAGCCCGCCAAGGCTTATTAGCCATAGCAAATGCCTCTAAACGCCCCATTACGATACAGTTAGTAATAATCAGACCAATATAAACCGATAATTGACGATAAATTGGATAATTAAAATATTTGAGTACTAGCTCCACTACGGTTACCAAAGTTGCCACAATAATTAATTGGGCAATTAAGCGCACCGATTTTGGAATGTAATTTCTTAACAAAGAAGTAAATAAACTCGAAAAAGCAGTTACAAAAACCACTGCGACAGACATCACAAGGGAAGGCGCAACTAATGAAGTAACTGCTAAAGCAGAACAAATACCCAATACTTGTACCGTAATCGGATTATTGTCATTCAATGGATCGGTTATTAACTTTCTTTCCTTTGCACCAAAGAGTGGCTCACGCTCTTGTACCTTTGGTTGTTCTTTAACTGCTATATCTGCCATGATTAATGTTTTCTTGTATTTATAATAAATCAGAAAAAAATATTATCCTTTAACTTTTGCCAAATAAGGTTCGTAGTAGCGAATTCCTCTCCTTAACATCTCTGTCACACCGTCTGCTGTTACTGTTGCACCTGAGATACCATCCACTTCATGGTCTTTATCTCTAGCACCTCCCTTGCGAACGACAATTGAGGTATATTCTCCTTTTTCATTGTAAATTTTCTTACCATTGAATTGAGCTGGAAATGTAGGATTATCTTTAATTTCAGCACCTAAACCGGGTGTTTCACCAGCGTGGTCGAAAGATACCCCTGCAACAGTCTTGAGGTCGTCTTGTAAAGCGACTACCCCCCATATTTCATCCCAAAGACCATTTCCTCTAACGGAGATAATATAAAATTTACGACCATCCGTCGCATTATAAACATAGATTGGCAAGGCGCGTTCAGATTCGGGCTTTTTTCGCTCTTTTTTCATATCTACTTGCTCTGGCTTTATGCCATCAATAACATTTCCTTCCATATCAACCACCTTCTGCTCCATGCTTTCTGCAAATATTGCTTGAACCTCTGCGTCTGTTAATTGATCGACAGTCTTCTCCAAATATTTATCAATAGCAGATAATATAGCTCTTTTATTGAAAACCGCTTCATTAACAGCAGCTTGAGATTTAGTTACTTCCCTTAATCCTGTTAAAGATATTGCCACTACTGAGGTAATTGCTAATATAAATATGACTATTCTGTTTGTTGTTTCCATGTTTTAGTTTGTCTATATATTCTTTTTATAAACATTTTCGATTACGCAGTTGCTGTTGCAGCAGTTCTTTTCATTCTTCTCTTCATATTCGCTTCTAATACATAATGGTCAATCAACGCCGAGAATGTATTCATAAACAAGATTGCCAACATCCAACCCTCTGGATAAGCAGGATTGATTACTCGCACTATCATTCCGATAAAACCAATCATAAAACCATAAATCAATTTACCTGTCGGTGTTGAAGAAGCCGTTACGGGGTCAGTAGCCATAAAAGCGGCAGCAAAAAGCAAACTACCCATGATAAATTGATTGTACCAAGGCACTTCCATGAATGGTGTTGCTCCCCAAAGGTTCATGAGCATTCCCGTTACAGCAGCCCCAACAAGGAAAGAGAGAATAATTCTCCAATCGGCTATTTTAGTAACAATCAAAAAGACAATGCCTAGCACTACTAATATTTTAGACGTTTCACCAATAGAACCTGGTATTGCTCCCCAAAGCATAGCCGATGAAGAATAATTGGCTGTCACATTTTCCCAACCACCTTGATAAGCTAGACTTAATGGTGTCGCCCCAGTATAACCATCCACTATCGCTGATTGAATATTGAAAGTAGCACTTCCAAGTGTGCCTAATATTGGATTAAGCACACTTGTTATAAACCAACCATATTCTACTGCGCTGCCTGGCGTAGTGGATGAGAAGCCCGCCACCCAAACATCATCACCAGAGATCGTCATTGGATAAGCAAAGAAAATGAACACACGAGAAAGCAACGCTATATTCCAGATGTTCATTCCTGTACCACCGAAAGCCTCTTTACCAATAATGACTGCAAAAGCTACCGAAACAGCTAAAATCCAAAGAGGAATATCTGGTGGCATAATCAAAGGAATTAAAGCCCCAGACACTAAGAAACCTTCCTCCACCGAATGTCCTTTGCGTGCCGCATAGTAAAATTCAATCCCTAAACCTACCACATGAGCGACGATAAATATTGGAATCAATTTAACTAATCCGTAAAGTATTTTTAAGTGCAAACCGGCAAGTGGCGCAGTATATTCACCCAACGCTACAAAGTGTTGATGACCAATATTCCATGTACCAAATACATAGCACAATTGCAATGCTAGCACTACGTGCACCATTGTTCGTTTTAAATCCATACCATCTCTGATATGTACACCTCCGTGTGTTGTTTCGTTTGGCGCAAAAGCAAATGTAAAGAAAGCATCATATGCTGTGTGTAGCAATTTCTTCTCTTTACTGGGTTCTAATTTTTTGAATGCGTTTAATAAAACCTTTTTCATATTTGAGTTACAATTCTTTTTTTTCTTCTAGTTATATTTAATTTATTAATTACTAAAGATATAACAAAGGTTCTTGGATATGAGTTGCCCTGTATATTGTCAAAAAAATATAACAATTAACTTTGCTCGCGCATTGCGTCTAGGCCTTCTCTCAATATTTGTTGTAGAGGCATCTTCGATGTACAAACAAATTCGCATAATGCTACATCTTCTTCTACTAACTCTAAAATACCTAATCCTTCTATTCGCTCTAGGTCATTGGTCATAATAGCCTTCATCAAAGGTTGTACTAGGATATCCATTGGCATTACCTGCTCATAATCCGTAGTCACCACAAAGGCTCTTTTCTCACCATGTGTATTCGTGTTTGCCTTGAATTTTTGGTCTGGGAATAAGAAGTTTGGAAAAGTGTTAGAAATAGACGGACGAGGCGCTAAAGGCAATAGCCAACCGAACAATTCGTAGTCATCTCCCTCCTCAATAACCGTTAATTGATCATCATGATAGTTCAAAAACTGTTTTTCTGACTTTTGCTTTCCCGAAAGCACATCGCCAGAAATAAAACGTACATGATCATTTGCTAGGTTGTTTTTCAACAACTCTGCTATGTTAGCACCAATGTAAGTATTTACGTATTTTGGCTCTTTCAATTCAGCACCTGTCAAAGCAATTACCCTAGAAGCATCAAAGCGACCCTCTAACAAAAGTGTACCTATTGTAATCACGCCTTGAACATCCAGTGTCCAGATTTTATCTTTTGAGCCAATGGGCTTAATGTGATGAATTTGTACTCCAACGTTACCCGATGGATGCTTCCCTTTAAAGAAAATCTTTTCTACACCTTTGGCATCGAAAAAGGCAGATGCAGGCGACTGCCTTCCATTTAGACCTAAATAAACTTTGCCACTAGTCAGTCTATTCAAGGCATCTAACCCCTTTTGAAAAGCTTTTTCTTTTCCTGCTACCAGTACATTACTATCTGGTGCTAATGGTGCTGAGTCGAAAGTGCTAATGAAGATATCTCTAGGAATTACTTCATGGGCTGCAACTACATTGTATGGACGCTGACGGATCATCGTCCAAGCACCAGACTCCAATAGATGATTTACCAAATCCTCTCGACTGCTATTTTCTACATCAAACAGCGGAAAAGTCTTATATTCAATCTCAGCATCTGCTAGAATAACAATTTCGTCAATAGCTCGCTTTGCCGCTCTGTTAACAGCAACCACTTCACCACTTACTGGAGCCACATATTTAACCTCTGGGCTTTTTTTATCAAAAAATAGTACTTCACCTGCCTGCACTTTCTGTCCAACTTCTACGGTTACTTTTGGAATAGGCGACATCCCAATAAAATTTTGTGGTTGTACAGCAAAAGAGCGTACTTCTGCCTTTCCAACAGCACCTTTAGCTTCTCCTTCTAGCAAAATATCATATCCTTTTCTGAATTTTTCCACCTCGTAATCTTTCATAAAAGATGGCTCATTGCTGGTACCTATTATCTCATTCCATTTTGGAAAGATAGAAACATTTACATCTTCTGTATCCACACCGACTGTCTTAGCTTGCATCGCCAAAAAGCTATCTGCTACCTGAATTACAAAAAACAAGGCAATAATGCCTACTAAAGCAATAATTGCATAAGTTATCCAATTAGCACCATCTAACAATCCTGCTGTTTGTGCAAACACCTGATTGGCTAAAAAAACCAAAATAAATACAGAAAAAACTTTAATTCCTATCTTTTTCATTTTGCTTATAGTATTAATCTCAAAAGATTGTTTTAGTTATTATACTCCTACCCTTTTGATAGTCCATATTTTTCAATAAACTTTAGGCAAATATATGAACCTTACCGCTTAAATAGAACCTTAATTCGTTTGATTTTTATTTGACTTATCGTTATTTAGATTTATTATAAACAAAATGAACATTAAATACTATTTAAGACTACGTTTTATGATTCATATTAAGCAATTGATTTATTCTTTTGCTACAAAAACTTGATACAAACTGCCGTTGGCACTTCAGCTTTAAAGCCAGTTGCTGTAAGTGCCCCAGTGGTGGCATCAATTTTGAAAGTAAGCAAGTTATCCGTAGCTTGATTACCAACAAGGAGCATTTGCCCAGTTGGGTCAATTTCGAAGTCGCGTGGCGTTTCGCCCTGTGTAGATTCATGCTCTACTAGCGTCAATGTGCCGTCAGTATTGATACTATATACCACAATACTATGATGATTTTTCCTATTAGAAGCATACAAAAATTTGCCACTAGGATGAATTTTGATGGCAGCGCAGTTGCCTTCACCCTCATAACCTTCTGGCAAGGTACTAATAGTTTGTAGGTTAATCGCTTTACCCTTTTCTATTTTAGCGACTTCAACTGTGCTGTTCAATTCATTGAGTACATATATAATGTCGCCTTGCGACGAGGAAATATAATGGCGGGGACCCGCTTCTTTGGCTGTTTGATAAAAAACAGTAGTATCTGAAACTAGCTCTCCCTTTGTTGTCAAGGTATATTTTAGCACTTGATCCAATCCTAAATCTACTGCTAAAATATCGCCATTGGGCAATGCCTTAATAAAGTGAGCATGTGGTGCAGTTTGTCTTGGATGCGTATGGCTGCCAATATGTTGTACCATACCCGTAGGAGCGCCAAGTTGTCCATCTTCCAGGATAGGCAAGGCAGCAATATTTCCACCGACATAGTTGGCAACGAGTAGAAATTTTTTATTTGCATCGAAACTAATATGGCACGGTGTTGCACCTAGTGCAGAGTGCTTATTCATAAAAGATAATGTTTTTGTTGCTCGGTCTATTTTGTAAACGCTCACTGTACCTGTTGTGTCTTCATGGGTGGATCCATGTTGATTAACCGTGAACAGTAAATCTCTTGACGGTTCTATCGCCAAATAACTTGGATTAATCATGCCTTCTGTTGTATTCAGATAAGTCATTTCTCCTGTTTGAGGATTAAGTTGGTAAGCATAAATACCTTTTCCCTTGCCGGTACCAAATTCATTATCGGTGTAAGTACCTACAAAGAAATATTGCATTTCGTCAGTAGGTACTTTTTCTGGCATCTGACAAGCCGCTAAAAGAAGTAGTACAAATACCAAATGAGCCGTTGTTTGTTTTAAACTGTTGTAAGAATTGAAGTTGGTATTTTTCATAATGTTGATTTATCCTACTAGCTTTGTTAAAACTAATAAGAGGTAATATAAAATTGAATCAAGCACTACAAATATTGCAAAAATATTGGGGTTATTCCAACTTTCGCACACCGCAGGAGCAAATTATTCAGTCGGTGCTAGAAGGTCAGGATACGCTTGCTTTGATGCCAACAGGTGGTGGCAAATCTATTTGCTTTCAAGTACCTGCTTTGTGTCAAGAAGGTATTTGTATTGTGGTTTCGCCATTAATTGCCTTGATGAAAGACCAAGTATATCAACTCAAAAAGAGAAATATTGCTGCTGAAGCCATTTATTCGGGTATGCACTATAAAGAAATTGACCGTATTTTGGATAATTGTATCTATGGCAATGTAAAATTGCTTTATCTCTCCCCCGAGCGATTGTTGAGTGAGTTAGCGAAGCAACGCATTGCGCAAATGAAGGTTAACTTATTAGCGGTGGATGAAGCACACTGCATTTCTCAATGGGGCTACGATTTTCGACCACCTTATCTACACCTTGCTGACATCAGGGCTTTGCACCCAAAAGTTCCTATATTGGCATTAACTGCCACGGCTACAAAAGAAGTAGAACAGGACATTCAAGAAAAACTAGCCTTCACAGAAAAAAATGTTTTTCGCACTACCCATGCACGCACTAACCTTGCCTACGTGGTACTACACGAGGAAGCAAAGGAAAATAAATTGCTTCAAATGGTACAAAAGCTAAAAGGCTCAACTATTGTTTATGTACGCAACAGAAAGAAAACCAAAGACTTAGCTTTATTTTTACAGCAAAAAGGCGAAAAAGCAGACTTTTACCATGCTGGGTTGAGCAGTGAAGAGCGCCATCGAAAACAGGAAGATTGGATTAATAATAAGGTTAGAATTATTGTGAGTACCAATGCTTTTGGTATGGGTATTGACAAGCCTGATGTGCGCTTAGTGGTACATATGGACTTGCCAGACAGTTTAGAAGCCTATTTCCAAGAGGCAGGTCGAGCGGGTCGCGATGGCGAAAAAGCCTACGCTGCATTGCTTTACTGCGAATCAGATAAATTTAATTTGGAGCGTAGTTACGAACAGTCTTTTCCTCCATTCAGCTTTATTCAGCAAGTCTATCGAGCGTTGGGTAGCTATTTCCAACTAGCCGTTGGTGCAGGAGAAGGGCAAAGTTATGATTTTGATTTACTAGATTTTGCGAAAAAATTTTCACTGGATTTAGTAAAAACACACACCGCACTAAAGATGTTAGAACAAGAAGGTTGGATTGTTCTCACAGAAGCTGTATTTGTGCCCTCACAGTTTACCATACTGGTTAACAAAGATGAACTTTTTAGCTATCAATTGGAGCATCCGAGCTTTGATAAAATCTTGAAAGCCCTCCTACGTACTACGCAGGGTTCTTTTTCGCATTATACAAAAATAAAAGAAATTCCTTTAGCAAAAGCATTAAACATAGCGCTTGTTGCACTAAAACAAGCCCTATTAAAAATGCAACAAGATCGCATCATCGATTATATTCCTCAAAAAGATAAGCCCCAGATTGTATTTATAAAAGAGCGCATCTCAGCCGATAATCTTACGATTGACCACGAGCGGTATGAATTCAGAAAACATCGTTACCACTATCGAACAAAGGCTGCCATTCATTACGCCGAACACATCCAATGCAGAAGCCAACAATTACTGCAATACCTTGACGAAAAAAATGCTCCTACCTGCGGCGTTTGCGATGTTTGTTTGGGTAGGCATGAGGATAAAATTAGTGCTGAAGAACTTGAGAATTACAAAGAAAAAATTCGCATCTTATTACAGAATCAACCTAGCACCTTGAAATTATTGGTTGAGAACTTCACCCCAAAGCGTCAGAAAAAAGTACTAAAAGTAATTGAATATCTTGTATCAGAAGGCGTTATTGAACAACAAGCCGATGAGTTGAAGTGGCGGCAATAAATCTTACTCGAAAAACGCACGCAAAAAACGCATCAAGAACAAAAAAAATTAAATACTAAAAAAACCAAATCAATTATACTTCTCGTAAATGGGATAACTGATGAATACAATACTTACTTTCATTTGATTGTAAAGCAGATACAAATAAAAAAATCATCTATTTGTATTAAATTCAGAGAAATCAGTTGTCAAAAAAATTTGTAATCTAAAACGTATTCTATTATGCAAAAAAATGGTCTTTTAGGCACATTAGTGCTTATGGTGTTGTGTTTTTCAATGGAAGCACAAAGTCCGCTCAGTGGATTTATGAATGGTAAAGGTCGAGGAGCTATCGCTATTTCTCAATCTGGAGAGCAGTACGATGAAGTATTGCTTGTACCTAACGATGCTAACGGTGTACCCGTTTTTGAAGAGGTGGAAGTAAATAGCACTTCTATTTATGCTTCTTATGGTATCAGCGATCGTTTGGATGTAGTGATGGGTTTACCTTACATTAAAGCAACAGGGAACGCTAGCGAAACTGTGCTGAACCGATTAGGTTTTGAAAACGAGAGAAGTGGTATTCAGGACATTTCTTTATTCCTAAAATACAATCCATTCAACGTTCAAATGGGAGAAAGTAATTTGAATTTCTTATTTGGTGCAGGTTTGAGAACGCCTCTTGGCGATTACCGAGTAGATGAAGGCTTACAATCTATTCTAGCTATTGGTAATCGTGCTACCAGTTTAAATGGTTTTGCCATTGCTCAATTGCGCACAAAATCTGGTGTTTTCTTGACCACACAGGCAGGTTATAGCCTTCGTAACAATGAAGTTCCGGATGCGCTATTAGGGGAAATTAAGTTAGGTTATGCAGGTAGTCGCATCTACGCCGAGGCATGGTACGCTGGTCAAGTATCCAACGGCGGTGTAAACATTTTAGGTGAAGGTTTTGTGGGCTTCTTCCCTGCTACGGATGTAACCTACACGCGTGCAGGTGCAAGTGTTTACGTACCGATTGTTGGTGGTTTTGGGGTTGCTGGGGGCATTAACCAATACCTTACCGGACGCAATATTGGCAAATCCACAGGCTATTTTGGTAGCTTAGTATTGAATTTCTAATCCCTACAACGTTTCAATTATTCTATTCTAAAAACAATTTTCAACATTTAAAATTCAACATTATGTTCTTCAATAAAAGATTTTTTTGGGCAGTGTTATCTGCTGTTGTTGTATGTACGCTGTCTTCTTGCGAAAAAGAGGACGAAAATTTACTACCTACCATCGCTTCCATTGCAGTAACTAACAGTGATTTTAGCACCCTAGAAGCTGCTGCCATACAAGGTGGTGTAGCGGTAGTGCTTTCCAACCCTAATCCAAACGACCCATCAGGTGCATATACGGTATTTGCGCCTACCAACGATGCTTTTGCTCGATTGGGTTTAAATAATGCAGATGCTTTAACTGTACTAAATGAGGGTTTCTTGACTAGCACCTTATTGTATCATGTGTCCAATGGCAACTTGCAGGGCAGCACGATTATGGCGGGTATGACTTCTGGTTCTGCTTTAGGACCGAACCGTAGATTCATCAGAAGAGGAGATGATCTTTACATCAACGGCTCAAAAATATTAGCTACTGATGTTCAAGCAGATAACGGAACAGTACATGTAATTGATAAAGTGCTCTTAGCAACAGGTGCAGATATTGTACAATCAGCATTGGCATTGAAAGATGCTCAAGTGTTTGTTGTGCCTGAACTTTCTTTCTTGGTAGAAGCACTGTTGTATGCAGAGTTAGCAGGCGCTTTAGTGGCAACACCTGAAGGTAGTTCTTTCACTGTATTTGCACCAACAGATGCCGCTTTTATGCAGTTGGGTAACGATTTAGGTGTACCACTCACTGTACCTGCTGATGTGCGCAAGTTGCCAAAAGATGTGATAACGGCAGTCTTGTTGAACCATGTTATTGCAGATGGTGGCAAATTCACTTCTGAAATGAATGGTGGCACAATATCTCCACTTGGCGGTACTAACCTTACACTAGGCGCATTCAATAATGGCACACTTACGATAACAGGAAATGGCAATAGTGCTGTTGCAAACATGGTTATTCCAGATGTACTAACAACCAATGGCGTGGTTCATGTTATTGACAGGGTATTGCTTCCATAAGGATATTATGAACTTACAAAATCAATCAGAATAGTTGTGTGATTAATCCTTGAGGTCGGATAGCTTTTAGCTTCCGATCTTTTTTTGTTTAGCCTTTTGATGATTTTATGAGAAATTGTTGAAAGTAATCGTAGTCAATACCCAGATATCAACAAGGATAGTTATGCTAACATTTATACTATTTTAACTGTTCGCATTTCACTCTATTTTCCTTAAAAATGACGGTATTTGAAATCTTTGTCCGTATTTTTTTTCAAAAAATTGGCAACGCTCCAAAA